>NZ_PPEL01000027.1 GCF_002899695.1 Rubneribacter badeniensis
TCGGGCATGGCTCTCCTCCAATATGCTTCTTGTCTCGACAACTCGAATCATACCGGGGCGGGCCGTGCCCTCCTTCCTATCTGGACGCTATCCTGCTGTCAAAGTGCGCAAAAAATTGTACGTTACCTTCGCAACATGGAAGCCGGTTCCCTTGCGCCGACAGAACGAAAACGCTCATCGATGCACCGGCGAGAGTACGAAGCGGGAAAACGGAGATGTCGAGAACGCATCTGGCTGGGCCGCAAGGATTCGAACCTTGATAGCTGGTACCAAAAACCAGAGTCCTGCCGTTGGACGACGGCCCAGTGAGCAAATCGAAGCGCACAATGACGAGCGAAAATGGTGGGCCGTGAGGGAATCGAACCCGCGACCTTGGGATTAAAAGTCCCCTGCTCTACCAACTGAGCTAACGGCCCACATCCGCATCGATGCGCGATTGCTTATTGTACCTGGGCGCTCGCAAGCGGTCAATGGTGAATGCGAATACAGACAGACAGGCGCGAAACCATGCATCAAGGCCCGCACGTCGGCAGCAAAAGCAGCCCGACAGCAATCCGGACAACGGCCAACTCCGACACCACACCGCTGCATTTCATCCGAAGTCGTTCGAAGGCAAGGCCTTTCGCGCCTCAAACCACGGCAACACCCAGGGATTGCCACCAAACCGCCACCGTTTTCAGCGTATTCCATACTAAAATTGACGCGTCCCTTTTGAAGCGAGGTGGTCGCATGAGCGAAACGAACAACTGGTGCTCGAAGGTGCTTGTCGCCTACGACGGGTCGGCCCCTTCGGCTCGCGCGCTTGAATTGGCCCGCAAGATCGGCGCGCAGAACGAACAGGTCGAGTTCGTCTTCGTGCATGTCGTAAGACTTTACGGCACGGGAACCGGAACTGAAACGGTCATCTTCGACGAGGCCGTCAAAGTGCTTGACGAACTGAGCGCCCTGGCCGACGAAGTGCCGAACACGGCATGCGCCCGTCTTCTGAGAGGCACCTCACCCGCCGACCTCATCGTGAAATGCGCTCGCGACGAGGGCTGCGACCTCATCGTCATGGGCAGCCGCGGACAGGGCGGCGTGAAGGGATTTCTCGGCAGCGTGAGTTATGCGGTGGTGCAAAGCTCGCCCATCGCCGTGCTCATCGCCAAAGACGCACCGCGTACAGCGTAAACGATCGCGCCGGGTTGACGAGGCGCAACACGCGCCAACGGGCACGGCGGGCGAATGCGCTTAGGCGAGACAAACGTACTCGTCCCGTCCAAGCGGGCGAAAGCGCAAGAGGATGCGCGGCCCGGCAACGGAGGGTCGCCGCCAGCATTCCGCTCCATTGTCCCAGCTGCAACCTAGCTTTCGCGGCCTCGACTACCGCAACCAGCCCTCTTCCTCGCCTTCGCATTCGCATTGTCCGGGTGCAACCCTCCTTGTTGCAAGCGGGTTCTCGCCTAGGCAAGCAGCATCATCGCAAACACAAGAGGAGTCACGCAAATCGGCAACGATCGATGGGCAATCGCCCCTCCACCGCGCCTCCTCGCCCCCACATCACGCCATGCAGATCAGCGCGGCACGGCAAAAAGAGCGCAGACGCGATACCGCAGTATCTGCGAAATGAAATACCGATACATCAGGGGAAACGCAGGCGCAACGAAGAGGCAACCCGGACACCGCGGAGAAAAAAGGCCGCAGACATCACAACAAGGGACGCGAGCACAACGAGAGAACAACGCGAATGTCGCCAAGAGGGCCAGTGCAGCAAAAGAGAGGCGCGCGGGATCCACGCACCCGAAACCCCCTTTTCGTAACGTTTCCGCGGTGTTAGTCGGTCGCTTTCGCCACCCGGAACGTGTCTTTGTCGGGAGCGAAGGAGCGCATGGCCTCGATGGTGCGGGCGAACAGGTCGTCCAGCTCCCAACCGAGCATCTCGGCGCCGCTTCTGATAACGTCGCGGCTGACGCCGGCGGCGAAGCGCTTGTCCTTGAACTTCTTCTTGAGCGACTTCACTTCGAAGTCCATGACGCTCTTGCTGGGGCGCATGACGATGGCGGCGCCGATGAGGCCCGTCAGCTCCTCGGTGGCGAACAGGATCTTCTCCATCATGAGCTCGGGCTTCGGCAACTCGGGGTTGAAGTCGGACGTGTGGCTCTGGATGGCGCGAATGAGCTCGGGCGAGCCGCCGGCGGCCTCGATGAGCGGCGTGGCGTACAGCGTGTGCAGCTCGGGCTCGTCGTCGTGCTCTTCCCAATCCAGATCGTGCAGCAGGCCCACGATGCCCCAGAACTCCTCGTTCTCAGGATCGTACTCGCGCGCGAAGTAGCGCATGGTCTGCTCCACCGTCTCGCCGTGCTCGATGTGGAACGGATCCTTGTTGTGCTCTTTCAACAGCGCGAACGCCTCGTCGCGCGTCATGCCCGCCTCAAGCTTTGCCATGTCCATCGCTCTCCTTCCGAAATCCCAGGATGTCAGCTTTCCTGTATGCTACTCCATCGGCCCCGTCCTGTCAGCGCGCTTCGAGCCGCAAGCCCGCCCGTTTCGCCACGCGCAAGCGAAAGGAAACGAAATCCGATCGGGAAAGGACAGCAAGGCAGAACGGGCAAGGCAGACCGAGCGGATCCGCACAGCGCCGACGCTACCCCTCGGCCTCTGCCGCCACAGCTCTGAAGTAGGCGTCACGCTCCACCTCCCAGCGGGCAGCGTCCTCAGCGGTGATGGGGCGCAGCACGCGGCAGGGGTTGCCCGCTGCCACCACGTTTGCGGGCACGTCCTTCGTCACCACCGAGCCGGAGCCGATCACCGTGTTGTCGCCGATGGTCACGCCCGGATTCACCACCGTGTGCGCGCCGATCCACACGTTGTTGCCGATGGTGATGGGCTTGCCGTACTCCAGCCCGCTTGCGCGCACGGCCGCGTCGATGGGATGGCCCGCGCAGCACAGACTCACGCGCGGCCCGATCATCACGTCGTCGCCGATGGCCACGCGGCACTCGTCAAGCACGATCAAGCCGAAATTCGCGAAGAAGCGCGCGCCCGCATGGACGTTGCAGCCGTAGTCGCAGTGAAGCGGCGGCTCGACGTGCGCGCCCTCCCCCACCGAGCCGAACAGCTCCTCCAGCAGCGCGCGGCGCCGATCTCCCTCGTCCTCGCGCGTGGCGTTGTACTGGCGCGTCAGCCGACGCGAGCGCGCGCCCATCGCCATGAGCTCGGCGTCGCCCGCGAAACGATACAGCGCTCCCGCCTCCATGCGCTCTCTCTCAGACATGCATCCTCCTGCCGATCAATCCACCCTCCTGCGTCCGATACGCAGACGGACACCCTCCCTGCGCTCGCATCGTCTTGCGACGCGGACTACGCGCGAGCATACGCCGCGCGCGCTCGCGATCAGCGACAACGGGCGAAACATCTGCTCGCCAGTCAGCGCACGCCGCACGCCGCACTACGCGTCGGCCACCCATGCGGCGATGGGCTGCCGACGGCTGCGCACCACCGCCGCGAACCCCGCATCCACCATCGGACGCTCGCCGTATACGCACCGCTGCGCGCCCGTTGCCCGATCCTCAGAACACGACACCGAACGCGTCCGCGAGCAGCCCCCAGCCAACGCCCATCGCGTACAGCACGGCGATAATGGCTGCGTTCTCCTTGGGATGGCGGTTCGTCCGCATGAGCACGAGCAGCCCCACACCCGCGCTGACCAGCAGTCCGGCCAGCATCGCGCCCGATCCCAGCACGCCCTCCACGTACAGCTGCGCGATAACGACGCTGGCCGCGCAGTTCGGCACGAGGCCCACAAGCGCCGAACCGAACACCGAGAGCACCGGATTCGCCCCCAGGAACTCGGCAAGCGCGTCCTCGCCCACCGCCTCCAGCACGCCGTTCAGCACGAGCGTGACGGCGAACACGAACAGCGTCACCTGCAAGGTGTGCTTCACGGCACTTCTGAGGATGCCGCCCCCGCCGTCGTGGCAGTGGCAATGCTCCTGCTCGCACAGCTCGTGGATGTGCAGCGGCGCATCGATGCGGCGCGCAATGCGCAGCCCCGCGTCCACGATGAACCCCATCACCATGCCGATGACGATCTTCACGCCGACGATTTTGAGGATAACGTCGATCGGCACCTGCTCGGCAACGAAGATGGGCAGCATCTCGTCGGAAGTGGACAAAAGCACGGCGAACAGCGTGCCGAGCGTGATGACGCGCCCCGCCCACAACGTTGCCGCCGCCGCAGAAAACCCGCATTGCGGCACCACGCCCACGACGGCCCCCACGATGGGACCCGCCGCCCCCGCGCGCTGGATGGCGGCCTCGGCCTTGCCGCCCGCTTTGTGCTCGAGCCATTCCATGGCCACGTAGGTGACGAGCAGAAACGGGATGAGGTACAAGGTGTCCGCAACCGAATGCGAGAGCACGTGCCCAGCGCTGTGCAAGAATTCTTCCATGCCGTGCATTATAAGCCCACCGGACAACGTTCCGTTCGCGCAACAGCCGCCCGTCGCGAAATGGTCATGGATGGACGAAGGCGGCAGCGATGCCGTCGACAGGAGCTGTGCATCCCCGCGAAAACCGACGCGCGAGCAACCCGGTACGCGCACAGCACTGTCGGCAATGTCGCCGCGCGGAAACGCATCTTCGAGGCGCGGACGGGGGACATCGCTTCGCCGATAAGCTATACTTTTCGTTACTTACCTCAACGATAGGAGGAAAACCATGGAAACTGCACAAGCCGGATGGTATCCCGACCCTTCGGGCGACGCCACGAAGCTTCGCTACTGGGACGGCGAACGCTGGACCGACGATTACGCCGATGCGCAGCCGAACGCCCAGGCCGCCTCGCAGCCGACCCCCGCTCCGCAACAGCCCTCCGCAGCGCAGTCCGTCGCCACCCCGACCTATTATCCGCAAGCGCAACCCGTCGCCAACGACAGCGACCGCGGGCTGCGCTTGGCCGCATTCATCCTGTGCATCCTCTCCACCGTGGCGGTGTGCTGGCTCATCATCCCGCTTGCCTGGATGATCCCCATGACCGTGCATTGCTACGGCATCTACAAGGGGACGAAGGCGAACACGACCGGATTCGGCGTGTGCACGCTCATCTTCGTGTCGCTCATCGGCGGCATCCTGCTGCTCATCTCCAAAAAGGACCGGTAGCGCGCCTTCGCTGACACGCAGCACGGGCGCGCTGGCATGCGGGCTTCCTCGCACGCCAGCGCGCCCGCATTCTCATGTCCGCACCCGACATAGCCCGTCCAGAAGACTCCCCTGCGGTTTTCCACCATGTCCCATTCTCAGAATCGTGCGCTCGGCAAGGGCTGATGCGGCAAGCGCGGCACCAGCCCTTGTCGAGCGCACGCTCACCAGCATTGCCGGATGCGGCTCGTCGGATGCGCCCGTCGCAGGATGAGCCCGTCGCATATCGCTCATCGAACGCCGTACGCAAAGAGGGGGCCGCATATGCAGCCCCCTCTCGATTTGCAAGCGTGCGTACAAGTTTGCAAGCCGCGAGGCTTACATCATGCCGCCCATGCCGCCCGCGGCAGCAGCCATGGCCGCCGGATCGGGATCCTTCGGGATGTCGTTGATGGTGGCCTCGGTGATGAGGATGAGGGCCGCGACGGAAGCAGCGGACTGCAGCGCCGTGCGGGTCACCTTCACGGGGTCGTTGACGCCCATCTCGATCATGTTGCCATACTCGCCGGTGGCGCAGTTCAGGCCCTCGCCCTTCGCCATGCCCTTGACGCGCTCCACGACAACGCTGCCCTCGTAGCCGGCGTTCTGGGAGATCGCGCGGATGGGAGCCTCGAGCGCCTTGCGGATAATGGCGATGCCCACTTCCTCGTCCTTGTCGGTGGTGTCGATGGCATCGAGCGCAGACTGCACGTCGAGCAGCGCCACGCCGCCGCCAGCGACGATGCCCTCCTCGACAGCTGCGCGGGTGGCCTGCAGCGCGTCCTCGATGCGGGACTTCTTCTCCTTGAGCTCGGACTCGGTCGCAGCGCCCACCTTGAGCACGGCCACGCCGCCGGACAGCTTCGCCAGACGCTCCTGCAGCTTCTCGCGGTCGAAGTCGGAGTCGACGCGCTCGAGCTCGGCCTTGATCTGGCTGATGCGGTCGTCGATGGCCTTCTTGTCGCCGGCGCCGTCCACGATGAGGGCGGTGTCCTTGGTGACCTTGACCGTCTTGGCATGGCCGAGCATGTCGACCTTGGCGTCGGCCATGGTCATGCCGAAGTCCTTGTCGATGACCTGCGCGCCCGTGACGGCGGCGATGTCCTCGAGGATGCGCTTGCGACGGTCGCCGAAGCCGGGAGCCTTGATGGCGACGCAGTTGAACGTGCCGCGCAGCTTGTTGAGCAGGATGGTGGCCAACGCCTCGCCCTCGACGTCCTCAGCGACGATGAACAGCGGACGGCCGGAGCGCATGACCTCCTCCAGAAGCGGCACCATGTCCTGGACGTTCGTGATCTTCTGGTCGGTCAGCAGGATAAAGGGATCGGAGAGGACGGCCTCCATCTTCTCCATGTCGGTGGCCATGTACGGCGAGATGTAGCCGCGCTCGTACTGCATGCCCTCGACGATGTCGAGCTCGAGGTCGAACGACTGCGCGTTCTCCTCCACGGAGATGGCGCCCTCGTTGCCCACGGCCTCCATGGCCTCAGCGATCTTCTCGCCGATCTCGGCATCGCCCGCGGAGATGGTGCCCACGTTGGCGATCTGGTCCTTGCCGGCAACCGGCGTGGCGTCGGCCTTGATGGCCTCGACCACGGCGTCGGTGGCCTTCTGAATGCCGCGACGGATGCCGAGCGCGTCGGCGCCGGCGGTCACGTTGCGCAGACCCTCGGACACGATGACATCGGCCAAGAGCGTGGCGGTGGTGGTGCCGTCGCCGGCCACGTCGTTGGTCTTCACGGCCACCTCGCGCACGAGCTGAGCACCCATGTTCTCGACCGGATCCTCCAGCTCAACTTCCTTGGCGACGGTCACGCCGTCGTTGGTGATGGTGGGGGCGCCGTAGGACTTCTCCAGGGCGACGTAGCGGCCCTTGGGGCCAAGCGTCACCTTGACAGCGTCGGCCAGCTTGCTCACGCCGGCAGCGAGCGCGCTGCGGGCGTCGGCTTCAAACTTGATTTCTTTCGCCATGATGCCAATATCCTTTCGACTGTCTGCAAGTAAAGGTAATCACGGGCTTTTTGTGATGGGTCGCGGAACCTTGAAGGTTCTGAACGTTTGAGCTAAGCGGCCTTTGCGCCGCGTGCGAAAGCGCTCAGGTTCTGAAAGGCTCGGCGGCCACCACGGGAAGCCGTCGGGTTGAACTTACGCGAACACCGCGTACAGATCGTCGGCGCGCAGGATGAGGACGTCCTCGCCCTCCACGTTGATCTCGGTTCCACCGTACTTGCCGTATACGACCTTGTCGCCCACCTTCACGGGAACGGGGACCAGGTTGCCGTCCTTGTCAAGCTTGCCGTCGCCCACAGCCAGAACCGTGCCGCTCTGGGGCTTCTCCTTCGCCTCGGTGGCGAGGTACAGGCCGGAGGCCGTCGTCTCCTCGGCCTCGTCCTGCTTGACGATCACGCGATCACCCAGAGGTTTCAAATTCATAACGCTGCCTTCCTTTCGTCCGACTGGTGTACGAAACTGGTTATCGCACGTTTGCCTATTTAACCACTCGATTGTGGCGACTGCTAGCACTCAGTGGTAACGAGTGCTAAACAATGAGTAACTATAGCATCCTCGCACCCGAATGCAAGGAAATTTGAGGAAATATGAGCGTATGTGACTAAGATTTCGCCCAATCGCCAAATGATCGCCACAATTGGAACGAGGCGACCGCGCCGTTCGCTGACGCAGCCAAAAACGAAACGCGCTCCCACCTCGCCCCAATCGCCCAAGGCAGCGGGACGAGGCACCGCCGAACCTTACCGCAAGCCCGGCTTCACGAGGCCGCTTTCGTAGGCGCGCACGACGAGCTGGGCGCGGTCGTGGGCGTCAAGCTTCGCCATGATGCGCGCGAGGTGCGTTTTGACCGTGGCGGGCGAGATGAACAAGCTCGACCCGATCTCGTCGTTCGTTAAGCCCCGGGCCACCAGCACGAGGATCTCGCGCTCGCGATCCGTCAGCTGGGAAAGCCCGGCCGTGCGCGTCGCCGCCATGCTGGCGGGGCGCGCGGCCACGAACGTCTCGACGAGGCGGCGCGTGATGGACGGCTCGATGAGCGCATCGCCGCGGGCCACGACGCGCACGGCCGAGGCGATCTCGTCCGGCTCGGCGTCCTTCAGCAGAAAGCCGCTCGCGCCGGCAGACAGCGCGTCGTAAACGTACTCGTCCAGATCGAACGTCGTGAGAATGAGCACGCGCACGCCTTCGAGCGCGCCGTCCGCGCGAATGGCGCGCGTGGCTTCGATGCCGTTCATGCGCGGCATGCGGATGTCCATGAGCACCACGTCGGGCGAGAGCCGCCGCGACAGCCCGACGGCCTCTTCCCCGTCGCGCGCCTCCCCCACCACCTCGATGCCGTCGTAAGACATGAGGATGAGCTTGAAGCCGCTGCGCACGAGGTCCTGATCGTCCGCGACCAGCACGCGCACCGGCTCCGAACGCCCCGAGCGCTCGGAATGCCCCGCGCGCTCCGGCCGCCCCGAACCTTCCGACCAACCCTGCCGCCCCACTCGCTCCATGCCCTACGCCTCCGTTCCTCTCACCGGGATGCTCGCCACCACGCGAAAGCCGCCGCCGGCCTTGGGCCCTGCGGAGAACGCGCCACCGAGCAGGTGCACGCGCTCGGCCATGCCGGCAATGCCATGGCCACCGCCCGCACGGGCCACCGCAGTTGCAGAATCGGACGCAGGGACAGGCGCGCCTCCGCGTCCGTCGTCTTCCACCACAAGGCGCGCTTGGCCGTCCTCGAGCGCCAAGCGCAGCGTCGCCGTGCGCGCCCCCGCATGGCGCACGATGTTCGTCGCCGCCTCGCGCGCGATGCCGAACAGCGCCATGTCCACATGCGCGGGCACGCGGGAGCTGTCGTAAGAGCGCGCATCGAGCGACGCCTCCACGCCCGCGCCGCGCAGATACGACACGAGATCGTCCAAACGATCGGTGCCCGCAGCGGGTGCCGTCTCTGCCTCGTCGCCATGGCGCAGCACGCCGATCATGCTGCGGATGTCGTCAAGCGCGCTTCTCGCCGTGGCGCGCACGGTCGCCACGGCCTCCTTCGCCGCCACCGGATCGCGGTCGATGAGCCGCTCGGCTGCAGCCGCCTGGATGCTCACCGCCGACAGCGAGTGCGCCGTGATGTCGTGTACCTCGCGCGCGATGCGCACGCGCTCCTCCTCCACGCGTCGGGCGGCCTCTTCCTCGCGCGTGCGCTCGGCCTCCGAAGCGCGTTCTTCGGTCGCCTGGACGTAGGCGCGATGCGCTCGATAGGCGTATCCCGCGAACGCGGCCGCCGCAACGAACGCGATGTTCTGGAAGCGCGTGAAGAAGGCGAGGCTCGCCGTCCGCGACGGAGCGTCGACGAACAGCAGACCCGCCACCGCCACCGCCGCGCCGACGACCGCTTCGGAGCGCCCCCGCTCGTTCGCAATGGTGTAGAGCGCCACCGCCGGCCCGACGATGGTGAGCGAGAACCCGCTGAACGCATCTTGAAATCCCAAAAACGCGACGAAGCAGAACAGGAACACCGGCCACGGGCAGCGACGGCGAACGATAAGCGGCGCCGTGGTGAGCGCGAGCGCCACGAACACCGACGCGTCCGGCACCACGTTCACCATGCCGAGGTATTGGCGCAGCGCGAGGTCGGGTATCACGATGGACGAAGCCGTGAGCATAAGCTGCACGCAGCCGAACAGAAACGACGCCGCGGCCGCCGCGGCGTCGATCGCCCAATCCTTCGCCGTCATCGGCCGATTGCTCACCAGAAAGCTGTCCATGCCCCCATACTACGCGACCCCGCCTCGGCATGCCATACCCCAAGCGATGTACGTTCGGGAATAGCCCCAGTCGGCGACAGTGCGCAAGGAGCAGGCAGCCCTCCCCCTCTCCCGCCAAATCGTCACCAGGCGACAACACCCCTACCCTTTTGCCGCCGTGCGATTCGCTTGACGAGCTGGCCGCCACCATGGACGTTCCGGCCGACACGCTCAAGGAGACGTTCGCCGCCTACGACGCTTCGGTGGCTGCGGGCGAGGATGCCGAATTTGGCAAGAAGCTGTTCCTGAACTCGCTTTCCGCTCCATATTACGCGATGAAGCACTTCCCCTACCGCTACAAGACGCACGGCGGCATGAAGGTTGCCACCGACAGCCAGCTCACGGACAAAGACGGCACCCCCATCCCCAACGTGTACTGCTGCGGCTCCACCGTCGCCGACAGCGGCAGCGACCTCGCGCCCAACGCCGGCAGCGGCCTGGTCACCGGCAAGGCCGTGGTGGCGGCGCTCAAGGCGTAAGCCCCCCCCCCGTGTCTGCGGAGGGCCGTCCCGCCGCAGACACGGCCCTCCGCACTTTGAACGATCCGGAAGACGCGACACCCGCCATCCGCAAAACGCCGCGCTGCGCCCTTCGCACGCAAGCGCAACGAATCTCCCCCAAGACCGGGGGCGCCGTCGGCATCTACGCCGACGGCGCCCCCCTGTCGTTCCTACCGCAGCGTCCTACGGCGATGCTTGCGCGTCGCCAGCGCCAAGAAGGCCGCGGCCACCGTCGTCACCGCGCCCACAAGCAGAAGCGGCGCGCCATCACCCGTCTTCTCCAGCTTTGAACTGGGCAGCTTCGGCGTCTCCTCATCAAAGGCCTGCAGCGACACCCCATCGTCAGCCACCCGGTAGCCAGGCTGCCCCGCAACCGCTTGCGTGCTGTCTGCCGTTGGCGCGATGGTGCCATCGGCTGCCACCGTAAACGAGAACGCGCCCGCTATGACCTCGTAGCCCTCCGGAGCCTTCTCCTCCTCCACCGTGTAGGTGCCGCCCGCGACAAGCAACGCATCGACCAGCGCCGCCTCGCCTCGTTCGTCAGTCGCAAACCGCACCTCGGCAGAGCCGTCGGCGAACGCCGAGCCCGCAGCGGGCTTCACAACAAACTCCGCACCCGCCAGCGGAACACCGTCGATGTTCGTCTTCACCAGCTTGAACGCAATGGGTTCATCCACAGCCGTCAGCACGACCGACCCATCGACCACCGTGACTTCGTACGTGCCGGAACCGTCCGAACCATCGTCGGCCAACTCGATCGAGCCGTCCGCGCCCACCATGAGCTCAACCGACCCGGCCACCTCGTAACCTGCGGGAGCAGTAATCTCGGCAAGCGTATACACGCTCTCGCCCACAAGCATGCCCTCAGGAACGCAAGCGATGCCGTCCTCTCCGGTTGCCTCGAGCACAAGCTCGGTGGAACCATCGGCAAATGCACCGGACAGGGCGAACACCGCACCAGGAAGCACATCGCCGTCGGCGTTCTGCTTCATAACCTGCAGCTCGATAGGAGCGTCAGAAACGACAAGCGTCACTTCCTCGGCCTCGGCATCGATGGTGTAACCCTCAACCTGCTCGCCCGCAATAGCGATGGCGCCGTCAGAACCCACCTCGAACGCGAACACGCCCTCGATGAGCTCATAACCCGCCGGTGCCTGGATCTCGCGCACGACATAGGTGCTGCCTGCAACCAACATGCCGGGCTCGACCTCGGCGACGCCTCCTTCGTCCGTAACCAACATCATCGCATCGGTGCTGCCGTCAGCAAACGCGAAGCCCTCGGCAGGCGCAAGCTCGAACTTGGCGCCGCCGAAGTTCTGCGTGCCGCCCTCGCCCTTCTTGACCAGCTGCATCGTGATAGGCGTGTCGGTCACCGTCACGGTCACGGTGCCATCGCCGATGGAGTAGGCATCTGGAGAATCGCCCACAACTTCAAGCGTGCCATCGGCGTTGACCATAACCGTCAACGCATCGGCAATAAGCTCGTAACCCGCCGGAGCTTTCGTCTCGGTGATGGTGTACTCCTTGCCCACGATCAGCTTGCCCCTAAGCTGGCTCGCATCCACCTTGCCGTCCGCGCCCGTCGTAAGCACGATGGGACTTTCGGCGCCATCCGCAAACGTGCCCGCAACCTCAAAGGTCGCGCCGCCCAGGCTCGCACCCTCGGTGGACACTTTGGCGATGTCGAGCTCGGTCTGCGCGTCGGCCGCCTTGACGGTGATGACGCCACCCTCGCTGGAGAGCGTGTAGCCATCGGCTTCAGTCGTAACCGTCGCACTGCCGTTCGCATCAACCGTGAACTCGAACGCGTCCTCGAGCATGGTGTAGCCATCCGGCGCCTTGACCTCAATCACCTTGTAGGCGTTGCCAGCCACCAGCTCCGTAGAGAGGCTGGTGTTGCCGGAAATGTTTTTACGCGCAGTCGTACCGTCGGCAAACGTGCCCTCGATGGTGAACGTGGCACCATCAAGCGCCTTACCCTGCTCGTCAACCTTCTCAAGAACAAGCTCGATGGGCGCGTCCTTGGCGGTGAAGGTGTAGCCGTCCTCTCCCGCGGCCCAGCCTTCGGGCAGGTCGCCGTAGGTTATAGCGCCGTCCTTCTCGACCGTGAACTCCAACGCGTCGTCCAGCAGTTTGTATCCGGCCGGGGCCTTCGTCTCGCGCACGGTGTAGCTCTCGCCTGTAACCAGCAAGCCCTCATCAAGCAGATGCGCGCTTTCGGTAGCCGTCAGCGTCTTGGACGCCTCACCGTCGGCGAACTTGCCTTTGATGACGAACTCCGCGCCGGAAAGCGCCTTCTCGCCCGTCTCGTCCATCTTAATCAGCGATATGCCCGCCATCTTGGGGTTGACGAGCTTGCCCGCATCGATCGTCACGCCGGCGGCAACAGCCTCTCGGTCGATGGTGAACGGCGCGGTTTCGCATGTGCCGTTCTCGATGACGAAGCCGTCGGCAGACTGAACCTCCACGAACTTGTAGGTGCCCCACTCAAGGTTGGAAACGCTCAGGCGGCCCGTTTCGTTGTCGCCCGTCTCCTTGGTGCCATCGACGGAATACGCGTAGGCCTTGCCTGCCTCCAAGCCCGCGGCGATCGGAACCCAGCCGGCCACGATGCGCTGCTGCAGCACGAACACCGCGCCGTCAAGCGCGCTGCCGTCGTCGTCCGTTTTAAGCAGCGTGGCAGCGCCCGTCAGGCGTTCGTTGGAAATGCCGCGCTCGTCAAGTGCAGAGCCCTGCCAACCGTGCGCTTCGCGCACCTCGGCATCGTTGAAATCAAGCGGGTCGGCGCTTGCGGCACCTGCGCCGTTGAAGTCGCCATCATCGATGGTGAACGTCGCTTGGAACGGATCTGCCACATCGTAGCCCGCATTCGCCACCTCGGTCAGGCGGTAGGCGCCCTTCCTGTCGAAGGACAGGCGCAGCGTGCCGTCGGAGGCGGTGGCGATGTCCTCGGCAACCGTCGTCCACGTGCCGCCCGCCGCCTGATGCTCCAGCTTGAAGTGGGCATCCTTGATGCCGCTGCCGGTTGTTGCGTCGTACTTCGCAAGCGTGGCGCTGGAGGCGAACGACGTGTTGTCCTTTTCCACCTCCACCGTCGCGGGCTTTCCCGCCACGATGGTGAAGGGCACCTTGTTATCCCCCTCGTCAAGGTGAACATCGTCCGGAGCGCTCGTCTCCACGAAATAGTACTCGCCGGGATGCAAGCCGTCGGCAAGCGTCTTGTGGTGCTCGTCTCCACCCGGAATAACCTCAATGCCGTCGGCCTCAACGCTCTTCCAGGTGCCATCGTCCCCGGTCACGATATCCTTGGCGATAAGCACGTCGGGCTCGCCCACGCGGTACAGATCGAAGGAAACACCCTCAAGCCCGCCGCTGCCATCGAGCGTCTTTTTGAGGTTGACATGCCCGCGAAACACCTCGTCTTTCACCTTGATGGTGATGGTGCCGCCGGGGTTGGCGCCCTCGACCACAAGTTCGGCGTGGCTGGGGGATGCCGGCAGCGCCACCACGCCCTCGGCGCTGATCTGAAGGCCGATCGGCTCCACCGTCACATGGCCTGTGGGGGTCTTCGTCTCGGTGATGGTGTAGCCGCCTGCGGGCAGGCCGATAATCCATCCGGCGTTGTCACCCGTCATCTCGGTGCCGCCTTGGGACACGTCATCGGTGCCCCGCCGCCACACCTTCGACGAAACCTGCCCCGCCTCGTCGCGCGACCACACGGCGAAGGTCTTGCCGCCCTCGCCCGTGATGGTCAGCTCCACGCCGTTCAGCACCTCGCCGTCATAGGCGTCCGCGCACACCTTGTCAAGCGTGAAGCGCGTGGCGGTGTTCTTGATCTCACGGCCCGTATCGCCATCGGGATACACCGGGTAGAAGCCCTCAGCGGAACCCGCTTCCTCAAGCGCCCAGTAGATGTACTCGACGCCCTTCTGATCGCACTTCGGCAGATTCGTGTACGTGTAGGCCCACACGAGGGGGTCTTCGGTCTTCCCCCACGTGGGCTGACCGCCGTTTTGCTGGTAGGTCACGCCCTCGGTCGCGCCGTTCTCCCCCGCCTTGCGGTAGAGCTTCAGCTGGATGTCGGGCGCACTACCATCGGAGAAATCCGGCATGAACCCGGTGTCGTAGTCTTCCCAGGTCTTCCTGCCAGAGAACTGTGTTTCCACGAGGTCGTTCGTGAAGGAATAAGAATCGGTATAGCCTTCCCCCGTTGAATCGACGACCCAGAGCGAATCCTCCGTTTCGGGGTCGGTGTAGGCGGCAGAGCCGTTGCCCGGCGTATACCCCTTCGGCGTCACCTCGACTAGGCGGTACCGGTACTGATTGCCCTCGTTGTCGTACTTCGGCAGGTTCTCGAACTTCGCGGTGGCACCCTCGTCTTTGTTTGTGATTTCCACGGACACGATGCTCGGATCGTCCCACGAACTCCAATCGCTCTTGCTTTCAAGCGCGGAGCCGTACTCGGTCACCCATTCCCAGCTGTCGAATGAGCCGTCCTCGCTCGTCGTGCGCTGCAGCAGGAACGCGACCGACCATGCATCGCTCGACGCGCTTGAGCCGGGGCGCGTGTGATAGATGTTGTCGCCATCGCTCCACACCTTCTTGCCCTCGATGCTCGTGTGCTCCAAGGCATTGTCAAGCGCCACGCTGGTTTCGACGCCGTAGTTGATATCGCCCTCGGTGCGGCTCGTCTCGGCGCTCACCTTGTGCGAGCCGAACGTGCCCTCGTAGGTGAAATCAACGCACAACTTATCTCTGTTGAACGAAGGCTCGAAGCTAACCCCCACATCGCCGATCTTGGTCTCGGCAACGCCGTAGGCAATGTAGAGCGTCGAGCCGTTGTCCTGCCTCAAGGTAAACGGCAGGGATGCCCACAGGTGGCTCCAGTCGTTCTTGTCGCTCAAAACCTGGGTGAAATCCGCTTCGCTGTCGGGCGCGGTCGTCTGCGACCCGGCGCGCGTGACAGCACCGTCGTCGCTCTGCAGGTACGGCTCCAGCAGATCCCATGCGGGCTGAATATCGCCCACCTGCTCGCCTTCGCTGTTGCAGGTGGCCGCCCAAAGCTGCACCGTCACGCTATCGGGACGCAGACCGTACGCGTCATTGCCATCCTCGCTCCACGTCTTCTTGACGCTCGCATTGCCCTCAAGCACGTTCTGCAGGGGCCATTTGAACTCGGAATCAGACGCGTTATCGCCCGCTTCTCCTGCGGTGTTGCCGTTCATGATGCGGTAGCCTGTGCCGTTGGGCAAAATCTCGGACAGGCGGTACTCCCACGTGCTGCCGTCGGGCGCGTACGCTTCAAGGCCCTCGACCGTGAACACCCACGTGCTGTCATCGTCGCCCAGCTCGCAGGTGAACGTTGCCTCGTGCTCGCCCCACTCGCCCGTGATGGTGTCTCCCGGCTTGACATCGATGCCGTCCATCTCGGACCAAATCTCCTCCTGGCCCGAATCGGAAACGCGCACAAGCCGCAGGTTCAGGCTCTCCGGGCGCTCGCCGAAGGCGCCGTCGTAGTCCATCCACTGCTTCTCGCCCGTCAGCTTGAACGGCTCCGGCTTATAGTCGTTGGCGAAGGTGATGTCCACGGTGTCATCGTCGGCTACCAAGGACGCGCCATCCTTCATGGCATCGGGCGACTGCACGCCGCCCTCCGTCGCCGTGCCCGCTCCCAGCTCGGCACTGCCAAGGCTCAAATCGCCCACGCCCACCGTAGTCTCGTAGCCGTCGATGCTGCGCTCCACCACGTAGTACTTCCAGTACCCGCCGGTGGGAGCGTAGATGTCCAAGTCCTCGAAGGTGTAGGTGGCGCTCCCGTTCGCATCGGTGCCGAACTCGCTCGCCTTGATGGTATGCTCGCCCACCTTCTCAGCCAGATAGGTGCCCAAGCTGTCGTAGGTGCGCCACAACTCGAAGGTCACGTCGGGGTAATGGTCGCCCTGCGCCCGCCCATCGAAGAGCTTCTTCACGGTGAGCTTTGCCTTTTCGGACTGGTACACGTTGTTCAGCTTGAACGAGCCCGTGTCGCCATGCTGGATGACGTAGACGCCTTCGCTCACGAGGGATTCCTCATCCGACGCGATGTCAACGCCGTCGAAATCCGCGTCCGCATTCGCCGGAGAATCGATGACGCCCCAGATGACCTCACGGGCGCGGTACTCGTAGCGCACGCCGTCCTCGTTGTAAAGCGGTAGCACCTGCTCGCCCTCGGGCACCGGCGCGTCCGCCGTGCTTCCCTCGTGGAACTTGTTCACGCCGGTGTGCCAGATGGTGTAGGTGAAGTGGCTGTCGTCCACACGTCTCAAATCGGACGTCTCGGCAACATAGCCGCCCTCGATCTTGTAGCCGTGGGGTGCGCCTTCATCCTTGCTGAGCTTCATGGAAGGCCAGTCTTTGTCCGTGGCAAGCTTCTGCTGCAGGTAGATGGTAAGCTCGGGCACATCTGCCTCGGGGTAGCCGCCCGTGTTGGTCCAGATCTTCTCGCCGTTGGCGAAGAGCTTGCCCTCGACGCGGTTCACGAACTCGCCGTCCTCGTGCACGGCCCACTTGGAACCGCTTGTCACGTCCGCAACCTCGGGTTCGGTGATGTGGTTGCCGCCCTCGGTGTCAAGCAAAAGCGCCTCGCCCGATTCCACCTCTTCATCGGGCATATGGCCGCGCGCGAACATCACGGGCTGGTAGTCGTAGCTCGCGGCGTCCGCATCCATTTTCTCAGTGGCGTAATAGGTTATCTCGTCGCCGTACTTGTCGTACTTGGGTAGGCCGGAGATGACGCACATCTGATGGTAGTCGGTGCTCTCGCCCTCGGTCACCGGGCTCCACGAGTACTCGATGTAGCCATCGACCTTCCTATAACCTCCCGGAAGGTCCTCCGTCTCCTTGCTCACCTGGTACAGCGTGAGATAGATATCGGGGCGCTGGTTCAAGTTCTCATAGACGTAGGCGTCCTTCCAGCGCTTGTAGAAGGCCACGTCGCGCGTGCCGGTGCGCCCGTTCACGAACTCGTCGGTTTGCGTGTCGTGGTAGTGGCGCTTGCCCACCGTATAAGAGCTAGTAGTAGTAGTAGTAGTAGTAGTAGTATAGTCCCCCATTTCGCCCAGCCAGCGCTCGTTTATCTCATAAAAAACAGATTCGCCCTTGCCGTTGTACTTGGGCAGCCCGAAAAATTGATAGGTGGACTTCTCCTTCGCGGTGTCCACGTTCACGGCGAAGCACCCGTCCTCGGTCAACTCGCCCTTCACGTTGCCGCCTGTCTCGTCCAGAATGGGCAGGTTGTTCGCACTGCCCTCAAGCTGCACGTAGCCGGAGCCCTCCTCGTCGACGGTGAAGGTGCCCGCGCCCTTCACGATGCTGAGCACGATCTGCGCCTGCGGGCGGGTGTTGCGCTCGTCGCCCTCGTCGAGGTCACCCAGATTGTCGTTCCACACCTTCTCGGCCGTAAGGTCGATGAGTCCGATGCGGCGGTTCGCCACCTTGAGCGCTTTCTTGGGGTAGTCCTCGCTCATGCCGTAGGACAGCTCGTACACATGATCCTCGGTGGGGATGCGGCTCGCGTCTTCGTTCGTCCAAGCGGGGTTCACCCAATCCCAATCGCCCTTGCCGATGGCACCCCAGCCGCCTTCCTCCACAGCGGCGTCAATCGCCTCTTGCATCGTATAGGCGGGGAACTCGATCAGGCTCTCATACCCGATGCCGCCTCCCGCGTACACGGGATCGTCGTCCACGTGCTCATCGGAAGAGGTCATGCCCACTTCCTCGATATAGAAGTCATCCGCATCAAGGTCGCCGATGGCAACCTCGAACTCCTGGTACCAGGCGTACGCGTCGGAGAGCACCATCGTGGCGACAAGATCGCCCTTCGCGTAGCTCGCTTTGGGCGTGCCGTCGGCGTTTTCGGCAGCGGAGCGCATGTCGTGCTTGGCGTAGACGTTCACCACGCAGTTCAGACGGTGCTGGGCGTCAGAGCCGTCGACCCACTCCTTCACCACGGGGACGATGCTCGCCTCGCCGGGGCCCACGGTGTTGGTGATGGTGGTCGTGCGCGTGATGGGGTCGTAGGCGCGCTCCTGATGCCAGCCGTTGTCCTCCTCGATCACAAGGTATTGGTAGCGGTGGCCGTCGGGCGCGTACTTGGGCAGGTTCTCGAAGTCCAGATGGTAGACGTCCGTCTCCTGCGAGGTGGGCTGGGGGTCGCCCGCCGCCACCTCGGAGACGATGGATCCCAGCACCGTGGGCGCATCGTCCACTTCGCCATCGAGCGTGGCAGAACCGATTTCCACGCCGTCGCGGTAGATATGCACCGTCACCTCGGTGCTCTCGGGCATGCCGGGGAAGTTGGGCTTAACCTGCGCCACGTTGTTTATGTCGTTCGCATCCTGCTGCCAGAGCTTGTCAACATGCTGATCAGTGTTGTTTGTAAACGTGTTGACGATAACGCCGTCCTCGTCCACCGTGGAGGTGAAGTCCAGGGTTTCAGTGCTGGAAGCATCGCCGGACACGTAGTCGGACACCTCGAAGGTCAACTGGAAGCTGGCGGTGCCGTCCGCGTTGCGCTTGAAGTTCGTGGGCTCGCCGCCCTGGGTGACGTTCGTTTCCACCCAACGGTATTCAAGCTCGTTGCCCTGGCTGTCGTATCGGGGGAAGCTACCGGTATGCGTTCGCGTTAACTCCTCGGAGGAAAAGCCTGTGAGCGTGACGGTGGAGCCCTCGACATCCTGCCACGCATCTTCATCACCCTGCTGGCTCACGGGGCGCGCCTGAGCGGTCAACTCGACCTCGACCGAGTTCTCAGGGTTCTCGGGGTCGTACAGCTCGTCTTGGAACGCGGCGATCTGCCAGGTTTTGGTCGCCTCCACCGAAACCGTGTCGGTCAGGCGGTTGGAGACGGTGCCGCCGTTGTAGATGAAGCGGTCGCCCTCGGTGCGCTCCCAGTCCACGAACACCGGGCCGTCCGCACCTTCGTAGTTCGGGCCTATGTCGCCCGTCACGGCGCCGTCTTCGCCCACGGTGCCGAACAGCTGCTCGTAGTTGCTGCCGTTCATGCTCTCGCGCAGGCAGTAGATGTAGGGGTTTCCGTCGGGGTCGTACTTGGGCAGGATGAGGTCAAGGCTGCCGCCGGTGTACTTCTCCGCAAGCAGCTTGCCCAAATCGACGGGGTTCTCGCCCGCGTAACCCGCCGGAATGGTGATTTCCACGTACTCGGTTTCTGCCGCGTTGGAATCGGGGGAGAACAGGGGCAGAATGTTCTCAGAGCCGGACAGGCGCACCTGCGATGCTGTTTCCGGGCCGGAACCCGCCGTGTAGCGCCACAGCGTGAACGTGAGCTCCGGGCGGCCAACGCTGATGTCGCCGTCGTAGTACATCTTGTAGCCGTCGTAGGAGGTGGTGCCCGCGTGCACGAGCGTCAGCGTGCCGCCGGAGTACATGGCGGTCACGTCGCCGCCGTGGCTGGGCGTGCCGGAGTTGTCGTAGATGGGCTGGTAGTAGTCCTCGCTCTCCGTGGTGCCATCGCCCTGCTCGCCCGTGTAGGTGATGCCGTAGACGATGGGGTTGCCCTCGTGGTCGTACACGGGGAAAAGCCCGCTCAGCGTGAAGGTGTTGGAATCCTTATCGTAGTTGGCCGCGTCTTCCCAGCAGCCCTCGAAGGGGTTCACGTCACCCTCGTAGAGCTCGCCGAAGAAGTCGGCGAGCGTGATGGTCTGCTGCCCTTCGGGGTGCTCGCCGGGCACGATGGAGCTGCCGTTCACCGTGGCGGTGAAGGCGAATTTGTCGAGGTTTTCCTTCACGAAGTCCTTGACGCTTTTGTCGCCCATCTTGCCCGTGAAGGTGAAGGTCTTGCTTTCCAGCAGCTGGAGGTATTGCACGGCGGCGGGAGTTTCGGCATCGGCGAAGGTCACGCCGTCCGCTCCGTCTGAGTGTACGTTGTTGCGCTGGTAATTGCCGTAGGTGTTGGTATCGGCCAGCGACCAGGAAAGCGTGTAGGAGCTCTTCTCAACCACGTCGGGCAGCGGGTTGCCCTCGTCATCGAGCAGCGGGTTGCCCTCCTCGTCCACCTGCGGCGTGGTGACGGTCTTGGTGGCTTCGGTGGGCATGGCGCCCTGCGTTTCGATGAAGTAGGTGCCCGTGGAGGTCTGCCTGCCCGAAACCGTGGGCAGCGCGGCGATGTCTGCCGCATCGAGGTTGAGCGCGGCGACGAGTTCGGGGTTGGGAGTGCCGGGTTCGCTCCAAACAGAGTAGGTGACGGCGTTGCCGCCTTTGTCCGTGATAGTCACGCGCAGATCGTAGCCGGGCAGGACGCTTTCCAGCGCGGGACGGCCGGAGTTGTTGTTGTCCGCCCAGTTGGTGGTGATGGAGAGCGCCGGGCCTGCGCCCTTGTACTCCCACTCGATAGAGGGCTCGCCCGCGACGGGTGCGGGCGCCTGCGCAGCTGCGCCCGTGCCGGGGACGGTCATGCCCCACAGCGCGCGGATGTCGTTGCGGGAGGGAAGCGCAAGGGTTTCGCTGTGCGGGCCCTCCGGGGTGTTTCGCAGCATCCAAAGCGCTTCCGTTGGCTCGTCGTCGCTCAATTGCGCTTCTTCGACGGTTACCGGAAGCGACACCGTGCCGTTGATCGGCGCTTCCAGGGCGGCGTCTTGGCTCTGCCCGTCGGGAGCGACGAACGTCACCCTCAGCGAGCCGTCGACCACCGCCGCCGTGGCGATTCGCCGCTCCGTGGGAGCGCCCTGCTCGTCCACGGCGTAAACGGGCATCTCTTCGATCTCTTCGATGCCGCTTACGGGCGTTGCCGCCTCGGGAAGGCCGATGGCGAACCAATCGCCCGGACGAACGGCCCCGCCCGATTCTTCGGAAGAGGGATCCAGCATAAAGGAAAGGGAGAGCGCAGCGGGGATCTCGCTAGGAAGCTCCCCGTCAACCGCCACATGGTCGGGGCGGGTTTCCGCTATCGAAACCTTTGCCTCGAAGAGCTTCAGCGACTGGGAACGCTCGGTCCAATCCACCGACGCGCCGGCCGGCTCTGCCACGCTTCCAACCTCGGCGGCTTCTCCGGGTGCGGAGGTCGCCCCGCCCTCGGCTCCCAAAGCAGGTGCGGGTCCGGCGCCTAGGGAACCGGCGGCCTCCCCGCCGTCAGCGGAGGAGGCGTCATAAGTAAGACCCCCCCCCCATGACGGAATTTCCGAGTTCGCCCACCGCGCCCGCATCGTCTGCCGACGTCTGCTCCAACGCAGGGAACTCTTCGACGGCAGCGTCGTCGTCCGTCGCATACGCCATCGTCGTCAGCGGCGTCATCGTGAACACCAGCAACGCGGCCAGCCCCACGTTAAGCGCCCGCACGCCAATCCTGCGCGCCTCATGCCATCTCGCCATCTTCATAGCAACCTCCTCGGCATAAAGGTAACCGCCCCGCGCAACGAAGCGACCGTCCTTCCGACCCTATCCATCTCACCCAAGAGCGCCCTCTTACCCTGAGCGCTTTCGTCAGCGACCATAATTGGAAGTAATTTTACCACATAAGAGACAGCGACATCAAATTACCACCCCCCCCCCATCAGGCATTTCGCGGCATTTCGCGGTTCGACGAAAAAGCGGGACGAAAATGGCGGCAGCGGCGGCGCAAAACGAGGCCGCTGCAAAGACGATTTTGGCGCGGATCCTCTTCGCAGTCCAAGCCGCACGTCCATCGATCCCCAAATCGGCTTTCCACCCGACTGTCCCACCCAGACATCACACGAGCAGCTTTTCGCTTACCTCCAACATGGCCCGCCCAACAAGGCACCAGCCGACGAAACCCGCAGACAGGTTCATCGCGTCTTCGCACGACGCAGCTCCCAACGCACCACCCGCGCCGACTTCCTCTTTCGCCATGAACGATAGCCCCTTCGCAACTGCGCGAATTGGGCATCCGCAACCTTCTCGCCGATAGCCATGAAAGCATTGCTCCACGAGGCCGCTCGCAAGACGCGGTTGTAAGGCCGTAGCGCCTCGGCAACCCCAGGGCAACAGGCGTTTCACGCGCCTCCAAGCCGCGCCGGGGAGCCGGGATCGGAGGGCCGAGGGCCAGAGGGCATGCTTGTGCGTCTGCGGAAACGTTCGCCAAAGCAAGCGGATAGGCCCGAAACGGACAGCCACTGCCCGGATTGCCAAACATGGACGCAAAAGGGCAGTTGCGGAATCGAGCGGCTTCTTCCTTTCGGACGCCGAGGCGCCTGCCCCCTCGCGAGAGGTCAACCTGCGACCACGGAGGAAAGAGGCCCAGATACCCGGCGGGAAGCCGTGCGAGCCGGAAAAGCGCAGGCTCGCGCCCAAGAACAACGCAGCCGACTGCGCATGCGCAACCGGTTAGACCTGCCGCAAGTGCGCGGAAGGCGCGGAAGTCTCAGGGCTTCGGCAAGGGCGCTCGGGGGGTGCGGAAGCCCCAGGGCTTCGGCAAGGGCGCTCGGGGGGTGCGGAAGCCCCAGGGCTCTGGCAAGAGCGCTCGGGGGGTGCGGAAGCCCCAGAACTCTGGCAAGAGCGCTCGGGTGAGGGCGGGCAGATCCGGGCCAGAAGACCTTCCGAATCCGCTCCCCGAGCCGTCGCCGAAAGGCCTGATCCCCGCGTAAGGAGGCCGAACTCCTCGGGCAGAAGAGCGGGTTTCAAAAAGCCGCGGCTTTCTTGCCGCCAACCGGAAGCAACCGAGTGCTGCCAGCTCATGATCGCGGAGAAGGGACCTTCCCCATGCCGACGACGGCGCGGGCTCACGACGCGGCACGCTCGCGCCCCTGCGCGCAGCCGCATCGTTCGCGACCGAAGGGGAGAGCGACCCGCGGGAGAGCGACCTGCAGGAGGCCGCCCGCGAGACGATCCGCACCGAGCACGGATTCGCCCGCAGTCCCCCCCTTGCTATCGGCACGCAGCACTCGCATCGGTGCCATCCCGTCGGCGACGCGGCTGCGCGGGCACTCCCCTGCGATCGGAGCACAGCGCTCGCATCGGCGGCGTCCTGTCGACGACGCGGCTGCGCGGGCATTACCCCGCCATCGGCGCATAGCGCTCGCGTCGGCGGCGCCCTGTCGACGACGCGGCTGCGCGGGCACTCCTCTGCCATCGTCGCACAGAATTCGCAACCCTACTACGGTAAAGAATTCGGCGATTTCCGGCGATATTTTACCATCAGGAGCACTGAAGGGCGCTCAGAGGGTAGAACGCGGGTCAAAACGGGTCGAAACCGCCTCCCTTTGTTTGATATACAACGGAAACGATACACTATATGTTATAGTTAGCCTAAATATACTTTCTGACGATAAAATATCGCTGGAAATCGCCGGATTCTTTACCATCGAAGGAAGGGGACCGCGCAGCAAGTCCAATCAAGGCCCCAAATCCAAGCGCCGCATTCGCCACCACGCTGGATTCTCCACTACGCCGCATTCGCCACCGCGCCGCATTCGCCACTGCGCCGGATTCGCCACCGCACCGGATTCGCCACCACGCCGGATTCGCCGCCGCGCCGCATTCGCCGCGCACTGGAACCCGGCATGGGGTAGCCCGGTGAACCGAGGCCCGACGGAGGGCGCTCGGAAAACCCACGCTCGCAGGCGCCGCGCGCAGCAGACGCACGCGCCCGAAAAGCGCTGGAGCGCAGACCGCAACAGCCCGCGCCCCAGCACAACGGCTACTTGCCGGCGGCGGCGTTGCGGCCCGCCAAGCGGCCGAACGACATGGCCATGGAATGGCTCGCGCCCGCAACCGTCACAGGGTAGTCCACCAAAAAGCGGCCGCCCATCGTGTTGCCGGCCACGAACAGGCCCGGAACCGGGTTCTTCTCGGCATCGAGCGCACGGCACTCGGCGTCGCAATCGATGCCGCCAATGAGCACGAGCATGCCCGAATCGCCGAACGGCACGATGTAGTACGGAGGGTTCTCGATGGGGAACAGACGCGTGGACACCTTCGAGAAATCCGTGTCCTTGCCCGCATGCGCCAGCTCGTTGTAGCGCTCTACCGTGGCCACGAGCGCGTCGGCGGGGATGTCCACGGCCTTCGCCAAATCCTCGATCGTGTCGCCCGGGATGATGGAGCCGGCGTCGATCTCGCTTTGGAAATAGGTGTCGGAGGCGTAGCCCGCCGCGAAGTGGTTGATGGCGTGCTCGTATTCGGCCTCCTGCTCGGGCGGGATGTAGTGCGTCACGCCGCCGAAGCACTGGGGCATCACCGACAACTGCTCCTTCCATTTGCTGTCGAAGATCTGGTACGACACGCCGCCCTTCTGGCGCTTGATGGCGTTTTGCAGCTCCTGCGCCCCCACGTCCTCGTTCGCGAAGCGCTGGCCGTCCTGGTTCACCATGAGGTAGGGGTTGATGCCGATGGAGTTCGTGCCCAGGCTGTGCGTCATCGGCGCGTAGGGGCCATCCTCCATGACCGCGCCGGCCCATATGGCCATCCGGTGGCCGTCGCCCTGGTTCACCGGCTTGCCTTCTTTGTCCATGCTGCTGAAGAACACGCCGTACTTCGTGGCCTGGGGCGCGTAGTAGGTGAGCATCTCGGTGTTGCTGGAAATGTCGCCCGTCGAGAGCACCACGCCCAGCTTCGCGTTGACGCGGATGATGTTGCCGTCCTCGTCGGAGGCGTACACGCCCGTCACCCGGTCGCCTTCTTTGATGAGCTGTTCGCCCTTCACGTTGAAGCGGGCCTCGGCCCCGGCCGCCTGCGCGGCCTCGAGCGTGCCGTGCATGGCCCAGCCGTGGTCGGGCAGCAGGTGCACCATGCCGGGGAAGCAGGGGTAGTTCTCTTCGCGCCAGTTGTAGTTCTCGTTCACGGGGCAGCGCTCGGGGAACACGTAGGGCTTCTCGGGATCGGTGGGCGTGTCGCGGTCGCTCGTCAGCAGCTCGTGCTCGGCGGTGCCGATGTACCAGTCGAGGTCGGGACCAGAATTGGCGATCCAGTAATTGAGAAGCTGCGCGTTGGGGCGGTTGCCCATGACGCGCATAAGCTCGTTGACCACTTCCTGCGTCTCGGGCTGCTCGATGCCCAGCTGCTTGTGGATCTCGCTGCCGAACGTGCCGAACTCGCCTGAGCGATACCCCACGTCCGGACCCTTCTCCAGGCCGATGACCTTGACGCCCGCGTCTGCGGCCTCGCGCAGGGCGCACACGCCCGCCAGGCCGAGGCCCACCACGCACACGTCCACGTCGATGGTCTCGGTCACCTTCGACTCGTCGACGGGCTCGGGCGGGTTGAGGAACGACGGCGTGAACTCAGTGGGGTTGCCGCTCGTCGCCCCGCCCGCCGCCGCGCCGCCGTCTGCGGACGAGGCGATCTCCTCCTTGGTGGCGGGGGCGCACCCCGCGAGCCCCGCGGCGCCCGCCACCGCGGCGGTGGCGCCCAGGCCGAGGAACGCGCGGCGGGACAGGCCCTTGCCGTTCGTGCTCTTCGTCATGTGAATCCCCTTTCTCCCTGATCTCGACGATCGTGGATGTCCGAAGCGACCCTCCCGGCCGGCTTCGCTTGCTCGAAGCGGCGCTTGCGGCCGACTTCGCTTCCCCATGATGCCCGCCGCCTCTCAGCGCGTCCATCACCCGTCGGGGCAGACCTCGGCCAAAACCTCGCCACCCCTGGCCTGTCCTTGTCACCCGAAACGGCCAAACGGCATCACCCGTACACGTCTGCGGGGGAATTCTCGACCTCATAGCGCATCGCAAGCGGCTATCATGGACAGGATACGAAACGGAGGAGGAGGCGACGCCGCCTGCGCGGCGCGGAGGGCTATCACATGGGAAAGCGATTGGCGATTCCCGTGGCGGGATTCGCGCTCTATTGGCTCACCGATATCCTGAGCTTCCATGCCACCACGGCGTTCGCAAGCCTCGGCGGCATGAGCGCCGAGTTGGAGAACGCCTATTTCGTCACGCTCGTCGCCTCGCGCATCGCCGCATACGCCGTCGCGCTGCTTGCGCGCAGGCACTCGCACGAAGACGGGCTGCCGCCCGTCCCCGCCGCCGCAGCGGCCACCGTAACGGCGTTGCTGGGCATCGCGCTCGTGGCAGGAGCGGTCCTGCAAGTCAACGCGGAGCTGGCAGACACGGGAGCCGCAAACGGCTCGGGCACCGCAAGCGCGGGGCTGTGGGCGGCGTTCACGCTGGGAACGGCATTGTTCGGAGCGGCGCAGGGCATCATGGGCCTCGCATGGGCCTCGAGGCTTCCCCTGTTCTCGTATCGCGGCAGCTACCTTTACCTGATAGCCACCCATGTCGCCGCCACCGCCCTCGTGGCCGTCACGCTCTTGCTGCCCACGTCGTGGCTGCTGCCCCTCACCGCGGCGTCGCTCGCAACGGCCAACGCGTGTTTTGCGAGGCTGCCGCGCGCAGAGCGGCTTGAGCACACGGTGCGCGAGCAAGCGGGCGACATCGCGCCGCTTCTGTGGCGCGGCGTGCTGGCTGTGGGCATGTTCGCGTTCGTGAGCGGACTCGTGTCCTCCATCGCCCGCCAAGGCTCGACCGGCGCCGATCCTGTGGGATTCCAGTTCTTCACGCAAGGCGTATCCAGCGTGGTGCTCGTGGTGATGGCGGTTCCGGCCCTCGTGCTCCACCAACCTCTCAAGCTGGAGACAAGCTACCGCGTGGCATTGCCGCTTTCGGCTCTGGGGTTCCTCGTGCTGCCGGGGCTCATCGAGACGGTGCCTCCCGATCTTTCCGGAACCTTGGCCACCACGGGGTACATGATCACGGGCATTGTGCTGTACTGCATGGTGGGCGAGGCTGCGAAGATCGCGCGCGTTCCGGCGCTGCCGCTGCTCGCGGGCGTTTCGTGCTTGACGCTCGCATGCCTTCTAGCGGGAGAGGGCGCAGGGCTTGCGCTAGCGCGCCATCTGGCCGAAACCGGCACGAGCGCGGCGCTCATGGGGTTGGGAAGCCTGTACTTGGCGGCACTCGCGGCATCGTGGCTGGCGGGACGCTCGGATGCGCGGAAATCCATGCTGCCCCCCCCCCCGAAGGCACTCCGCGGCAGCTTCCGGACGGAGACAGAAGACGCGCCCGCTCGGAATGGAGGCGGGAGCACGCCCAATCCGCACGGCGCCGACGAGCTGACGCCCGCCGACGGAGAGACTTCGCCGCTCGCGCTTGACGAGCTGGCTGCACGCTATCGCTTGTCCGAGCAGGAATCGACCGTCCTTGCCCTGTTCGTGGAAGGCCGTACGATACCGCGCATAGCGCAGGAGCTCTACCTATCGCAAAGCGCGGTGAAGTACCACGCCCAAAAGCTCTATCGGCGCTTCGAGGTGCATTCGCGCAGCGAGCTGTGCGAAGTCGTGGCGCGATTGCGCCACGAGCGGCCCGAACGACCCGACGCCGAAAGCGAGTTGGCCCAAGCGTACGACCTCACCGCCCGCGAACGCGAAGTGCTCGCGCGGCTTGCGCGCGGCCTGTCCATCACCGAGATGGCCAGCGATCTGAACATCTCCGAGAACACCGTGAAAACCCACGTCAAGCGCATCTACGGCAAACTGGGCGTCCATTCCAAACAAGAAGTCATCGACCTGGCGCAAAGCAGCGGGCCGACGGCCTGACGGCCAAGGCCGCGCGTCCGCGCAGCAAAAGACCGCTCGAGCGCGCACGCGAGCGGCGCGCGGCGCGCTCGAAGCTCGCGCTCACGCGCCGTTCGCGTGCGCCTTCCGCTCACGAGCCCCGCGCGACCAGTTCGAAGCCAAATCGCGACGCGCGACCTGCGAGCGACCAGCCCGAAGTCCGTGCTCGCACACCACTCGCCTGCGCCTTCCGCTCACGGGCCCCGCGCGCCTCGCACGCATCCAGCCCCTCTCCGTCCGAATAGAGCCCACTCCCTCATCCACCCAAAGCCCCACATGGCCTTCAATCGCGCGCGGCCCTCTCCTCGTTCGTACACGGCCTCCTCTCCGCTCGCGCACGGCTTTCTTCTCGCTCACACACGGCCTCCCCCGCAAGCGAAACTCGCCTGCAAGCGATCCGCGTGCGTGAAAATCCCCGGATTTTGGCCACGAAACCGTGTTCTGGCACACGCTCGGGCGATTTCGCCGCATTTTGCTTGCCTTCGATTTCGCCGACCTGGGACTTTGCTGACCGCAACGTCCCCTTTGACCCGAGCAAAGCCGAAATCCGTGCCAGAACGCGGTTTGGTGGCCAAAAGTCAAAGGATTTCACGCACGAAAGAACAGCCGGGCGAGGGACCTGCGCAGAGGAGCCTCCGCTTTGCCAGCACGGCTTCGAAGCAACGCGCCAGAGGGAAGAGGTTGCCAACCCTGTCGATGTTAAACCAGGACTGACACGAACCCCTATTCGCTAAACCTTGAGTCGGGTTTGCTCTGATCGGGGTTTCGGAGGGTTCCCGCCCGCCGGGCGGGAACTTCTGCGGTGCCGGCGGGGCCTCGCCCGGCGGGCCGATCTGGCCTCTATCAATTTTGGCTTAACAGAGGCCCAACCCTTGACGGAAAGGGAGGCTCAAGCGCCTTCCTGCGCGTCTTCCTCGGCCAAGGAGTCGGCCACGGCCTGGCCCGTCAGCATCCCGAACGCGCCGTTGGACGCCAACCCGTCCGACCCGCCGTTCGCCACGGCCCCGCAGCAATGCACCCGGGGGATGGGCGCGCCGGCGGCGCTCAGCAGACGCCCCGCCTCGTCGGTTGCCGCGCCGCCGCGCGAACGGTAGCGCACCGGCAGCTGCTTGACCGCATAGAACGGTGCCTCGAGCGGTTCGAGGAACAGCGTGCGGCCGAAATCGTCGTCTTTCCCTGCGCGCACCAAATCGTTATAGCGCTCAAGTGTGGCGGCCAGCTTGTCGGCAGGCACGCCCATCTGCTCGGCAAGCGCATCCGCGCTGTCGCACGGACCCACGAGCCTCTTGGCGTTCTTGCTGGTCAGCTGTGCGATGCTGCGAGACTGGCTGCTTTCGGAAAGCGCGTGGTCGAACACCGTCCACCATAAGCCCCGCTCGTCCGCAAAGCATGCCTCAGCCGTCGCGCCGCTTCCATCTTCGCGCGCGAACCGCTCGCCTTGCGTGTCCACGGCCACAATGGGGCCGAATAGCCCCCACGCCGACACCTGCGGCAGATCGCCCGTGAGCGAGGCGGCTTTGTCCATGCCCGTCAGCTGCCCGCCGATAGCCGCGCACAGAAGCTGGCCCTCGCCCATCGATGCCACGGTGTAGCACCCGACGCGCTCGCGGTCGGGCGTGTAAGCGTGAACGAGCGGCTGGCTGCTCGCAAACCCCCCGGTGGCCACCACGATGCGGCGCGCCCGCACGTCCGTCACCGCCCCGCCCTCGCTCGCGACGAAGCGCATGCCGCACACCGCCGATTCCTCGTCCAAGATGAATGCCGTCGCCCGCAGCCCCGTCAGAAACGAAACGCCCTTGCCCACCAAGCCGTCGCGCAGCGGCACCATGACGCTCTCCATGTCGCCGAGGCCGTCTTTCGGCAGCAGCACCGAGGTGTTGCGGTCGCCCTGGGCGTACTCGGCGGGATCGGCGAACTGCGCTCCGTACTCGTTTGCCAGATGATCGGCCCATGAGGCAGCCGCCTCGAACAGCGTCCGGGAGAACTCGAGATCGGTCGCTCCCGCCGCTTCAAGCTCCTTCTTGCGCGCCTCCCACTCGGAAGACGCCGTCGCGCTCAGTCCGGCCCGCTGCTGAACGGCGCTGCCGGCCACCCGCATGACGCCGTTCGCCTCGTAGCTCTCGCCTCCCAAGAGGTCAAGCTTGTCCACCACCAGCACCGAGCGCTTCGCTTCGGCCGGAGCCATGGCCGCGGAAAGTCCGGCGATGCCGCTGCCCACCACGAGCACGTCCACTTCCGACGAGAACGCCACTGCAGGCCCGCCCGCAACGCTCGGCGCCGCACCGTCCTCGCCAGCGTCCGTCCGCAACGGATTCGCCGGGATCTGGCCGGCCCCGCACGCGGCAAGAACGCCGCCCGCAGCAAGGGAGGCAGCCGTCAAACCAGCAAGCTTGAAGAATCCGCGGCGCTTCATGGCGCAAGACCTCTTTTCGGGATGGTTCGTGCGATATTCACCCCAGTATAGGAACAAGCCGCAAGCGGACGCCAACGCCTCGACGATCTGCCATGCAATCTACGCAAAGCCTTTCCCGAGCGCTCCGGCGCGCCCCTGCGCACTCCGGCGCGCTCCGGTGCCCCTCAGCGCTTCCCGAACATCAGCCCGTCCTCTCCGCGCTTCCCGGGCGTCGGCCCGCTCTCTCGATCACAGCGCCTCCCAGGCGTCAGCCTACCTCCTCCGCGTTCCTCGGTATCTCTCGAGCGTCGGCCCGTCTTTTCCGCACCCACCAGCGCCGGCCCATCTTCTCCGCACCCACCAGCGACGGCCCATCTTCTCCGGGCCCTCAGCGCTTCCCGGACGTCGGCCCACCTTCTCGACCCCATCGCTTCCCGAGTGTCGCCCCGTCTTTCCCACGCTCCTCAGCGCTTCCCGAGCACCGGCCCCGCCCTCCCAAGCCTGCCGCATCACAACGGCAAGGAATTGCCATTTCTTTGTCAGTATTTTACCGAAGCGATCGATCAGGAGGCGATACGGGGACCATCCGAGGGATTTTCGACCTCGCACGCGGCATTTCGAGCGCATTTTTCGCCGCATGGGGGTGCGGACGTTTTTCCGGACGGCCTAGGCGGCCAGCCCCAGCCGCCTCCTGCGGCCGGCTATCGTATCGTACACCTTGCGCCCTCCCTCGTCGAACGCCTTCAGCCTCCCCTCCCGGTACCA
>NZ_PPEL01000028.1 GCF_002899695.1 Rubneribacter badeniensis
CTCGGCCGCCTCGGTCAGGCTGAACCCCGCCGCGACGGCCTCCACGGCGAGCTCCCTGGTCTCCAACGGGTACATGCGGACTCCAATCCGGACACCGGAGTGTCCAACTTTTTGTCCGCACCCCCTCACATCCTAAAAAATGTGTATTTCGTTCTCCTGTTATAAAGTAATTATCAATCGCCCAATATTGCGGTTTCCCATCATCTGTATAAATCCAATCCTGCCCAACTCCTGCGGTAAAAACAGGGTGTTCGATATTAAAAAGAAAAATTCCACCTGGTTTTAATGTCCTATACACTTTTTGAAATATTTCCACTATGTCCTCTATATAGTGCAGAGCTAAATTAGATATAACACAATCCCATTCATTTTCTGGATAGTCATATTCCTCTAATCCGCTAATACGATATTCAATTTGATTTCCTGAATTGCGCTTTTGGGCTTCCTCAATCATTTTCTTACTTAAATCGATCCCTAATATTTTTGTAGCTCCTTGTTCTTCTGCGAACTTGCAGTGCCAGCCATATCCGCACCCCAAGTCAAGAACAGATTTTCCTTCTAACGAAGGAAAGCGGACATAATCAAGCAAGGGAAGGGAGGACGGCATGGCGACGATGACGGCACCCGCCGCGACCATAGTGGACAACAGGACGGGCGACGCCACCTCGATCGACGCGAGGGCGTACGGCGCATTGCGGGCTTTCCTTCGGGCGCTCGGTGTGGCCTATACCGACGAGGGGGGGGACGACGTCCGCCTCACCACGGGGCAGGCCGCAGAGATCGTGGGCACTTCTCCGAGGACGATCGCGCGACTGATCGACTGCGGAAAGCTCAAGGGTGCGCGTGTTGGAGGCGGGCACCGCTACGTCATGCTCTCCGACCTCATGGCATTCGACCGTTGCTCTAGAGAGGAACGGGCATCGCGCCTTGGCGACATGCGCACCTGCGCCGCCGAAGAGGGCTTCTACGATCACGGCGGCGCGGTTGCGGACTACCTGAAGGGCTTCGAGTGAGCCGTCTAGCTAGGGCGCTCGTCGACGCCAACGTATTCGTCGCCACATGGACGCTCGATGTCGTGCTCACGCTCGCCGACCGGGGAATGGTAGAACCTCGCTGGTCCGAGGACGTGCTCGGTGAGGCAAGAGACGCCGTGAACCGGGTTCACGGGACGAGGAACGGCGCGAGTTACATCGCAGCGGTGGAGCGGGCCTTCCCCTATGCCCCGGTCGAGCTTGAGAAAAGCGACCTTGGGGACATCGAGCTGCCGGATCCAGATGACCGCCCACGTGGTCGCCGCCGTGCTCGCGGGCGGCTGCGACGTCATCGTGACGTACAACGTGAGGGACTTCCCCGCAGAGGCGCTCTCGCCGCTGGGGCTGCGCGCTCTTCAGCCCGACGACTTCCTCATGGAGGTCGCCGCCGCCGACCCCGATGGGGCAGTGGCGGCGGTACGGTCCATGGTCGCCGCCAAGAAGTACCCTCCCCGCACCATGGAGGAGGAACTTGAGGGGCTCCGCATCAACATGCTCGACAGGTTCGCCGACTTCATCGAGCGGGCGCTTGGGTCGCGCTGACGGGTCGTCGGCGAGCTGGGGCCAGAGCCGACGGCCTCTTGAACTGCAAGCCCAACCTCTATCTGAAATTTTTGCACAAAGACGCAAAAATTTCAGATAGGAGCAGCGATGATCATCCAGCGCCCCCGCTACATGGAGAAGTTGATCAGGGGAATGGGCTCCGGGCAGGTGAAAATCGTCACGGGCGTTCGCCGCTGCGGCAAATCCTTTCTGCTATTCGATCTCTTCAAAAGCCATCTGGTCGGCCAAGGCGTCCCCGAATCCAACATCTTCGAAATGGCCTTCGACCGGTTCAGCAGCAGAAAGTACCGCGACCCGGAGGTTTTCCATCCGTACCTGACGGCGCGCCTTGAGGGCGCCGCTGGAGCGCGTTACGTGCTTCTCGATGAAGTGCAGCTGCTCGGGGACTTCGCCGAGGTGCTTATCGATCTCATTGCGATGGAGGGCGTCGATGTCTACGTGACCGGCAGCAACGCCAAGCTGCTCTCCAAAGACGTCGTGACGGAGTTCCGCGGCCGTGGGCAGGAGATAGCGATGGCCCCTTTAAGCTTCTCCGAATTCATGAGCGCCTACGATGGCGGCAAGCACGACGGCTACCAAGAGTACGCCACCTACGGGGGTCTGCCGGGAATCTTCACGAGAGAAACTCCCGAGGAGAAAGCGGATTACCTGAACAGCCTCTACAAAGAGGTGTATCTGCGCGACATCGTGGAGCGAAACGTTGTGCGCGATTCGGGCAACCTCGAGGAGCTTGTGGACGTGTTGTCCTCCGCCATCGGCTCGCTCACCAACGCCTCCAAGCTCGCGGCGACGTTCAAAAGCAGGAAGGGGGCGCGCATGGCGCCCGAGACTGTGGAGTGCTACCTCTCGTTTCTGGAGGATTCGTTCCTGCTGCGCCGCGCGAAGCGCTACGACGTCAAGGGGCGACGCTACATAAGTACCCCCTTCAAGTTCTATTTCGCCGACCTGGGGCTGCGCAACGCTCGCATGAACTTCCGTCAGATGAAGGAGACCCACATCATGGAGAACGTCGTCTACAACGAACTTGTCGGGCGGGGGCTTGGTGTCGACGTCGGCGTTGTTCCGGTGAGCACGAAAGACGAGGACGGGAAGAGCCAGCGCGTGCAGCTGGAGATCGACTTCGTGTGCAACAGGGGCAGCAAGCGCTATTACGTGCAGTCCGCTTTCGCGCTTCCGACCTCTGAAAAGCGGGATCAAGAGCAGAGGCCGCTTCTCAAGGTCGACGACGGCTTCAAGAAGGTCATCGTGACGAAGGAGGGTCTTGAGCCGCATTACAACGAGAACGGCATCCTCATGATGAACGTGTACGACTTCCTCCTCAATCAAGACAGCTTGGATTTCTGATTGGCGTACGGCATCGCGAGCTGAGGCGTTGCCAGAATGACTGTTGACGGGGGCGAAGCGTTCGCAGCGTCCGTCCGCATCGAGCTTGTCTCAAGGCTGCTGCATGGCGCGACGTGGCGTTCTCGCTTTGCCTGTTTTGGAAGCTTGCCGAACTGGCATCCGGCCCAACGATGGTGTATCGTGGAAGGAGGGCCGGTTGAACGGGCGGTAAGAAGGAGTGCTCATGGCGTTCGTGGAGTTTCGCGATGTGCGGAAGGTGTACCGGATGGGCGAGGTCGAGGTGGCCGCGGTCGACGGTATGACGTTCGACATCGAGCGCGGCGAGCTCGTCGTTGTGGTGGGCCCCTCCGGCGCTGGCAAGACGACGCTGCTCAACATGCTCGGCGGCATGGATTCCTGCTCGTCGGGCTCGATCATGCTCGACGGACGCGAGGTGAGCGGCTTCTCAGAGAAAGAGCTCACGTACTACCGCCGCTATGACATCGGCTTCGTGTTCCAGTTCTACAACCTCGTGCAAAACCTCACCGCGCTCGAGAACGTGGAGCTGGCCAGCCAGATCTGCAAGGAGCCGCTCGATGCGGCCACGGTGCTTCGGCAGGTGGGGCTGGGGCACCGCCTGGACAACTTCCCCGCGCAGCTTTCCGGCGGCGAGCAGCAGCGCGTGGCCATCGCCCGCGCGCTCGCGAAGAACCCGAAGCTTCTGCTGTGCGACGAGCCGACGGGCGCGCTCGACTACCACACGGGCAAGGCCATCCTCAAGCTTTTGCAGGACACGTGCTATGACACCGGCAAGACCGTCGTGCTCATCACGCACAACTCGGCATTCACCGTCATCGCTGACCGCGTCATCCACATTCGCGAAGGGCGCGTGGCGGGCGTGGAGGTGAACGACGCGCCTGCGTCTGCCGAAACGCTCGAGTGGTAGGTGGCTTCGGTGGGAAACGCGTTCAACAAGGAGCTCGCCCGTTCGATCAGCCGCTCGCTCGGTCGCTTTCTGGCTATCGCGGCTATCGTGGCGCTGGGCACGGGCTTCTACGCCGGTTTGCGCATGACCGCGCCGGACATGAAGATCGCGGCTGACGAGTTCTTCGACGGCACGGGCCTCATGGATGTGCGCGTGCTCTCGACGCTCGGCCTCACCGACGATGACATTGCGGCGCTGCGCGACGTCGAGGGCGTGCAGGCCGTCATGCCCGCCTACGAGACGGACGTCATGGTCACCATGGCGGGTGAGCAGTACGCCACGCGCGTCCATTCGCTGCCCGACGCGGCGCGCGCATCCGACACGTCGGACGGGGTGCACGCCCGCACGGACGACCCCGACTACCTCAACCGCCCCATCCTCGTGGAGGGCGCATGGCCCGAGCGGGAGGGGGAGTGCGTGCTGTCTGCCGACCTCGTGGAGGCCGAGGGCGCGCGCATCGGCGACACGGTGCGCATCGACGAATGGTCTGAAGGGGCCGAGGACGCGCTCGTCACCACCGAGTACACGGTGGTGGGCTTCGTGAGTTCGCCGTACTACGCCACCTCGTCGAGCCTTGGCACCACGTCGCTCGGAAGCGGCTCCATCACGCAGTATATGTACGTGCCGGAAGACGACTTCTCGGAGGATCTGCCGTTCACCGAGGCGTTCGTTGCCGTGGCGGGCGCGGCAGAGGAGCGCTCCGACAGCGCGGCGTACGACGAGCTGGTGGCCGAGGTGACCGAGCGCATCGAGGCCCTTGCTCCCGCGCGCGAGCAGGCTCGCGCCGACGATTTGCGCGCCGACGCGCAGCGCGAGTTGGACGAGGCCCGCGCCGACTACGACGCGCAGAAGGCCGACGCCGAGGCGCAGCTTGCGGATGCGAAGGCGCAGCTCGACGATGCGGCCGCCGCCATCGCGGAGAACGAGCAGAAGCTGGCCGACGCCGAGGCGCAGCGCGATGCCGGCGCTGCGCAGTTGGAGGAGGAGCGAGCGCGTGCCGAAGCGCAGCTGGCCGACGCCGAGCGGCAGTTGGCCGACGGACGGGCGCAGGTGGACGAGGCGCGGCCCGCCATCGAGGAAGGGCAAGCGCAGCTTGAGGGGGCGTGGGCGCAGTGGCAGACGGGTGCGGACGCGCTCGCGCAAGCGCGTGCGAGCTGGCAGGAGCAAAGCGATGCGCTCAAGGCCGGCATGAGCCAGCTGCAGGAGGGTATCTTCCAGGCGCAAAGCGCCATCGATGAGCTGCAGCGCCAGATCGACGGGCTCGACCCCGACAAGGACGCCGACGCCATCGCCGCGCTCGAGGCGCAGAAAAGCACGGTAGCCGAGCAGAAACTGGCGCTGGAAGGCCAGCTTGGGGAGTTGGAGGCGCAGCGGCCCGCCCTTGAGGCGGCTGCGCGCGAATTGGACGCGCGCCAAGGCGAGGTGGATGCCGCCAAAGCCACCCTCGACGCCCAGCAAAGCGCGTTCGACCAGCAGAAGACCGCCTTCGATGCTGCCGTCGCCCAAACTGAGCAGGGCGCGACCAGCCTTTCCGCCGCCCGCCAGCAAGCCGACTCCCAGCTGGCCGCCGCGCAAGCCCAGCTCGACGACGCCGCCGCGCAGATAGCCGACGGCCGGGAGCAGCTTGCCCAGGGGCGCGCCGACTACGAGGCCGGCTTGGCCGAGTACGAGCGCCAGAAGGCCGATGCCGAGGAGCAGTTGGCCGAGGGACAGCGTGCGCTCGATGACGCGCAGCGCCAGATCGACTCCGTCGACAATCCCGCATGGTACGTCATGGACCGCACGGCCAACTACGGCGCGGCCAGCTTCGAGGCCGACGCCAACCGTGTCGACAACATCGCGGCGGTGTTCCCGTTCATCTTCTTCTTGGTGGCCGCACTCGTGGCGCTCACCACCATGACGCGCATGGTGGAGGAGGAACGGCTGCTCATCGGCACGTTCAAGGCGCTCGGCTACTCGCGTGCGCGCATCGCCTCGAAATACCTGGTCTACGCCTTCATTGCCAGTGCCGCTGGCAGCGTAGTGGGCATCGCCGTGCTCTCGCAGGTGCTGCCGGCGGTCATCATGAAGGCGTACGCCATCATCTACTTCGTGCCGTCCCTTCCTGTGCCGCTGCCGATGGACTGGGGCCTTGCGGCGCTCGCCGCCGGCCTCGGCGTGGGCGTGACGCTCGCGGCCACGGCTGCCGCCGCTGGCGCGTCCCTGCACGAGCGACCGGCCCTGCTCATGCAGCCGCGCGCTCCGAAGTCCGGCAAGCGCATCCTGCTCGAACGCGTGCGGCCGGTGTGGCGGCGGCTGTCGTTCTCGTGGAAGGTGACGTTCCGCAACCTGTTCCGCTACAAGAAGCGCCTCGTCATGACGGTTATCGGCATCGCGGGCTGCACGGCGCTCTTGCTGACGGGCCTGGGGCTGTCCGACGCCATCAACGACATCATCGACAACCAGTTCGGCACCATCACGAAGTACAACGCCATGATCACCGTGGAGGACGACCTTTCGCGCGACTCCCGCGAGGAGTTGGACGAGCTGCTTGTCGACGAGCGCTTCGTAAGCGCCAGCACGCCCGCGCAGCGCGAGAACATGCTGGCTTCGGGGCCCGACGACGAGGACGTGAGCGTGCAGGTGGTCGTGCCCGAGGAGCCGTCGCGGCTGGACGAATTCGTGCTCATGCGCACGCGCGTCGGCCACGAGCCCATCGAGCTGGGCGGCGACGGCGTCGTGCTCAGCGAAAAGCTGGCCGACCAGCTGGGCGTCGGGGTGGGCGACGAGGTGGCTCTGACCGAGCAGGATGCCATCGGCAACGCCACGGGGTCGTCGCATGCGGCCACGGTGACGGGCGTCATGGAGAACTACATCTACAACTACGTGTTCATCGGCCCCGACCGCTACGACGAGCTCATGGGCGGGCGGCCTCCCTACACCACCCTCCTCGCCGTCGTCACCGACGATCCCGACACGCGCGCGCAGCTGACCGAGCGGCTTGGCGCCATCGAGGGCGTGCGGACCGTCGCCTACAACGACGAGACGATCGACGCCTATCGCGAGATGCTTTCGAGCGTGAACATGATCGTGGTGGTGCTGGTGGCCGCCGCGGCGGCGCTCGCCTTCATCGTGCTGTACAACCTCACGAACATCAACATCACCGAGCGGATGCGTGAGATCGCCACGCTCAAAGTGCTCGGCTTCACGCCGCGGGAGGTGGACGCCTACATCTACCGCGAGATCGTGCTCTCGTCTGCCATCGGAAGCCTTGTCGGCTTGGCGTTGGGCGTGTGGATGGAAGGGTTCGTCGTGGTCACGGCCGAGGTCGACCAGGTGATGTTCGGCCGCGTCATCCATCCGGCCAGCTTCGCTATCGCCTTTGCGCTCACCATGGCGTTCACCGTGCTCGTGATGGTGGCGATGCGGCGCAAGCTCGCTGGCATCGACATGGTGGAGAGCCTTAAGTCGAACGAGTGACGCCTCCTGCGCGCCGCCCGCCTCGGGCGCGCTTCCACATGCGCCCTCTGTCGCACGCGCGCCCCTCGCGTGCCCCTCGCGAACTCCTCCCGAAGGACGCGCGTGCGGGAAATCCTTCGTTTTTTGGCCACGAAACCGCGTTCTGGCACGACGACCGCACGACGACCGTCCCCTTTCGCTTCGGACGGGCTCTTCTGCGCGGCGAAAGCCCAGGTCGGCGATTTCGGCAGAGCTGCCATGCCGCCGAAACGGGCTCGATTCGTGCCAGAACGCGGTTTCGTGGCCAAAAAATGGCCGGGAGTTTGCACGGAGCTCGCGCGCCGCCTTCCTTCGCGTTGCGAGCGGATGCCCTCGCCGTCCATCTCGCCGCACATCTTGCTATCCATCCTGCGCGCCCATCAGCTTGCGGGCGCATTCTCCGACTCGCATTCGGTTCGCGCTCGTGCCCTCCGCAGGCGTGCCGTGCGCCCCCTGCGCGCTTTTGCGCTACAATAGCGGTTCGACGACGAACGACAGAAGGGGACCCTCCATGAAAGTGACCGAGAAGAAGCTTGACGGCGGCCGCATCCAGCTTGAGGCTGTCGCATCCACCGCCGAAGTGAGCCACGCGCTCACCGTGGCGCATCGCGGTTTCGCCCAGCAGATGAACCTGCGCGTCGCCCCCGGCGGCTCGGTGGCCCAGGCGGCCGAAAAGGAGCTCGGCATCAAGGACCTCGATGCCGTCGTGCAGCAGCAAGCTGTCGAGTATCTTGTGCCGTTCGCCATCGACAAGCGCAACATCACCCCGGCGTTCCCTCCCGTGCCCAAGGTGGCCTCCGCGCTCAAGCGCGGCCAGACGTTCTCGTTCTCCCTCGTGGTCACGCCGAAGCCCGAGTACGAGCTGACCTCCTACGATCCGGTCACCATCACGGTGCCGCCGTTCGAGCTCGACCCAAAAGAAGTCGACGAGCAGCTTGCCCAGCTCGCCGACAACTACGCGGACTTCGTGGCCGACGACCCGCATCCCGTGCGCGAAGGCGACATCATGCTGCTCGCCCTCGAGGCGTCGCGCAACGGCGAGCGGATGGAGGGCCTTTCCACCGAGGGGCGCACCTACCTCATGGGGATGGGCCTCATGCCCGAGGAGTTCGAGCGGCAGCTTGTCGGCATGGAGGTGGGTGAGACGAAGTCGATCTCGTTCGCTGCGCCCGGCGCGCCCGACGATGGCGAGGGCGAGCGCATCGACTGCACCGTCACCGTGAAGGAGATGCAGAAGAAGGTTCTGCCCGCCATCGACGACGAGTGGGTGGCGAAGAACCTGCCCCTCTACCGCGACGCGGCGGCGTTGCGCGGCGGCATCGCCGACCGCCTGACTGCCGAGCGTCGGGCGCAGTACGAATCGTTCAAGATGCAGGCCGCCGCGTCCGAGCTCGCGCGCCGCTTCAAGGGCCGCATCCAGGACGAGGTGTACGAGGCGATGCGGAAGACCCTGCTTGAGAATCTGCGCGGGTCGCTCGCGCAGCAGGGCGTGCCGTTCGAGCAGTTCGTGCAGAGCCAGGGCGGCGAGCAGCAGTTCGGCATGCTCATGATGATGCAGGCGCGCGAGATGCTTGTGCAGGGCTACGCGCTCGACGCGCTGTTCCGTCACGAAAAGCTGACGCTCACCGAGGATGACCTCGACGCGGCGGCGCGCAGCATGAACCCGCAGGACCCCAAGGCCGTCCGTCGCGGGATGGAGGAGAACGGTCAGGGATTCGCGTTGCGCGAGGCGGCCGAGCGCATGAAGGCGAACCGCTGGCTGCTCGAACACGCCGAGGTGATCGTCGAGGAGCCGGCGAAGTCCTAGGCGCTACGCGCCGACGCGTCGCGCAGCGGCGGGGTAGGGGGATTGCACGATGCGCTTGCCTGTGACGCCCTCGGGTCGCATGAAGCTGCCCGAGGGCGTTTTCCGTGTTCTTGCTACCTCAGAAGATCGATCACCTCGACGCCAAGCCCCTCTGCCACCTTGCGGATGGTCGAAAGCCTTGTGTTTGGCGCCCCTTTCTCAACTTTGTTAAGTGTTGGTCTGCCAATATTCACCATGAGGCAAAAGCGCTCCTTCCCGATTCTCTGCTCTCTGCGAAGTCGCTTCACGTTCTTTGCGATGATCTCCTCGGGGCTTGTTTGGCTCTTTTCAGAATGTTTCATAGATGCTCCTTTCGCTCCTCTTGTGTCGTCTCCGGTGTTTCTCCAGCCGTCTCTCCATTGGCGGTGGCCTCTCATTGCGGCGCAGCGTTTTGTTGCAGGTGGCAGCGCGTATGGGCTCGGCAGACCATGTGCGGGAGTTCGCATTCGGGCTTCTCAAGAGAGTTCCTCCAACAGGTCGGCAACCTCGACTCCGAGGCCTTCGGCCACCTTGCGGATGGTCGAGAGCTTCGCGTTCGGCGCTCCCTCCTCGATTTGGTCGAGCGTCGGCCTTCCGATGCCCGTCATGAGGCAGAAGCGGGCTTTGCCCAGGCCTTGCTTCATGCGAAGCCGTCTCACGTTTCTCGCGATGGCCTCTTCCGGTGTCGTGCGGTGCGTTTCGTGCATGTCCGTCTCTCTCCTTTCTGAAAATCGCGATAAGCTTTCCCGCCAGCGGAAAACATGTTATGAAGCGAGGATGGCGGCGCATTGCTGCATGCGGGCTTATCGCCGGACTCGTTTTTGGCGATTGACGTGCTGTTCCGCGTGAGGTAATGAGGGCGAGGGGCGCATACGCAAAGAAGCGCCGCGCGTGCGCTCTCTTGCAGAAAAGCCGCTTCTTTCGCCGGTTTTATCCTCCGGGATACGTGTGTCTGTGATTTAATGAAAAACGATAAAAGCCGTCGTACGAATGACCCATTTTCATTCGGGAAAGCGAGGCGAGAGTGAGGATGGACGAGATGAGGCTTCCAGTGCGTGCGCGTATCGACGCTTCGAGGGAGGAGTTGGAGGAGTGCTTCGTTCAGTACCATTCGTGCGTCGAGAGGCTTAAGACGTATCGCTCCGAACTGGAAAGCCGTATCGAGTGTTTGAACGCAAGCGCCGTGGAGGATATCGAGCGGCTTGAATCTGAGGAGAAGGATGTTGATCGCATGATCAACACGGGCCAGGCTCATCTTGCTTCGATGGTGGCCATGCGCGCCCTTTCGCTGCATGTGCAGTGATGGGTGACGCTCGGGTTGCTCTTTGCTGCTCTGCCGGTTGCTTTGCCATGTGGCCGGCAATCTTTCTTGCGGTTCCGCTTTTTGGATGTCTTTGCATTGGCGTTGGTGCTGCTGATGGCTTGAACTTCGCGGGTTTCTTCAAAGGGCTTTGGTTTTGAAGGATCTCGCTTACTGATTATTCTTTCTCCGCTTTGCTCCGCGATGCAAATTGATGTTTGCAAATGGCTTTGAGGGGAAGAGGTTCGGTTGGCTGGGCTTGGGGAGCGCAATGCTCGCTGGGAGTGAGGTTCGAGTTTTGCCCAGTTCGCTTCGGCAAGCTCGATCGCTGTTGCTCTTCGCGTTCCTTAGTGATAGAAATTGTCTTTGCGCCGAGCTTTTGTCCTTCGCAAGTTCTTCGAAGGACAAAGGGGTGGGTTGGCTGCATGATTGTGGCTACCCCCGGAGTTTCCGTCGTTTCTCGACCTCTCTTGTGTGCAGGTTGTGTCCGAATGCCCATCAGGAAATTCTTCTTGAATAGCCGGGGTTTTCTGCGTATAATTCTCGTTTGCGTCTGGCCATAGATGGATACACCCGGACGCGTGGCACATCGGAGTCGCACGGGCCAAGCCTCCCCACGGTTCGTCGCGGCAATCGAGTCCACGAAGAGACGAAGGGTTTTCGGGGTACGGAGAGGCGTGCGAGCGAGAACCCGCAGAAAGGAAAGACATGGGAGTCAAACAGTACAAGCCGACAAGCCCCGGCCGACGCTTCCAGACGGTCTCGGACTTCTCCGAGATCACGACGGACAAGCCGGAGAAGTCCCTGCTTGCGCCGCTGTCCAACAAGGCAGGTCGCAACAACAACGGCCGCATCACCACCCGCCATCAGGGCGGTGGCAACAAGCGCCGTTACCGCATCATCGACTTCAAGCGCAACAAAGATGGCGTGCCCGCCAAGGTCGCTACCATCGAGTACGACCCGAACCGCAGCGCCCGCATCGCCCTTCTGCACTATGTTGACGGCGAGAAGCGCTACATCCTGCATCCGAAGGGCCTGTGCGTGGGCGACACGGTGATGAGCGGCCCCGAGGCCGACATCAAGCCGGGCAACGCGCTGCCCTTGGCCAACATCCCTGTCGGTACGCTCATCCACGCGGTCGAGCTGCAGCCGGGCAAGGGCGCGGCCATCGCCCGCTCTGCCGGCACGAGCATCCAGCTCATGGGCAAGGAGGGCAACTACGCCATCCTGCGCATGCCGTCCTCCGAGATGCGCCGCGTGCTCGTCACCTGCCGCGCCACCATCGGCGAGGTGGGCAACGCCGAGCATTCCAACATCAAGATCGGCAAGGCCGGCCGCAACCGCTGGAAGGGCATCCGTCCGAGCGTTCGCGGCACCGTCATGAACCCGGTCGACCACCCGCACGGCGGCGGCGAGGGCAAGAACAAGTCCGCCGGTCGTCACCCGGTCACCCCGTGGGGCGTTCCCACGAAGGGCCATCGCACCCGCAATCCCAAGAAGGCTTCGAGCCGCTTGATCATCCGCCGTCGCAAGAAGTAGCGCAAAGCGTTAAGGAGTAATAGTGAGTAGAAGTTTGAAGAAGGGTCCTTTCGTCGAACCGCGCCTTCTTGATCGCATCGAGAAGATGAACGCGGCGGGCGAGAAGAACGTCGTCAAGACCTGGTCGCGCGCGAGCACCATCTTCCCGGAGATGGTGGGCCACACCATCGCCGTGCACGACGGTCGCAAGCACGTGCCGGTGTACGTCACCGAATCCATGGTCGGCCACAAGCTGGGCGAATTCGCCCCGACCCGCACGTTCAAGGGTCACTCTGCCGACAAGGGCAAGAAGCGATAAGAAGGGGTGAACAATGGAAGCTAAAGCAACCGCACGCTACGTCCGCGTTTCGCCCCGCAAGGCACGCGTCGTCATCGACTTGGTTCGCGGCAAGTCCGTGCCTGCCGCCCGCGAGATCCTGCAGTTCTCCGACCGCGCGGTCGCGGAGGTTGTCGCCAAGGTGCTCAACTCCGCTGTGGCCAACGCCGAGAACCAGCATCATGTGCGTCCGGAGACGCTTGTCGTGAAGACGGCCTTCGCCGACGAGGGCCCCACGCTCAAGCGCATCCGTCCGCGCGCCAAGGGTTCGGCGTCGCGCATCCGCAAGCGCACGAGCCACATCACGATCATCGTTGCACCGCGAGAGGAGGCATAAGCCGCATGGGTCAGAAAGTAAGCCCCACCGGATTCCGCCTCGGCATCACCGAGGAATGGCGCAGCCGTTGGTACGCCGATAAGGATTACGCCAAGAACCTGGAAAACGACCTGGCCATCAGGAAGTTCTTGGACAAGCAGCTCGCCCGTGCCGCCGTCTCCAAAGTCGAGATCGAGCGTGCCGGCGACAAGATCAAGATCGTCGTCACCACGGCCCGTCCCGGCGTCGTGATCGGCAAGAAGGGCGCCGAGATCGACGCGCTTCGCAAGAAGCTGGAGAAGGTGGCCAACGGCCCCGTGTCTATCGAGGTCATCGAGGTGAAGCGTCCCGAACTCGACGCCGCGCTCATCGCGCAGTCCGTCGCCGAGCAGCTCGAGGGCCGCGTGGCCTTCCGTCGCGCCATGCGCAAGGCGGTCCAGTCTGCCCGCAAGAGCGGCGCGAAGGGCATCCGCATCCAGTGCTCCGGTCGCCTCGGCGGCGCGGAGATGAGCCGCCGCGAGTGGTACCGCGAGGGTCGCGTGCCGCTGCACACGCTGCGTGCCAAGATCGACTACGGTTTCTCCACCGCCGCCACCACGATGGGCTCCATCGGCGTGCAGGTGTGGGTGTACCACGGAGAGGTGCTTCCCGGCCAGAAGGCGCCGCAGCCGGCGCTCGAGGGTAGCTCCCGCCCGAGCCGTCCCCGTCGCAACGATCGTAACGATAGGAGGGCAAAGTAAATGCTCGTACCTAAGCGCGTGAAGCACCGCAAGGTGCAGCGTGGTTCCATGAAGGGCAAGGCCAAGGGCGGCACCCGTCTGAACCACGGCTCTTACGGCATCCAGGCGCTCGAGGCCGCTTGGATCACCAACCGCCAGATCGAGGCCGCTCGTATTGCCATGACCCGCTACATGAAGCGCGGCGGCAAGGTGTGGATCACGATCTTCCCCGACAAGCCCATCACCAAGAAGCCGGCTGAGACTCGCATGGGCTCCGGCAAGGGCAACCCCGAGGCATGGGTCGCGGTCGTCAAGCCCGGTCGCATCATGTTCGAGATCGACGGCGTCGAGGAGGCCACCGCCAAGGAGGCGCTTCGTCTCGCCATCAACAAGTTGCCCATCAAGTGCAAGGTTGTTTCTCGCGAAACGGAAGGGCAGGAATAGATGAAAGCAGCAGAGATCCGTGAGCTGTCTGCCGACGATCTGCAGGCGAAACTCAAAGAAGCGCGTGCGGAGCTTTTCAACCTGCGCTTCCAGATGGCCACGAGCCAGCTCGACAACACCGCCCGCGTGAAGCAGGTCAAGAAGGACATCGCCCGCATCCAGACCGAGATGCGTGCCCGCGAGCTGAGCGCTTAAGGCTCGTCTAAGGAAGGTTGAATACACATGAGTGAAGTTCGCAACTCCCGCAAGGTCCGTCAGGGCGTCGTCGTGAGCGCGGTTAACGACAAGACCATCGTGGTGCAGGTCAAGGAGCGCAAGCCGCATCCGGTGTACGGCAAGATGATGACCACCACCAAGAAGTTCCACGCCCACGACGAGAACAACGAGGCCGGCTTCGGCGACACCGTGCGCATCATGGAGACGCGCCCCCTGTCGAAGATGAAGCGCTGGCGCTTGGTCGAGATCATCGAGAAGGCCAAGTAGTTCTCGCTCATCTGCGACAGACTACCGAGACGAAAGTTAGGTTGAAGCAATGATTCAGATGCAATCCATGCTCGCGGTGGCCGACAACTCCGGCGCTCGCAAGGTGCAGTGCATCAAGGTCCTCGGCGGCTCCAAGCGCCGTTACGCAGGGCTGGGCGATGTCATCATCTGCAGCGTCAAAGAGGCCGCGCCGAACGGCAACGTGAAGAAGGGCGACGTCGTCCGCTGCGTTATCGTGCGCGTGAAGAAGGAAGTGCGCCGTCCCGACGGCAGCTACATCAGGTTCGACCAGAACGCCGCCGTGCTCATCGACGCGAACGGCGCGCCGCGCGGCACGCGCATCTTCGGGCCCGTCGCCCGCGAGCTGCGCGACAAGAAGTACATGAAGATCGTGTCCCTCGCTCCCGAGACGCTGTAAGGAGGTGTGCGCAAATGAATAGCATGCATGTGAAAAAGGGTGACAAGGTGCGCGTCCTGTCCGGCAAGGACAAGGGCAAGGAGGGCGTCATCCTGCGTGCGCTCCCGCAGAAGCAGCGCGTCGTGGTGGAGAAGGTCAACATCGCCAAGAAGGCGATGCGCCCCACGCAGCAGAACCCGCAGGGCGGCATCGCCTCCATCGAGGCTCCCATCCACGTGTCCAACGTCATGCTCGTGTGCCCCGCGTGCAAGCAGCCCTCGCGCGTGAGCAAGCGCGTCAACGAGCAGGGCAAGAAAGTCCGCGTCTGCAAGAAGTGCGGCAAGGATATCGACTAGCGGTTCCGTCGGCCTGACGGCCGGTGGAACGGGTCGACGCTGCGGCCTCCCGCAGCACCCCGCCTCGCGGCGAAGCCGAGGGTTCGCGTACCGAAGTACGCTTCACCCTCGCCTTCCCCACGATTCGGGGCACTGCGGAAGCCCTCGCTGACGTTACGAACGACCAGTGGGGTGCTAGTGGGGTGCTGACCGACCTGCTGACGCTGTGAACGACCGGTGAGGTTTTAATCAGTCTCCCTGGTTGACGTTGCGGAATGATCGGCGGGCAAGCGTCGAAGATGTACTATAATGACCCCTGCTGCTTTCGCGGCAAGGGACGCAGGGTCGGAAATCCTGCGTTTAATTCATCGAAAGGAACAAGGCACATGACCGCTCCTCGTTTGAAGGAAAAGTACCAAAGCGAGATCATCGCCAAGCTCGAGAAGGATCTGGAGCTCAAGAACATCAACCAGGTTCCGCGTCTCGAGAAGATCGTCGTGAACATGGGTGTGGGCGCTGCTGCGTCCGACCACAAGCTGCTCGATTCCGCGATGGCCGACCTGCGCGTCATCACGGGCCAGCAGCCCGCCGTCACCCGCGCCAAGAAGTCCATCGCGGGCTTCCATGTGCGCGAGGGCCAGCCCATCGGCTGCAAGGTGACGCTGCGCGGCGACCGCATGTGGGAGTTTCTCGACCGTCTGCTGGCCACGGCGCTGCCGCGCGTGCGCGACTTCCGCGGCATCTCGCCGAAGAGCTTTGACGGTCGCGGCAACTACACGCTCGGCATCACCGAGCAGCTGATCTTCCCGGAGATCGACTACGACAAGATCGACCGCACGCGTGGCATGGACATCACGTTCGTGACGACGGCTGAGAATAACGACGACGCCTTCGCGCTGCTCAGCGCGCTGGGCTTCCCGTTCAAGGACAAGGAGTAACGCTCTCCCTGTTCGCCCAAGGCCGCTTTCGGGCGGTCTGCGCTGAAAGTGCACTCGAGCCCTTTCGAAAGCCGAAGGGGCTGGATACGAGAAAGAAGGAATTGCATGGCTAAGAAATCGATGATCGCCAAGGCCAAGCGCGAGCCGAAGTTCTCGACGCGCCAGCACAACCGCTGCACGCGCTGCGGACGTCCCCGCGCCTACTACCGCAAGTTCGGCCTGTGCCGTGTCTGCTTGCGCGAGCTGGCCAACAAAGGCGAACTGCCCGGTGTGACCAAGGCGTCGTGGTAAGCGACACAACGGAAACGCTTGGGCGTGCCACGGTTCAGGCGGAGGCGTTACGGGCGCCGACGAACCGGACCTGCAGGCTCATCACGGACCAAAGGAGAAACCAATCATGACCATGACCGATCCCATCGCAGACATGCTTACGCGCGTGCGTAACGCTAACTCTGCCGGCAAGCAGACGGTGTCCATGCCGTCGAGCAAGAAACTTGTCGAGATAGCCCGCATCATGAAGGAAGAGGGCTACATCCAGGGTTACGACATCATCGAGGGCGAGCCTCGCGCTACCCTCGAGATCGTGCTCAAGTACGGCGACAAGAAGGCCAAGACCATTCGCGGCATCAAGCGCATTTCCAAGCCGGGTCTGCGCATTTACGCTGGCAAGGACGAGCTGCCGCGCGTGCTCGGCGGCCTTGGCACGGCGATCGTCTCGACGAGCAACGGCGTCATGACCGACCGCGATGCCCGCAAGAAGGGCATCGGCGGCGAAGTCATCGCCTATATTTGGTAGGAAAGGGAGGTTTGACATGTCTCGTATCGGCAAGCTGCCCATCACCGTTCCTGCCGGCGTCGAGGTGACCATCGACGGCACGACGGTGACGGTGAAGGGGGCGAAAGGCGAGCTGACTCGCACGTTCCCCGAGATCATGACTATCAAGCAGGAGAACGGCGAAGTTATCGTCGAGCGTCCTGATGATTCTCGCGAAGCGAAGGCCTACCATGGCCTCGTGCGCACGCTCATCTCCAACATGGTGGAGGGCGTGTCCAACGGCTTTTCCAAGAAGCTGCAGTTAGTGGGCGTGGGCTACCGCGCCGCGCTCAAGGGCAAGGATCTTGAGATGCAGCTGGGCTTCTCCCATCCCGTGCTGGTGGAGGCTCCCGAGAACATCACGTTCGAGGTGCCCAGCCAGACGGAGATCATCGTGAACGGCATCTCCAAGGAGCAGGTCGGCCAGGTTGCCGCGAACATCCGCAAGTGGCGCAAGCCGGAGCCTTACAAGGGCAAGGGCATCCGCTACGAAGGCGAGCATGTGCGCCGCAAGGTCGGCAAGGCTGGCAAGGACTAGGCCTCGCGCCGCGTACGATTGAGATCGAAGGGATAATCAATGAACAAGCTTCAGAAAAAGCAAGCTGCGCTGGCTCGTCGCCATCGTCGCGTTCGCGGGAAGATCTCCGGCACGCCGGCTCGTCCTCGCCTGTGCGTCACGCGCAGCAACTCCAACATCTACGTGCAGTTCGTCGACGACGTCGCCGGCAAGACCATCTGCGGCGTCTCCACGCTCGGCCCCGAGTTCAAGGCCACGGGCAAGAGCGGCGCGACCGTCGAGGGCGCTGCCGCCCTCGGTGCGATCGCGGGCAAGAAAGCGCAGGAGTCCGGTGTCACGGAAGTCGTGTTCGACCGTGGTGGCCACCTGTATCACGGTCGTGTGAAGGCTCTTGCCGAAGCCGCCCGTGAAGCCGGGTTGAAATTCTAGAAGGGGTTAAGGTCTATGGCTCGTAACAACAAGCAGGACAACGCCGCAGTCCCCGAGCTCGAGGAGCGCGTCGTCTATATCAACCGCGTGTCCAAGGTCGTCAAGGGCGGTCGTCGTTTCGCACTCACTGCGCTTGTGGTGGTTGGTGACAAGAACGGTCGCGTCGGCGTGGGCATGGGCAAGTCCCAGGAAGTGCCGACCGCCATCAAGAAGGGCGTGGAGGATGCGAAGAAGAACATGTTCTCCGTGCCGCTGACGCCCGAGAAGACGCTGCCGCATGACATCATCGGCGAATTTGGCGCTGGTCGTGTGCTCATCAAGCCGGCTTCGCCCGGTACCGGCGTTATCGCTGGCGGTGCCGCGCGTGCCGTCATGGAGCTGGCGGGCGTTACCGACTGCTTCGCGAAGTCGTTGGGCACGGACAACGTCATGAACGTGGTCAAGGCTGCGGCCGAGGGGCTTAAGAACATGCAGAGCGCGAGCGAGGTTGCCGAGCGCCGCGGCATGTCCGTCGCCAAGATTTACGGCTGGAAGGAGCAGAAGTAATGGCTGACGCTAAGAAGCTGCGCATCACCCAGGTGAAAAGCGCCATCGGCCGTCCGGCCGATCAGGGCAAGACGTTGCGCGCACTTGGCTTGGGGAAGATCAACCGCGTGAACGAGGTGGTGGACAACGAGTCCGTCCGCGGCATGGTGTTCAAGGTCAAGCACCTCGTCAAGGTCGAGGAGATCTAAACGGCGCGGCGGTCCTTTTTGGCCGCCGCGGCTTTGTTGGCGACGAGGTTCGCGAAACGTGAAAACGCGTTTCGCGAATTCGCCTCCATAGGGTACAATGCTTGATTGGCGCTGCGGGTTCTCGCGGTGCCAATCAAGTGCGTTTTGGAAGTTTGCTGGCGGCGAGCTGCCAGCACCGGGCGGTTTGGCTCGGAAGCGATGAAGGAGAGAACATGGAACTCAAGGATCTCAAGCCCGCAGAAGGCTCCCGCAAGGCCCGCAAGCGCGTCGGCCGTGGCCCCGCGTCGGGCACGGGCAAGACGGCTGGTCGTGGTATGAATGGCCAGAAGTCCCGTTCAGGCGGCGGCAAGGGTGTTGGCTTCGAGGGCGGCCAGACCCCGCTCGCGCGTCGTCTTCCGAAGCTGCCTGGCTTCAAGAACTTCAATCGCGTGGAGTACTTGCCGGTGAACGTCAAGCGTCTCGAGGAAGTGTTCGAGGCGGGCGATATCGTCGATGGCGAGAGCCTGAAGGCGAAAGGCGTCATCAAGCACGCTGACGCGCTGGTGAAAGTGCTTGGCGACGGCGATCTGACTAAGGCGCTCACGGTCAAGGTTGACAAGGTGTCTGCTTCCGCCAAGGCGAAGATCGAGGCGGCCGGAGGAAAGGTCGAAGAGCCTTGCTAAGCTCCATCATCGATGCGTTCAAGGTTCCCGAGCTGCGCAAGAAGATCCTCTTCACGCTCGGGATCTTGGCGTTGTACCGCTTCGGGGCCTACGTGCCGGTTCCCGGCATCCCCTTCAGCGAGTTCGCGCACTCGTTCGCGGATTCGGGCGTGTCCATGACCATGCTCGATCTGTTCACGGGTGGCGCGTTGTCGAACTTCAGCGTGTTCTCGCTCGGCATCATGCCCTACATCACGGCGTCCATCATCATGCAGCTCATGCAGGGCGTCATACCCGCCGTGGGCCGCTGGGCGAAGGAAGGCGAGTCGGGGCGCAGGAAGATCACGCAGGTCACCCGCTACCTCACGCTGGGCCTCGGATTCATCAACGCCGTGGGTTACCTGCTTTTGTTCAAGTCGGACGCCTACGGGGTGAGGTTCAGCGCCGACGTCCCCGAGTTTCTGACCGATGCGATCGTGGTGTTCACGCTCGTCGCGGGCACCGCGTTCATCATGTGGATGGGCGAGCTCATCACGCAACGCGGCGTGGGTAACGGCATGTCGCTCATCATCTTCGCGAGCATCGTGTCGCGTGTGCCGAGCGCCATCTTCTCGTCGGCGAGCACGGTGGCCGACACCGGCATGGGCATCGCGATCACGCTGCTGATCCTCCTCGTGGTGCTCGCGTGCATTCCCGCCATCATCTTCGTCGAGCGGGCGCAGCGGCGCATCCCGGTGAACTACGCCAAGCGCGTGCAGGGGCGCAAGATGATGGGCGGCCAGTCCACCTACATCCCGCTCAAGGTGAACGCGGCTGGCGTTATCCCCATCATCTTCGCGAGCTGCCTCATCTACTTCCCGGCCCAGCTGGCGGCGCTGTTCAACGTGGGGTGGCTCACGGCGGTGGCCGACGCCGTCTCGACCGGGTGGGTCAACTGGATCCTCACCGTGCTGCTCATCGTGTTCTTCGCGTACTTCTACACCTCCATGGTGTTCAACCCCGAGGAGACGGCCGACAACCTGCGCAAGCAGGGAGGGTTCATCCCCGGCGTGCGGCCGGGCACGGCGACGGTCCAGTACATCAAGAACGTGCTGCATCGCGTGACGCTGCCCGGAGGCATCTTCATCGCCGTCATCGCGGTGGTGCCCACCGTGATCTTCTACTTCACGGGCAACCAACTTGTGCAGGCGTTCGGAGGCACTTCTATCCTCATCATGATCGGCGTGGCCCTCGACACCATGTCGAAGGTGGAGAGCCAGCTGAAGATGCACAACTACGACGGGTTCTTCAAGTAATCGACTGGCAATCCGTTTGCAAAAGGAACGCCCCGATCAGAGTGCTGATCGGGGCGTTTTCGTTTTCACGGCTTTAGTCTGCCCTCTGCGCCGCAGGTGCGAGAAGCTGTAAACCACCCGTTATGCAGGTGGTCGTGATTCGAGGCGGCCTCGTGTACGGGATGTGCGGGGAGCGCATTTCTAATTCCTTTCGTGCGCTGTGGCATGTGCCGAATTCGCCTACCTCGTCATTAAGGGAGGGGCGGCGCCGACCATCTGCGTCGTTCAACGCTTTCCATCCGCTCGCCGCTCGGTCGTGCGGGCCGCTGGGCTTTTGACGGGGTTTTCCGGAAAAGCGTTCGAGAGATGACGTGCTTTGATACAATACGGCGCATCGATGGCAAGTCGAAAGGAAACCACTCATGAATATCGTGTTGTTGGGAGCGCCGGGCGCCGGCAAGGGCACGCAGGCCGCCAAGCTGGTGGAGGAGTTCGGGACGCCGCACATTTCGACGGGCGACATGCTGCGCGCGGCGGTGAAGGCGGGCACCGAGCTGGGCAAGAAGGCGAAGTCCTACATGGATGCCGGCGATCTTGTGCCGGACGACGTCATCATCGGCCTGGTGACCGAGCGTCTGCAGGATGCGGACACCGAGAAGGGCTTCATCCTTGACGGCTTCCCGCGCACGTCCGCTCAGGCGGTCGCGCTCGATGCGGAGCTGTCCAAGCTGGGTCGTCCGCTCGACGCGGCGCTGCTCGTGGACGTGGACGCCGAGGTGATCGTCAAGCGCCTCACCTCGCGCCGCATGTGCCGTGACTGCAACTACATCGGTTCTGCCTCCGATGAGGCGTGCCCGAAGTGCGGTGGCGAGATGTACCAGCGCGACGATGACAACGAGGCCACGGTGCGCAACCGCCTCGATGTGTACGAGAAGTCCACGGCTCCGCTCATCGATTACTATCGCGGATGCGAGCTTTTGGTCACCATCGACGGCGACCGCGATCCGAACGTGGTGTACGAGGACGTCAAGCGGGCCCTCGGCCTGTAGCCGCACAGGTTCACCTATGCCAACGAGGAGCTTCGAGGCGCTGAGCATCTCCCGGTCGCGCAGCCGCGTGCATGATGCACGCGAAAAAGGGCGCGCGAGGGACGAACACGAGCGCTTCGGAGCTCCTTGGCGTCGCAGCGCCGCGCTGTGTGCGCCGGATCGGCGGGGATGAGGATGCCGACCGTTCGCGACAACGTCTCCTATGCGTACACGCGCTTCATGCTCGCGCATCGACGCGCCGTGCGCCACTTCGTCAAAAGCGCGCTTGCCCTCATTGCCATCGCTTTGCTTCTGGAGACGTTTCTCTTCAACGTCAACTTCTTTCTGTCCGCTGGCTACAACACCATCAGCCTCGATGACGAGCTTACGTTGCAGCAGACCGACGACGGGCTGTACAAGCTGACCGCGGTCAACCATACGCTTGAGTTCTCGGATCTCAACACCGAGGTGCACAACGTCCACCTCGATTTCGATCACGAGCAGCCGGCGCAGGAGCTGACGGTGAAGATACACTTCACCGACGAGGCCCATCACACGTACTTCGACTCCACCGAGTACACGGTGGGCGTGCCCAACGTGGAGGTGTCCACGTTATCGAGCCAAAGCGAGTACATCAACCTCAACACGACCGGCCTCGTGCAGAACCTGCGCATCGAGATCGTCGGCGACGAGGTGAGCTATCCCATCAGGCTCGCGGGCCTGAGCCTCAACGCTCACCATCCCTTCGACTTCAACACGATGCGCTTTGCCTTCACGCTGGGGATCCTGGCGCTCGCGTTCGCGTTTCGGCCGGGCTCGGTCATCTACCGCATCGGCATCGTCGATGCGCCGCGTCGCTCGAAAGCGGTCATCATCGCAGCTGTGGCGCTTGAGATGTGCCTGCTCAGCTCGTATCTGTTCCTGGGATCGAACCTTGTGGGCGTGGCGACGAAAGACTACAACAGCGGCTCGTGGGACGGCGTGAGCCTCGTGAACGTGTTCGAGGTGGGCGGCGACAACGCCCAGCAGTACGCCGAACTGGCGAAGGCGATGGCGCATGGGCAGCTGTACCTCGAAGAGGAGCCGCCCCAGTGGCTGCAGGACATGAGCGACCCCTACGACAAGGGGGCGCGCGACGAGGCGCAGAAGGAAACGGGCGAGGAGTACCTTTTTGATGTGGCCTACTACGATGGCCATTACTACGTGTACTTCGGCGTGGTGCCGGTCCTTTTGTTCTACTTGCCGTTCTATCTGCTGACCGGAGCGAATTTCCCAACGGCCATCGGGGTGCTTGTGGCCGTGCTCGCGTTCGTGCTGGGCTGTTCGGCGCTGCTCGACCGCTTCGCCCGCTACCACTTCAAACGCGTGAGCCTGGGGTTGTACCTGCTGTTGCAGATACCGCTCGTCATGTGCTGCGGCGTGCTGTACCTGCTCAAGTTCCCGACGTTCTACTCGCTGCCCATCGCGCTGGGGCTTTCGTTCTCGGTGTGGGGCCTGTACTTCTGGATGAAGGGAAGGACGTCGGCGGCTCCGGAGCGGTGGTATCTGGCCGGGTCGCTGTGCATGGCGCTCGTGGCGGGGTGCCGTCCGCAGCTGCTTGTGCTGTCGCTTCTGGCCTTCCCGCTGTTTTGGCGGCCCTACATCACCGAACGGCGCCTGTTCTCGCCGCGCGGCGCGCGTGAGTTCGCCTGCCTGGCCGCTCCGTATCTCGTGGTGGCGGCTGGCATCATGTGGTACAACCATGCGCGCTTCGGGTCGTTCACGGACTTCGGAGCGAATTACAACCTCACCGTGAACGACATGACGAAGCGCGGCTGGAACATCGGCCGCTTGGCTCCGGCGCTGTTCGCATACTTCCTGCAGCCGCCGAGCGCGACGGGCGTGTTCCCGTACCTGCAGCCGGCCCCGTTCGACACCACCTATATGGGACAGACCATCAAGGAGGTCACGTTCGGCGGCATCTTCGCGTGTCTGCCCGTGCTGTGGATCCTGCCGTTTTCGCGGCGCATCCTGAAACTGCGGATCAGCCAGCGCTCCACGCGCACCATCGCGGGTGTCATCGTCGTGCTGCTGATCGGGGGCGTGATCGTGGCGTTGGCCGATGCCGAGATGGCGGGCATCCTGCAGCGGTACTTCGCCGATTTCAGCTTCATGTTTTTGGCGGCTGTGGTTCTGCTCGCGTTCATCGTGAACGAGAATCTTCCCCCCGGTTCAACGACGCAGACGTTGCTGATGAAGGTGCTGCTCGTGCTTGTGGCACTGTCGGTGCTGTACAGCGCGCTTCTGTGCTTCGTGCCGGAGACGGGCTGGTACTCCGACATCTATTCGTGGGCGTACCGGGATATCGTGGAGACTGCGCAGTTTTGGACCTGACGGGCTGCGTCGTTGAGGGCGCCTTATGGGCGCGATGGCTTGGAACGAAAGGATGAGCATGGAATTCATCATCGCCGAGAGCGCGGAGGACATGGGCCGCCGCGCCGCCGATCGCATCGCCTCGTTCGTGGAGGCCGACCCGGCGTGCGTGCTGGGCTTGGCCACGGGCACGACGCCCATCGGCCTGTACGCCGACCTCGTGGCTGACTTCAAGGCGGGCAAGCTCAGCTTCGCTGAGGTCACGACGTTCAACCTGGACGAGTACCGCGGCCTTGCGCCCGAGCACGATCAGAGCTACCGCTACTTCATGAAGAAGCACCTGTTCGACCATATCGACATCGATCAGGCGCGCACGCACGTGCCGGAGGGGGCGAACCCCGACGCCGATGCCGTGTGCGCGGCCTACGAGCAGGCCATCGCGGAGGCGGGCGGCGTCGACTTGCAGCTTCTGGGCCTAGGGCCGAACGGCCATATCGGCTTCAACGAGCCGGAGGACACGTTCCCAAAGGCCACGCACTGCGTGGATCTCACTGAGAGCACCATCCAGGCGAACAGCCGCCTGTTCGACAGCATCGACGACGTGCCGCGCCAGGCGTACACCATGGGCATCGGCACCATCATGGCCGCGCGCAGCGTGCTCGTGGTGGTGGAGGGTGCCCACAAAGCCGAGATCGTGAAGAAGGCCTTCTTCGGCCCGGTGACGCCCGAGGTGCCCGCCTCCATCCTGCAGTTCCATCCCGATGCCACGGTCATCGTCGACCCGGCTGCGGGAGAGCTGTGCCGCGATCTGGCGTAGGCCTAGGCCGCGCACACGTCGCATATCCGGCGAGGGCTGCATCAGGCGGCCCTCGCCGTCGTTTCGGCGCGGGGAAGCCGTGGGGAAGCCGCGCACGGAAACCGCGCGGGGAAGCCGCACAGGGGAGCCGCCGTACGGAAGCCGCACGGGGAAACCGCCGCTCCTTTCAGGCGTTTCGCTTGAGGCGGGGACGGATGACGGTATAATGGCCCCGGCGACAGTTCCTGCTGAAAGCAGTTCGGAAGGAGGACGATCTATGCGCATCGTCAACGGAAGCGTGTTCGACGGCGACGGCTTCGTCGAACGCGACGTGTTCGCGGCCGAGGGCCGCTTTGTGGAAGAGGTCGAAGGCGAAGGCGACGTGCTCGACGCGTCGGGTTGCTACGTGATCCCAGGTCTGGTCGATCTGCACTTCCACGGCAGCGCCGGGGCCGATATGAGCGATGGGGACCTCGAAGGGTTGCACCGCATGGGCGCTTACGAGGCGTCGCGCGGCGTCACGGCCATGTGCCCGGCCACGATGACGCTGCCCGAGGACGTGCTCATGCGCGCGGCGCAGGCTGCGGCGGCTTACGAGCCGGCGGCGAACGAGGCGGCGCTTGTGGGCATCAACATGGAGGGGCCGTTCATTTCGCCGAGCAAGGTGGGCGCGCAGAACCCCGAGTACGTGCGCAATCCCGGCGTGGAGGAGTTCCGGCGTTTGCAGGAGGCCGCCGGCGGCCTGTTCAAGATCGTGGACATCGCGCCGGAGGAGCCGGGTGCGGACGAGTTCATCCGCGAGCTCTCGGGCGAGGTGCGCATCTCGCTCGCGCACACCTGCACGGACTACGACACGGCGGCCCATGCGTTCGAACTGGGCGCGCGGCATCTGACGCACCTGTTCAACGCCATGGATCCCATGCATCATCGCAAGCCCGGTCCCATCCCTGCCGCGGCTGAGCGCGATGACGTCACGCCGGAGATCATCGCCGACGGCATCCACATCCATCCCGCCATGGTGCGCCTTGCGTTCAATATGTTCGGCGATGACCGCATGATCCTCATCAGCGACACTCTGCGCGCTGCCGGCCTCGAAGACGGCACGTACGATCTGGGCGGCCAGGACGTCACCGTGCGCGGCTATGTGGCCACCATCGAAAACGGCGCGCTGGCCGGGTCGGTGAGCGACCTCATGCGCTGCGTGCAGGTGGCCGTGCGCGACATGGACATCCCGCTCGAAAGCGCCGTGAAGGCCGCGTCGACCAATCCGGCGCGCGCTCTGGGATTGGCTGATCGTGGCTCCATCGCGTCGGGTTACGTGGCCGACGCCGTGCTCCTGAACAAGGAGACGCTTGAGGTCGAACGCGTCGTCGTGCGCGGGCGCGTTTTGTAGGGGAACAGAGTTGCGGGCGGGCCGCTGTCGCGTGTGTGGCAGCGGCCCGCGGCGCTGTGGGTGGGTGCGGCAGCGGCCGCAGCGCTGGGGCGGGTGGCAGTGCGGTGGCGGCATTCTGCTGCGCGCAGATGCGCGGCGTGCCGCTCGCGACAGGGCGGTTGACATCTTCTTGCGATATGGCGCGTTCGGGAATGCAACGGTAATGAATCGATAGATTTCTCTTCATATTGTACCGTAGCTTGCGCTCAAAACCTCGAAAGGGGTGAAATCGCCCGCTCTTTCCTTCTTTTCGGTAAAATATTCTCATAAATTTGCCAATATATTACCGATGTAGCCATAATGAGCGCGATAAGATCAGATTTCGGTACAATATGAAGAAAAATCAGCTGAATCATTACCGTAGAGCTGGCAAAGAGGCTTGGCGTGCTTCGGTGGGCTGACGACCGAGGTTGACCAAGGGGAGCTTTCTCGAAGGTTGCTGAGGGCTGATGCCATCTTCGAGCGGCGAATCGACGTGGGTCGACCAAGGAGGCTTTCTCGAAGGCTACCGAGGGTCGTCTGCCTTTCGCTGGCGAATGCGACAGGGCCCCTCGCGGAAGTTCCGCGAGGGGCCCTGTGCGTTACGGCTTCGCGTGATCGGCCGCGATCAGTCGCAATCGGCCGAAGCGACGCGCTGCGCGCTGCGCCTACAGCTCCGGCAGCGAGGCGGCGGCGGCCGACTGACCCACGCGGCGCATCATCTCGTCGGGCAGCGTGACGGTGATCTGCTCGGCCAGCTCGGGATACTCCTCGGACAGGATGCGGTTGCACTCGCTGATGACGAGGTCGCCCCCCACGCCGGAGGATACGCGTCCCAGCACCAGAAGCGTCTTGATGTCGTAGAAGCTGCTGTACAGCACGAGCGTGTGCGCCAGGTACGCGCCGATGGAACGGAAGATGTCGAGCGCGCCTTCGTGACCCTCGTCGGCCAAGCCCTGCACCACCTTGAGCTTTTGGGCGGGGGAGAGCTCGGGGTCGAGTTCGATGCCCGCGGCGGGGGCCAGCTTGATGACGGCGTCTTGGCTGAAGTACTTGCAGCCCACGCCGTAGTCGGTGGACCATTCGTCCTGCATGGCCTCGGGCGACAGATCCACCGGCGCGAAGGCCAGCTCGTTCAGCCAGCCCAGCACGTTGCCAGCGGCGTTCACGTAGCCCACAGCCTCGGAGGTGCCCATTGCGATGCCGAGGATGGAGCCTTCGCCGGTGGACATGTAGCCCGCAAGCGCCGTCACGTCGCCGTCGTTGGCCACCACGAGCGGCACGTCGCCGATCTCGGCGGCAGCGCGCTTGTAGATGCTCTTCACCTCGTCGCGCCTCTCACGCGGCACCTTGATGAACAGCGACGCCACCATCGGGCAGTCGTCCACGTACACGCCCGCCGACGACACGCCGATCGCGTCCACGCGCGGCATCTTGGAGGCGGCGGTCTTGAACGCCGTCACGATCTCGTTGAAGTGGTACGTGGGATCCTCGGTGACCTTGGGGTACCACACCACTTCTTCGGAGTACACCGACTCGCCGTCGATCACGGCCGACACCTTGCGGTCGCTTCCACCCGCGTCGAAGCCGATGCGGCAGCCGTCCTTGTGGCCGCCGATGGGCTTGGCGGCCTCGTTGGCGGCGGGGAAGTCAGCCTCGGAGCAGACGACGACCTCAAGGGGCTTCTCGTACACGTCATCGACGAACCCGAAGTCGAAGGCGCGCTCTCCGGCGGCGCTGTACGCCTCGGCCAGCTTCGCGGCGATGTCGTCGCAGCCGCACAGGTAGATGCGGAAGCCGCCCGTGCTCCACAGCATGAACTTCACGAAGCGCTCCACGTAGCGCAGGTTCGCCTCGGCGAATTCCTCGCCGCGGATGAAGGTCGAGCGCACCGAGACGAGGCCGTTCTCGCGCTCGACGGCCACGGAGACGGGGCGGTCGGCGCCCTCAAGGTAGGCGCGCATCCACACGCCGAACGGGATGAAGCCCTCGTCGAGGACGGGGGTGTTCTTGATGTCGTAATCGATGCCCAGGTAGTTCACCGTTCTCCCTTTCTCGCAGGTTGTTTGCTTAGTTGGCGGCGTGCTCCGCAGTGCGTCGAATGGACTCGTTCGCGCCCGCGCGCATTTCGAGCGCGGGCGCGAACGCGGCAAGGCGGGTGTTGCGCAGCGCCGCGGTTTCGAGCGGTTCCGCAGGTCGTTAGGCCGACGGAGCCGCCTCGTCTCCTATGATCTCGGTTAGCGTGCGCTCGGTCATGGACAGGGCGCGTGGCACATGGAACGGCCCCTTGAACGTGGAGCCTTTCGTGGACGGCATGGTGGGCAGACCGTCGCGGCGCAGGTAGCCGTACCATTCGCCGTACTCGGGGTCGGCGAAGTGCGCTTTGCTGTACTCGATGGTTTTGAGCAGCCAGTTCAGGTAGTACTCATCGCCCGTGTCGCGGTAGGCTTTCGAGGCGGCGATCATGATCTCGTTGTGGGGCCACCACAGCTTCATGTCATGCTCGTAAGCTTCGGTGGGCTTGCCGCATGCGTCGATGAAGTACAGAAGACCGCCGTACTCCTTGTCCCAGCCCGCCTCGATGGCCAAGCGGAATATCTGCTCGGCCGTCTTGTGCAGCTCCTCGTCGCCGCGGTAGTTGGCCTCGTCCATCATGAACCAGCTGCACTCGATGTCGTGGCCGGGGTTCACCACGCGTCCGGCGGTGTAGTCGAGCTCGGGCTGGCCTTCGGCGTTCACGCTTTCGAGCGTGCAGCCCAGCTCGGGACGGTAGTGGTAGCGCACGATCGTGTCGGTGCACTCGCGCGCGTGGCAGTCGTACTCCTCGGTGTTGGCGGGGTCGACGCGGCGCATGATGCCGATGATGTTGAGGAAGATCATCGGGTCGGCCAGCGCGCGTCCCGAGCGCGTCTCGGGAATGGTCTTGGGGCCGAGCCCCGTCGGATCCTCGATGAGCCCGTTGTTCAAATCGTAGATGAGGCGATAGGCGCGTCGCGCGCGCTCAAGGTGCTCCGTCTCGCCGGTCAGCCCGTAGTACTCGGCGTTCGCGATGGCGTAGAAGCCCTCGGAGAAGCAGTAGCGGCGCTGGCGCAGAGGCTTGCCTTCGGCGGTCACCGTGAAGTACAAACGGCCGCCCGCCTCGTGGTTGATGCAGTGCTCCTCGAGGAAGTCGAGGCAGCTCTTCGCGGCCTCCATCCATTCCGGGCGCTCTCCGTACAGGCGGCACAGATGCGAGAACGTCCAGGCGCAGCGGCCTTGCATCCACACGCTCTTATCCGTGGAGTACACCTCGCCCGTGCGGTCGAGGCAGGTGTACACGCCGCCGTGCTCGCGGTCCATGCCGTGCTCGAGCCAGAAGCGCACGCACGTGTCCAGCTCTGCGCGCAGCCAATCGCGCGTACGGACGAGCGTTTCGATGGTGTCGTGATCAGCGGTCACGGGGCCTCCTTACTTCGATGTCGCCGGCAAGGCGATGGAGCAGGCGTTCCAGTGCGACGGGCGAATGGGGGCGTCGGCGTCCATGAGGCCGGCCTTCTTAAGCACCTCCACGATGTGCTCCACGTCCTCGCCCTCGAGCGCGCACACGGGCTCGCGCATCTGGTTCGTGTTGAACACTCCCATTTGCCACAGCGCCGTCTTGAACGCGCCCACGCCCGCGCCGAAGCCGACGGTGGCCTTCACCTCGCGCGTGACGTACATGAGGCGGGCGAGGTGGTTTTGGATCTCGCGCACGCGCTCCCAGTCGCCGGCCTGCGCGGCTTTCCACTGCGCGACGTAGCTGTCGGGATCGATGTTCGCAAGACCCGGCACCGAGCCGTCCGCGCCGCCGAGATACGCGCCGTCCACGACCACCTCGTGCCCGGTGAGCAGTTGCAGCGGATGCCCCGCATCCTCGTTTTGCAGCATGAGCCAGCGGAAGGTCACGTCGTCGCCGGAGGAGTCCTTCACGCCTTGCAGCACGCCGTCGGTGCCGAGGCGCACGAGCATCGTGGGGTCGAGCTTCGTGTGCACGCAGACGGGCAGGTCGTAGGCGAACAGCGGCAGGTCGGTGTGCTCGCGGATGGCGCGGAAGTGGCGCTCCACCTCCTTGGGGCCGCCGAGCGCGTAGAAGGGCGCGGTGGCCACGAGAGCGTCCACGCCGTAGCCCGACGCGCGCTTGGCCTGGTCTACCACGCGCAGCGTCTCCATGTCGATGATGCCCGCCATCACCGGCACGCGCCCGTGCACCATGGCGACGGCCTCTTGCAGCACATGGTAGCGCTGGGCGTCGGTGAGGAACGCCACTTCGCCCGACGAGCCGAGGAAGAACAGGCCGTCGACGCCGGCGTCGATCATGCGGTTGATGGTGCGCTCGAGCGCTTCGAGGTCGAGCTGGCGCTTCTCGGTCAGCGGGATGACGACCGGGGGGATAACGCCGCGAAACGGTGAATCAGTCATGGATGGAAGCCTCTTTCCGTGTCTGGAGCGAACGTTAAAAGGGTACAGGTCGCCGAGGTCGAGCGTCAACGAATGCGAGCAGGTCATCACATAAAAAGCGCCCTGATGTGCGGAGGGGCGCTGGATGCGAGTTTGAAAGGCGTGCGAGCGGGGTTTGCGCACGGGCGCGCGGAGCGGGTTGGGGCGCGCGGCGTTCGTGCGCAAACCC
>NZ_PPEL01000029.1 GCF_002899695.1 Rubneribacter badeniensis
GACCCCCCTATGGGCTCCCCCCCCCCTATGGGCTTTTCCTAGGGAAGGCGGGCGAGCACTTGCGGCTTGGGTGCGCGGCTGGCACCATGGCTGTATGGAAAACCGCCGCAGCAACCCCCCGCGCGCCCGCCGCGCGTCTGCCGATGCCGCTCGCGCATCGTCCGACTCGCGCATTCGTCATCAAACTCCGGCAAATGAAGCAGCCTCGCTTTCCCGGTCGGCTCTTCCGTCGCGTGCCGATCGCACGGCCTCGTCGTACTCGCGCTCGCAGGCTCGGCCGGATCGCAGCCCCACGCCGCGCCGCGTGTCGCGCGGCGAGTACGAGCGCGCCCGTGCGCACAAGCGCCGCCGCACGGCGTTCATCGCGCTGGCGGTGGCGGCGGTGCTCGTCTTCGGAGGGGCGGGTGCCGCGTTCGCCTACTACTCCGTCCTGTCGGGCAACTTGCACGATGGCGTCGACGACGATCTGCGCGCCGCGCTCGCGAAGACCGATCTCGTCAACGAGCCGTTCTATCTGCTGCTCATGGGCACCGACGGGTCGGACGAGCGCGAAGCGTCCGAGGAGTTCGCTGGCGACCAGTTCCGCAGCGACAGCATCATGCTCACCCGCATCGACCCGGTGAACAAGAAGGTGACGCTCGTGTCCCTGCATCGCGACACGCTGGTTGACATGGGCGAGTACGGTCAGAACAAACTCAACGCCGCGCACGCAATCGGCGGGGCGGCCCTGGCCGTAAAGACGGTGTCCGAGCTGGCGGGCGTTCCCATCTCGCATTATGCCGAGATCAACTTCGACGGCTTCAAAGACATCGTGGACGCGCTCGGCGGCGTGGAAGTGGACGTGCCCATGACCATCGACGACGCCGATGCGGGCGGCCATCTGGACGAGGGCCTTCAAACGCTCAACGGCGACCAGGCGCTCATCCTGTGCCGGTCGCGCCACGCGTACGAGCAGTACGGCGACGGCGACTCGTTCCGCGCGGCGAACCAGCGTCTCGTGCTGTCGGCCATCGCGAAGAAGCTGCTCGCCGCCGATGTGGCCACCATGGCCGGCACGGTGCAGGCGCTTTCCCAGTACGTCACCACCGACCTCGAGATCTCCGATATCGTCGGATTGGCCCAGGCCATGCAAGGGCTCGATCCGTCCACCGACATCTACTCGGCCATGGAGCCCACCACGTCCCAGTACATCAACAACATCTGGTACGAAATCAACGACGTCGACGAGTGGAAGAAGATGATGGCCCGCGTCGATCAGGGGTTGCCGCCCACCGAAGAGGACATCGTGGACGAAGGCTCGAACACTGTGCTGGCCACCACGGGCAACGGCGACGCGTCGGCCGTTGCGGACGCCGCGCAAGCCGCCAAGCAGCAGAACGCTGTGCTCGTGCTCAACGGCAACGGCACGCCGAGTGCGGGATCGGTGGCCGCCGAGCGCATCGAGGCGCTCGGGTACGAGGTGACGTCCGACAACGCGGACCATTTCGATTACGAGCAGACGCTTGTCGTATACGATGACGAGGGGCGGGTGGCCGACGCTCAGGCCGTGGCCGATGCGCTCGGCGCGGGAGAGCTCGTGCTCAACGACGGCACGTACGACACCGACGGCGGATTTGTGGTGATCCTCGGTTCCGATTGGTAGCGTCTGCGGCGCGGCAGAGAGGGCAGGCCGGTGGCTGTGGCAAGAAATGACCGAAATCGGCAAGTCCCCCCTCTCGCGGGAGGATCCGGGGAGGAGTGCGCCCGCAAAAGGCCAGGTCGCCTCGAAGAGGTCCTTGCGATGACCGGGCGATCTTTCCGAATTCGGGCATTTCTTGCCATCGCGCGTCCGTTGCGCGTTGAAACGGAATAGAGCGTCGGGTGTGATGGAGATGCGACAGGGGCGTTGCCCCCGTCGCTCTGGATGTTTCACGTGAAACATCCAGAGCGATAAAGCGATCTTCGGCTTCTGTCACGCCCCCTCTGTCACGTAGATTTTTGGGTTACGGGGCGCGCTGTGCGGGCAAACGCGATCTGGAGATACGTTCCGGCTTCCGGCTTCGCGCGGTGAAAATGCGGGTGAAACCTGTGTGCAAGGCGCGATCCGTGTCGCCTCGGCTCCATCCCTTTGTCAAACCAGCGCAAGCGTGACTTCGTCCGTGACCAAAGGGCGGGAATTTATCGTACGTCATCGCGTCGAATGTTTCACGTGAAGCACCCAGCGCGACAAAGCGGCAGAAGGGCGGGGCGACTGCCACGCTCCCCGTCACAGTCCAGGCGACCAATCGCCGAGCAGCAGCCCTTTCGCCACGCCGAGCACGAGGATGTGCAGGGGATAGTACGCGTAGAAGAACCATTTCATCGGGCGCCCGCGCGATCCGTTGTACGCCAGCAGAAGCGGGATGGCGGCCGTGCAGCCCACGAGCGGATACAGCGCGAATGGCAGAAGCGCCAGATCGAACGAGACCAGGTAGTCGGAAAGCGCCGGTAGGCCGGTGCCCAAAATGGGCACGAGCAAGGGCAGGATGATACGCTGGCGGCGTTCGGGAATCGTCTGCATCATGAGGATCATGAGCGGCCCGACGATCCCCCAGTCGCACAGCGCGCTGACTGCCGTGAGAGCCGCTGCGGCGATCCAGAATTGCACGCGATCCTGCATGCGGTCGCGCGCATGCAGGATCATCAAGCCTATGAGCAGCGTGAACAGCACATTGAAGTTGCGGGCCAAGAACAGCCCGTACGGCACTTGCGCCACGAGCGCGAACGCGAGCAGCCGCCCTGCGTAACGTTCGATGCTTGAGGTGTGGCGATAGCCTTCCACCAGCAGAAACGCCATGATGGGGAAGGTCAGCCCCCCTACTCCGAACAACACGCATCGCGCTTCGACGGGCAGGTAGGGGTAGAAGAGGTAGCATGCGTGGTTGAACGTCATTCCCACGATGGCCACAACTTTGAGCACGAAGGAGGAGAGCCCTGTGCGCGAGGGGTCGAGGGGGGATGCCGAGGCGGCGGGCGTGTCCGTGCGGGCGCTCATCGCTTTCCAGTATACTGCCTTTGCAAGATGCGTCGAGGCGAAAGGGGCGGTGGGGTCGCGCAGTGGGCACGAATTCTACAGCGGAGCGTGAAACGGAGCGGAAGCCGGAAGGCGGGGGCGCGTCGTGGCGCGCCGTCGTCGCGTTCGTTGCGGCCCTCGCGGCGTCGACGGGATGCTATTCGCTTGTGCCGAGCGGGACGCTTCTGGAGTCGCTTGCGCAGGGGGCGGTGTTGGCCGCGATCGCGCTTGTCGGCGTGGCGGCGTCCCATCCGGGCGCGTTGCGGGTGGCGACGCGGGTGCGGTCGGGTCGCGTCGTTCGTCCGGATCGCGCTGCCCGTTTGGGTCTATCGGGCCGCTGCGATGGTTCGGGCGCGTCGGAGGCGTCGAGGGGGTCGGGGTTGCCGGGTGTACAGGTGGTGCCGGGAACGAAGGAGGCCCCGGGTGCGCCGGGTGCATTAGGCGCGCGAAGATCAGTCGCATCGAACGCGTCGGGAACGCAGGAGCCAGACGCGCGCGTTGCGCCGGCTGCGCGCGAGGTGCCGACCGCGTCGCGCCCGTTGGGTGGTTGGGGAGCATGGACGGCGTACGTGCTGGCGGTGGCGGCTGCGGCCGGCGTCGCGTCGGTCGTCGTGCTCGCGCATGAGGCGGGTGCCGCGTTCGACCCGGCGTCAAACGCGCTGGGAGCGTCAGCCGATTCGGCGGGGGCGTCGGGCGTGCCGGCAGACGTGTTGGGAGCGGCATGGACGCTGGTGCTTGTCGCGCTGCTGTGCCTGTTCACCGGCGTGTTCGAAGAGGGCGTGTTCCGCGTGCTCGCGCTCGATGCGCTCTCGGCCGCATGCGGCGACGGCCCGCGCGGCAAGGCGAGGGCCGCGTTCGCCTCGGCGGCGCTGTTCGGCTTGCTGCACGTGTCGACCGGCGACGTCTCGTCGGTTTCGGATGCCGCATCCGGCGCGCAAGCGTTTCTCAAGCCTGTGCAAGCGGGTTTGTTCGGCCTGTTCATGGCTGCGCTATACGACAGAACGCGCAGCCTGTGGCCGCTTGCCGGAATCCATGCGGCCTTCAACCTGCTTTCCGTCGGGCCGGCGCTTCTGGCGGGAGACGTCCGGCAAACCTACGTGACCGGAAGCCTTCCGGATCTGGCGTTGCTGGTTGCCATGACGGTGCTGCTCGTTCCCGTTGCCGTCGCGGCTGTGGCGAGCATCGTCGGTGCGACAAGGGGGCGGGGTGTGACAGGGGGACGGGGATAATGTCGCATTCCGCAAGGCAACGAAGCGTCGTAAGTCTCTCGGGAATGTGACATTATCCCCGTCACGGTCAGTCGGCGCGGGCGCGTCCGTCAGCGGTCGGCGGTGAGGTAGGCGGCGTACATGAGGCGGGTGCGCTTGGCGTCGGGCTCGCTTCCGTCTCGCACGTGCAGGATGGAGCGGGCGCGCGAGAGGCCGAGCACCACCGACGACGCCAGAACCGCCTCGTCGTCGACGGAGCGATCCGGCAGCATCCGCTTCTCGGGATGGGCGGGCAAGTGCGCTCGCAGCGCATCCGCGATGACGCGCTGCACCGTCAGGAAGTCGCGCTGCCCTCGAAAGAACAGCTGGGGCATGGACGCGAGCACTTCGCGACGCAATCGCAAAACGTCGTCGTCGACGCTGGGGGACGCGTCTATTCCCAAAGCCTCGACGATCACGTCGAGATAGCATTCCTCGGGGTGCGCTTCGAGCAGCGCGAGCATGTCGTCGGTGTTGGGGAACGGCTCGACCCGTCCCCTGATGACGGCGGCCTTCGACGGGAAGTAGTTGAAGAACGTCTTTTTGGATATCTCGGCGCGGGCGCAGATGGCTTCCACGGTGACCGCGTCATATCCGTGCTCGAGCACGAGTTCCAGCGCCGTGCGTTCAACCGCGAGGCGCGCCTTGAGCTTCTTGCGGTAGCGCAGCCCTTCCTGCGTCGGCTCTGCCATGCTGGATGCAACCTCCCATCGAATCAACCTGCGCGTCTGCGGACGCCGCATGCCGCATCCGCAGACGCGGCACCGTTCGCCAGGGCGGGGCGGCGGTTGCGTCTTGCGCTTGGCGAGGGGCCGCATGCCGCGCGGTCCGTTCGGCGTCCTTTATTGTGTCGTTTCCGCGCAGCGTACCACAGTTTCATCCGTTGTATATTTATACTGGGTGTAAATTACACGAACTGGACGCGAGATGCCTCGGCCTGACCTTTCCGCTTGGCGGTCGGGCCGCTTCGCACGGCCGGTTCCACGGAGAGAGAGTTGAGGGAGCATTTGCACATGGGTCTTACACGCAAGCAGATCGTCATGCTGGCCGTGCTGCTGTTCGGCACGTTCGTCACGGTTCTGAACCAGACGGTGGTGTCTCCCGCCCTGCCCTCCATCATGGGGGAGATGGGCGTTGACGCCGCCACCGCGCAGTGGCTGACGACCGGGTTCACCCTGATGAACGCCATCATGATTCCCGTGACGGCGTTTTTGACGGATCGGTTCACCACGCGCCGGCTGTTTTTGGCAGCCATGATCGTGTTCACGGTGGGCACGGCGCTTGCCGGATGGGGGCCGAACTTCACGGTGCTGCTGGCGGGGCGTCTCGTGCAGGCCGCCGGCGCCGGCATCCTCATGCCGCTTGTGATGACCGTGCTCATGTGGACGTTCCCCGTCGACCGCCGTGGCACGGCCATGGGTGTGTTCGGCCTGGTCATCGCCTTCGCTCCTGCCGTCGGCCCGACAGTGGCGGGCATCGTCATCGACCAGGCGTCGTGGCACGACATGTTCTTCATCATCACTGCTTTGTGCGTCGCGGTGGTGCTCGTCGCGTTCTTCGTGTTGGAGAAGGGAGGCGAGACGAACAGGGACGCCGTGCTCGACGTGCCCTCCGTCGCCCTCTCGACGGTGGGGTTCGGCGCGCTTTTGTACGGGTTGTCGGCCATCGGTTCCTATGGGCTGTCGATCGACGCCGTTGCGGGCGCGCTCGTCGGTGTGGTGGCGCTCGTGTTCTTCTTCCGTCGCCAACTGAGCATGGAGCATCCCATGCTGCAGGTGCGCGTGCTGGCGAACCGCAAGTTCCTCATGGCCACCGTCATCGTCATGCTCGTGCAGGGCGCGCTTCTGGCCGGCGGCATTCTGGTGCCCATCCTGCTGCAGTCGTACATGGGCTATTCGGCCACGACGTCCGGCCTGGTGCTGCTGCCCGGCGCCATCATCATGGGCGCGATGGGACCCATCGCCGGGCGTCTGTTCGACAAGCACGGTCCGCGCGTGCTGGCCATCATCGGCATGGGGGTGCTCACGCTCACGACGTTCGCGTTCGCGTTCGTGGGGACGGGGACGGGCCTGGTCATGCTTACCGTCATCTACACCGTGCGCCTGTTCTCGCTGTCGCTGGTGAACATGCCCATCTCCACCTGGGGCATGAACGCGCTGCCGAACGACCTTGTGAACCATGGGACGTCGGTGCAGAACACCTTTCGCCAGGTGGCGGGGTCGCTCGGCACGGCCATCATCGTCTCGGCCTCCACGATGGTCACGAACGCCTCTGCGCCCGCCATGGGCGCTGAGGCGGCGGGCGTGTTCGGCATCAACATGGCGTTCGTCGTCGCGGGTGCGCTGTGCCTCGCCGGGTTCGTGCTCGTGCTGATCTTCGTGCGCAACAAGCCCGGCGATGCCGCTCAGACGGATGCCGACGGCGCGCGCCGGACGCTTCTGGAATCCATCATGCAGAAAGACGCCTACACTCTGCCCGACACCGCGACGGTGGCCGAGGCCATGCAGTTTTTGGTGGACCGGCGCATCAGCGCGGCGCCGCTCGTGAACGCCGAGGGCAAGGCCGTCGGATTCGTGTCGGACGGCGACATCATGCGCTACCTGTCGCGACGCGGGCAAATGATCATGGATCCGGTCGTGATGATCGTGCAGACGGTGGACGCGTACGCCGACAACTCCGATTTCGCGCAGAAGCTGCACAAGCTCATGAGCATGCGCGCGGCCGACATCGGGGCGAAGGGGCTCATCGCCGTGGACGTGCATGCCGACCTGCCGGAAGTGTGCCGCATTTTGGGCGAGAACCACTTGAAGAAGGCGCCCGTGCTTGACGACGGGAAGCTGGTGGGCATCATCAACCGCTCGGACGTCACGCGCTGGTCGATGGAGAAGTACCTTGACGATCGCAAGGGCGAGGGCGCTGTGCCGCCCGCGCCCGAAGGCGGGGAGGCTCGCTAGCCGGCCTCGCGCGGGGCTCGCGACGCGCAGCGGGCGCGAGGGCGGTGGCGAAGGGCGGTGGCGCGGGGGCGGTGGCGAAGGGCCGCCGCTTCCGTTTCTGCGCGCTCCGGCTCCCGGCGCTTTCGCGTCTTCGCGCTTCCGCGCTTTGCTCTCTGCGAAAAGCGAAAAACGCGGTCGAGAATGGCCCTTGCGTCGGATGGGCGGCTGAGGTATCATATCATCCGCTGTCGGCCCTGCCGAGAGCGAAGAGTTGCGGGCGTGGCGGAATTGGCAGACGCGTACGGTTCAGGTCCGTATGGGGGCAACCCCATGGAGGTTCAAGTCCTCTCGCCCGCACCATCAGGATGATAGAAAGGCCTCGAGTTCATACTCGAGGCCTTTTGCGTATCTCGTCCGAATTGTGCGCTCAGAGCGCCTCTTCTTCCTTGCGCATTGTCGCCTACGCGATGTCCACGAACTCGGCGCGGAACGCCTCCCAATCGTCCGACGGCTTGCTGGGGACAAGGCCGCCCGTCAGGGCGTGGATGGTGGCGTAACGGCCCGAGGTCATGCACGATCCGCACGACATGCCGCCCAGATACAGCGACCAATCCACATCGCCACAGATGTCTCCCGCGTTGAATCCGACCGAGTACAGCCCGGGGATCGGCGTACCGCCCTCGTCCACCACCTGGTAGTTCTCGTTCACTCTGATGCCGCCGCCCATCGCTGTGAGGCGAATCCACTGGTGAATGCCCCAAAACGGCGGCTCCGCAATGGGTGCCAAGTACTTGGATTGCTTGCCGAAGTCCTCGTCGATGCCCGTCTCGCACAGCTGATTGTACCGCTCGACGGTTTTCTTCAGCGCGTCGGCGGGGATGCCCAGTTCGTCTGCGAGTTCGTCAAGCGTGTCGCAGCGATGCGTGTCGATGAGGTCCTTGACTACGCCCTTCGGGTTCTCCACGGCGCCGGGGATGTAGTTCTCCATGAGCTCGACGGAGGAGGGAGAGTAGCCCCATGCTTTCGCCGTCTCGAAGTACGCGTTGTCGAAGATTCGGCAGAACTTCCCCGGATCCTCTGCGTTTTGGAAGCGCAGCGTCTCGTCCCAGTAGTGCATGGGGATTTCCTCGTTCATGAAGCGCTCCCCCTCTTCGTTCACTGCGAGGAAGGGAATCCCCGTCATAGCCATGGGCGCGGCATCCATGTCGTGCATCTGCTTGCTGTGGCCAACGGGGGTCATTGTGGCGCCCACGCCCATGGCCATAAGCATGCCGTCTCCGGTTTTGTTCATCTGCTTTTTCGTGAACCTAACGAGGTCGGGCGCGTATTTCGACAGCATGCTGTCGTTGTTTTGGTAGTCGCCCGTGGCCAAGATGACGGCTTTGGTCGCATTGAATTTGATGTAGCCTTCCTCTCCGTCGCCAATGACGGCCGTCACGCGCTCCCCGTCTTTCACCAGCTGCACGCCCGGGGTGCGGTAGAAGAACTCGGCGCCTTTCGAGGCGGCGTACTCGGCCAGGGCCTTGACCAGGTTGCCGTTGTTCTCCGGCTTCACGCCGAAGGCGTTGCGCATGGTGGTGACGTGGCTGCCGTCTGCCGTCTCGGTGCGCGTGAGCTTCGACTCGTACGGTGGATACCCCGCCTCCTTGCCCATGCGCGCCATCCACATGGCCGTCTCGCCCGAGTGCTCCGCGAAGAACCGCACGAGATCAAGGTTGACGCGATAGCTGCACGCCTCGCGGTAGCCCTGTATCCAACGAAGCAGTCCCAGGTCGGTCGTCTCGTCGAGGATGACGCCCGACGATCCGTTGCCCTGCGAGATGGGGGTCGATTCTTTCTGCAGGCACGCGACGGTGGCGCCCTCTTCAAGTGCGGTGAGAACCGCTGGAAGCCCCGAGGTTCCCGCGCCCACCACCACGATGTCGTACGTCTTCTCGTCCGCGAATTCGGTGATGGGCTCGGCGATGGCGCTCGATTGCTCGAAGTCGCTTGCCGTCGTTCCCGCAGGGTACGAGAAGCCCCCATTTCCCCCGGCGTGCTGCTCGGCGCCGTTGGGCGCGGCTGCGCATCCCGCCAGGCTCGCTCCGAGCGCGGCGACGGTGCCGGCGGCTCCCAAGACCAGGCTTCCCTTGATAAATCCCCGTCGATCCATGTTCGTGCTCATGTTCGTATCATGCCCCTTTCTTCTGACTGCCTTTGCATTGCGTCGCCTTTGAGGTGGAGGTGCCTGTCGGGGTGGTCGGCCGCTTCGCGTCGCGGCGTTGGGTCGACCGCCCTTTCGTCTGCCCCCCTCTCTGCGCAGTGATCGCGCGGCGGCGGTGCGGGTTTCATCATCGTCGTGCGGTCGCTCTCCGTCCTCGCATAAAAGGAGCGAATCAGCCTGAGCGACGACCATAAAAGAAGGGATTTTCACGCAAAACGTCCAAGGGTCGGACTTCGCAGCGTCGCCTTGCGTGCGGTGTGAGGAGGCTGCTGTATAATCGCGGCAGCATGCCGGACGGCGAGAAGGAACGGGGAGGGGAGTGTGGCCAAAGGCGCGTTTCGCATACCGGGCTTGAACGAGTGGCTGTTCGTGATTGGGCTTGCCTGCTATTGGCCAACGTTTCGCAACAGCTTCTTCGGCTTGGTGTTCCAAGAGGGTAACGAGGGCTTTGGGCGCCTCGATGTGGAGTACCTGCTGTTCTTGGGCCTTGTCGCTCTGTGGTGCGGCGCATGCCTGGTTCGACCTCGCCTTGTCGACGGGATTCTTGGCGCGCGGCGTTTCGCGGTGTGCGGTCTTTGCGTGCTGGCCTCCGTTGGGATGTCGCTGATCTACTGCGCCGACGCGTTTGGTTTGCCCTGGTCGGTGTCGTGTGCGGGGGTGGTCTTATCGTCCGTGGGGTTTGTCGTCCTCACGTTCGCATGGTCGAACGAGGCTGCTCGGGCGAGGAGTCGCAACCTGTTCTTCAACATTGCGCTCTCGTTTCTGCTGAGTTTCGTCCTCTCGCTCACGAGCCTTCTTCCCGGCCCGTTCTCTCTTGTGCTGCCGTTTTTCTCTTGGACGGTTTCGGGACTGGCGTATGCGGCTTATCGCGCGCCGCGTGTCGACGGTCGGGCCGCGCCGGCGTCTGCTGCGCATGCGTGCGGCAATTTGGCCGCGCGCATCGGCTCTGCTCGCGTTGCGCTCAGCGGGCTCGTCGTGTTGCTCATTGCGTTTTTGGTGATCGGGGCGTTCGTGAGGGGCTTCCTCTATCTGGGAACCATCGCTTATTCGTCGGAGCAGACGACGTTGTCAAGGCGTGTCGTGTCGTTTGCGCTCGCGTTTTTGGTCGTGGTCATCGCATACCGGGCCGATTCGGGGAAGCCTCCCCTGTTCTGGCTCTGGACGCTTGTTTCCCTCGTTTTCTTCAGCGGGCTTTTCCTCATTGCGGCCGCGTATCCCCTCGTGCCTGATTTGGCGGGAGGCGTTGCCATTACGGGGCGCACGTTCGTGTCGTTCTTCCTTTGGGTGGCGCTTGTTCTGACCGTTCGCGAACGCGGCAGACACTTGCTCGTGCCGGTTGTCGGGACGCTGTTCATCATGGTCGAATGCGCCTCCGGCTTCTGCAGCTATTTCCTTGCGCCCGAGATCGCGCGGGCAATCGATCTCCCGATATCCGTGTATCTGCCGTTTTTCGCTCTGCTGATAGCGTTCATCCTCATTTCCAGCACCATCGTGTTTCTTGCATTGCTGGCGAATAGGAAGCTGTCCGAGCCAGCGGATGCGCCCCGCCTCACACGCGAGCAGGCGTGCGCCGTCTTGGGGGAAGAGCAGGGGCTGACTGCGCGCGAGGTTGAGGTGATGGAGCGGTTTTCCCAGGGCAACAGTCTGAGGAAGGTTGCCGAAACGATGTTCATCTCCACGAGCACGGCGCAGTCTCACGTCAAGAGCGTGTATCGCAAGTTGGGCATTCACTCAAAGCAAGAGCTGATAGATCTTGTGAGCGACCGCATGGGAGGGCGCGTGTGAGCGTTCGCGAAGGGCTGCGCACCGTCTTCGCGTTGGCCTCGCGCGCAGGGCTCGCTCCGCGTGTTGCTGACGCGCTGCTCGTTGGGGGTGCCGTGCGTTGCCGTTGCGCCGTGCGTTGCCGTTGCGCCGCTCGCTGGGGAGGGGTTGTCGCTCGCTGGTGTTGTGGAGCTGCGAACTGGAGGCTGCCGCCGCATCGCCCCTGCGCTGCCGCCGTGCGCTGAGGGGGGGGGTTCGCGCGTTGCCGTCGTGCCGCAGCCGCGTGTCGGAAAGGGAGCAGCTGCCCTTTTCGCACGCATCCCCACACGCTCGTGCTACACTTCCCTCATGACTTCCTACACCACCATAGCCGGTCGCGCCGTCGCCGAGATCGAAGAGAAGAAGAGCCGCTTCATCGCCAGCCTTGCGCATGTGGAGACGGAGGAGGAGGTGCTTGCCTTCCTGGACGAGGTGCGCGCAGCCAACCGCATGGCGCGCCACAACGTGTACGCTTACGTGCTGCGCGAAGGCGGCGCGGGCGCGACGGGACGCGTGCGGTACTCCGACGACGGCGAGCCGCAGAAGACCGCCGGGCTGCCCACGCTCGAGGTGCTGCAGCATGCGGGCCTCACCGACGTGGCGGCGGTGGTCACGCGCTACTTCGGCGGCGTGCTCCTGGGCACGGGCGGGCTTGTGCGCGCGTACACCCAGGCCACGCAGGCAGGCGTGGAAGCGGCCGAGCTCGTGGTGGTGTCGCGTTGCGTGGACCTGGAGGTCCGCACGTCCTATGCGCGCTACGAGCAGTTGACGCGCATCGCGGCCGATTGCGGGGCGAAGGTGCTCGACACGGGGTTTGCCGACGAGGTGACGCTGAGGCTGCGCATGCTCGACGGCACCCAGGCGCCGCTGCTCGCGAAGCTCACCGAGCTCGAACGCGGCCAAGAGCGCGTGCGCGTGAGCGATCCTGTGGACGCGGCGTTCTGAGCCGCGTGGCGGTTCCGGCGGGTATTGCGCGCCGCGGCGTGCGGCGGGGAGCGGCGCGTGCGCGAAATCTGCGTGATTTTGGCCACGAAACCGCGTTCTGGCACGGATCGGCCCCCTTGGGCACGCGTCCGAAACTCGCGACCTGGCCTTTTGTCGGGGACGTCCTCTGCGGGAGCTTCCGAACCCCGCCTTTTTGTGCCAGAACTCGGTTTCGTGGCCAGAATCGGCCCGTTCGCGTGCACGAAGCCGCATGCGGCCCGATGCGAGACGGCGTGGCGCGCAGCGGCAAATAGCACGGTGACGAGGCTCGGAGTCGCTTTTGGCGCAAAGCCCCGTCTAAAGTGGATCGATGCCGCCCATTTCCGGCTTGCTGTTCAGGGCTCGTTCCAGAAGGGCGGGCGCCTCTTCTTCCCGGAGGATGCCCAAAGGCCATTGGTCGAACCGCTCGGCATTGAGGCCGACCAGCCTCCCTACGTTTGCCTGGCAGCGCTGTGCCGTCACGGGTCCGTCATGGCAGACGTCGTTTCTGAACTGTCGTGCCTGCTCGCACAGCTTAGCTGCGTTGTTCCACCAAATCTCGCTGTAGCGGGGATTCAGGGGCTCGGATATCTTGGCCAGGGCTTGCGCTTGGCCCCTGCTGCTACGGGTGAACAGGTTCTCGAAGGTTCCCAGCGTGAACTCCTGCTCTTTCCATTCCGAAAGCGGTCGCGCTCCCTCTGCGTTTGATTTCTTGTAGTCGGGGCAGATACGTTTGAGCAGGGGAATGTAGCGCGTTCGCAGATAGCGCTCTGCGGCCTTGCAGAACCCGATCGCGCAAAACGAGTAGTCCGTCGGATCTTCCTCGTCGCGTTCCGCAACCCATTCAAGTTTGAACAAAAGATACAGGGTCATGCCCACCAGCAGGAAGGATGCGACATCGGGGCAATCCGCGAATCTCCGGTCGAAATCGCTTCTGCCCTCGAATCCGAATCGTTGGAAATCATCGTCGCTCAGCGAGTTGAGCGAAAGAAGGCCGGATTCTTGGAAGCTTTCGAAGAAGCCGCCTCTGATCTCCCGCTCGTCGTTTTCGTCGCTCGGCTGTTCTTCGGGGTCGGATGCCGTGAGGAGCCAATCCGCGTGCGGGGCGCAGCGCATTGCCTCCGCAAGGGCCGTTTGCCGATCAGCGTCGTCCTGATCGTCCGCATGTGTGGCTATCAGCTGCTTCGCCCACCAAGTGTCCAGATGTCGCCTCATGAGCGCAACCGAGGGGTTCTCGTTCCAAAGCGTTTCGTCGCCGACGGCGCAAAGCCGGTATTTTGCGCGAGTGACGGCCACGTTGACGATGTTCGCGTTCACCCAGCGCACGGCCCCTGAAGCGCTTCCGTCGCAACCCAGCACGAAGAAGACCTCGTTCGCCTCTTTGCCTTGGAACGTGTGCACGGTGCCAATGCAGTTTTCCACCCAATTGTTCAGGACGCTGCGATCGACTTCGCCAGGGAATTCGAGTTTTTTGAAGTGCTTTTTCAGCTCGGATGCAACGGAGGAGAACGGGGTTATCAGAAACAGGCTGGGTTGCTCTCCATGGGCTTTCTCGAACGCGTCGCGCACGTACGCCTCTATCGCGTGCGCTTGGGCTTTGACGAAGTGGTTCTTGTTGCCGATTTCGGATCCTCGCACGTCGAGCCAGAAAGAGGAGGCCAGACAGAAGGACGCCTCCGCGCTCTCCTTCGGGGCGGCTGTCTTTTTATGCATCATCTCGCTGTACGAAAGCTCGTTGGAGATATCGAACATCGGGGACAGGCAGCGGCGATGGATGAGAAGCGGAGACCCCACCCATTCGTCGGGCTCTTCGGGATCTCCGGGTTCGCCGGAAGGGTCCGAAAGGCTGCTGCCGATGGGGTTCAGCCGGTCTGCGAACTCCTGAACCGATGCGGATTTTCGCGCATAGGCGTTCAGGTTGCTTGGAAACACAGAGCTGACGAGGATGGACTCGTTTGTCACCACAGGCTCCACCTGCTTGGGGTCGCCCACGATGAGCGCTCGTCGGCAGCGGTGGAGCATGCCGACAGCTTGGCGGGGCGTGGCCTGCCCGGCTTCGTCCACCACGAGCAGTCCGAAGGTGCCCGGATCTTTGACGTGCGAGAACATCTTCTCGACCGAGGCGAACGTCGTCGACACGACCGGTACGGCAAGCAGGAGCGTTTGGAGGAGGTGGGGCATGGCGCGATCCCGATCGTCGTTGGTGAAAGGAACGACGATCTCGTCCTGGCCTTTCGCGGGTTTGGCCTTCTCTCCCCACATGGCCGCGAGCAGCGCCATGTTTCTGCGCGCCTTTTCGGACGCTTCGACGAAGCTCGTCTCCATTTCGAAGGCGTAAGCGAACAGCTTCTCGCGTGCGCGGTCGTGCTTCGCGGAGAGCCAGAACGAGGCAAGGTGGGCCTTCTCCCGTTCGGCGGGGTCGCCCGATGCTATTCGTTCGGCAAGCTTCTCGTCGAACGGGCGAATTCCCTGTTCGACGCATTGCTTGAAGGCTTGATCTTTGAACGACGAAGCCTCTTGCATGCGCTCGTTGGACGCTATCCTTTCGGCCCTCGCGTCGTGCGCTTTCTGCTGCAGGAGGGCGATGCGGCTGCGCTCTTCGTCGCGTCGGATCCTTTCCTTGCTCGTTAACGCCAGGATGTCGGCTAAACGCTCGCGTCTTTGCACGTTGTCGGCCAACTCCGTCTCTTTCATCGCGTAAAGGTTGCGGCGCAAAACCCGGTTGAGCGTGCTGCGCAAGAACCGTTCTGCTTCGTCCGCCCTGCGTTGAAGGTCGTCGATTTTGCTCTGCGTCTTCCATGCCAGGTCGTCTAGCGACTTCTCGTCGACGTCTCCGAACAGGACGATTTCCGGATCGATGCCGTTCACGCAGCTTTTGAATTCGTGGTCGCGGGACGGGCCGGTACGGCGTTGCTCGTTGACGATGCCGTCCAGCTGGGCTTCGGCGCGCGCTTGCTCTGCGGCAAGCCTTTCCGACAAAGCCCTCTCGCGCTCGAGGGCCTTTTCGGCTTCGATCAGGCTTTCGGCGCGGCAAATCGCCTCCTCGTGCATGGATTCGACCAGTTCAAGCTGCTTGAGGAACTTCGTGCGCGCATCCTTGTAGCGCTGCAAGGCATCCTCTCGGTTCTTGAACTGCCCCAAGGCAAGGCTTTTGCTCTTGCTTTTTGGGAAAAGAACGCGGTTGCGGAAGTCGAGGATGTTCTTCCCTTTGCCCAGCGGCGCGGCGATGAGGCCCCATACGTCGTCCTCGGGAACGATTTGGGTTCCGTCGAACGAGCCGAACAGCAGTGCGGCCTGATCGCGAAGGTAGCGCGGTTTTTGGGGATCGGAGTTGTCGAACAGGCTTCGAACCTCGCTAAGCGCCGTGCGCTCAAGGTCGTTTTCCTCGCCTTCTTCCCGGGGCAATCCTCCCAAGCTTTTCAAAAGCTCGCTTTTCTTCGGAAGCTCTTTCGATATGTTCTCGACGGCTGCGTTGTTGGCCGAGCACACCACGATGCCGTAGCTGGCGGGGTCGTTCGCCGCCGTACCGGCGGTTTTCATCCGGTAGCATGTTTTGACGTAGTGCCACTGTTTGCTCCGGGCATCGTTGAGCTCGATTCTCTCGAAAGCGTCATCGGGGTTCTCGTAAGCGGCAAGAATCTTCGCCTTCTCTACAACGCAAGCGGCCACCACGTCTTTGAGCAGGGTGGTCTTGCCCGTCCCCGGAGGCCCGTTGACGGAGAAATGGCAAGGTAAGGAGGGATTGACGGGTGCGAACGCTCCCTTGTCCCTCACGCTTTTCATGCAGAGGTTGACCGCAAGTTGCTGCAAGAGGGCGGGGGAATACTGCGATGGCCAACGGCCAAGCGGGATGTTGGCGGGACTGAGCGCTTCACGGTAAAAGTCGCGCTTCGCTGTGGCGGGAGAGAACAGCACGTCGAGGCGTTGGGCGCGCCTTCCTTCGCTTGCGTCAGGCGAAACGATGTAGTCGAGAAGCGCCTCGGTCGTCTCGCCGCGCTCAATGCGCTCACTCGCCATTTCAAGGTCGTTGTAGAAAAACGAGTTCCAGAACGTGGGCGGCGTGTAGTCTTTGTCGTTGGCCTTCTTGTTTTCGTTCGCGTAGATTCTCATCTGCGCGAAGGCGGTTTTCTCCGCAGCGATGCTCGCTTGGCCGCCAGGCGAGGAATCGAGGTGGACGGGAAGCGCGTCGTTGAAAAGCCTGACGACTTTGTCGAAGAGGCGGGCCAGCCCCTCCAGCGTGACGGCCCCTCGTTCGTCGCAAAGAAGGTTGGCGTCGACGGCAAAAGCGCGGCGAGCCTCGTCGTTGGCGGCCTCCCATCGAGTGCGCAGTTCCTTGGCTTGGAAGAGGCCGGCAGATTCGGAGCGGGACGTCTCCGCAGCCAGCCACAGCAGGGGAGAAAGGCGAAACGACGCCGCAGGGACAAGGCCGTCCTCGTCTTCGAAAAGGGCGCCTTCGGCGCTGATGGTCAGCTCCGCGAGGCCGATGCGCGCCGGGTTTCTCTCGGGCCTTTCTTGCGAGGCGGCTCTCCCGCCGCTCGATACGCAGCGTTCCAGCAGGTTGATGCATGCCTCGCGGGAAACCGCCCCCACCGTCACGGTGATGGTGGATAGGCACTCTTGCTCTGTGAGGCGCATCCGGCTCTTTAGCGCGTCGCTCAAGGTTCCCGGATCGGTCAGGTTGACGCCGCACGAGCCATCGTGGTGGCTCTTGTCTGAAGACTTCCGATCTTTCGGTCTGCGCGTCGAGGGCGTTGCGGCTTGGTCGGCGAACTCCATGACCTTCCATAGCTGGAGCACTTCGCGGGCGCGTTGCGCCTTTCGCTCGCATGTCGCGTTCATGCGGGCTCCTTCTTCAGCTTGCTCGATGCGCGCTTTTCAAACAGGCCGTACCGGTTGTTTTCGATCATCCCGATTATCCTGTCGCGAAGGCTCGCCGGCTCGATTACCTCGATGTCCTCGAGGAACTTCATCGCCCAATACGAGAACCCGTCTGCGGATACGCGAAACGTGAATTCTGCCGGCAAGGAGCCTTCCATGGTGGTTTGGGAGAACCCCTCCCGTTCGCCAAAGCTCTCGCGCACGATGGCGACGCTTTTGCCGCTGTAGCACTTGAGGCGCACGGTTTCGATGCGCTCCGAGGGCATGCGGTTGACCGCGGCGCGAATGTAGGCGCGCGCCTCTTGCTGCAGTGTCCGATAGTCGTTCGGTCGCAGGGAGACGCCGCGCTTTTCCGGTGCGACCTCCTGCATTCTGTCAACGCGCAAGGTTCTGAATCGGATGCGCTTTCCGTCGGATGACTTTCTTCTGCCTTTTGCTTTCGCCACCAGGTAGTAGTAGCCTTCCACGCATTCAACGCAATAGGGAATGTAGCCGACGCATCGCTCAGGTGTCAGCTCGCTATTGCCGTGGGAGCCGTCGTGCTTGCAGTAGGAGAACGAGACGAGGCGTCCTTTTGCGATGGCCTTCTCAAGTACGTTGACGTTGTAGAGCAGGGTTTGGATGGGTGCTCCGATTGCGTTGGGGAGGGGTTCTGGACGCGGGGCGAGGGCCAGGCGCCGGCGCTGGTTGACGCTAAGGAGGCAACCCAGCTTCTCGCACAGCTTTTCAGGGTTTCGGACGCGCGGCGCGTTTTTCGCCAGTGTTGCCAGATACTCCACTTCAGAGGGTTCGAACAGCCGGCTTCGCATCCAGTACCAGCGTTTGGCGCTTGGGGTGTCGCAGCTTGTCGTGCGTCCCAGCTCCCCCTCCGCGAGCAGCGCCGTTCCCCGGTGGCGGGAGGGGGTTGGCCGGTCATAGAAAGCCTGCAGATCCTCGAGGCAGCGGGATACCGTTTTCGCTGAGATGGTTATGCCGAAGTCGTCTCGCAGCTTTGCCGCTATGGAGCCGCTGCCCAGTGCATGGGCGGGGTTGTGCTTGGGATCGGTTTCGTCATCGGTGTACTCTCGAAGGATGCGGTCGATGCACAACAGGGTCTCCCGCGGGATCGCCTTGCTCGGCATGGCCCACCTCCTTCGGTCAAAGCGGACACGGTCGGCCCACCTGTGAGGGCCGACCTCCTCAAGAGTATACGGCTCCCTTTTGATTTTTTCAAATGGAACTATATAGGCTTGTTTTAAGTGATCGCCTTTGCTTGATTTCGTCGATACTGACTACAGTCGCTTCGTGGAGGCGGGTTTGGGAGACAGGGCAACGATAAGGAGGAGCCATGCGCAAGGTCGAAACGCAGAGGAGGGGGTTCGATGTCGGCGCTGCGATTGTCGGGACGGTTGTCGCCTTGAAAGCGGCGGTTGCCCTTGTCGTGTCGGCAGTTGTCGTTGTGTCGGCGGCCTACGCGTCCGAGGTGCTTTCGTGCGTATTGGTTGCAGGGGGCGTTGGCGGATGGGTGGCGGCCGCTGCGCTTCGGCTGTGGCTGGTTGCGGCCTTTTCTTTGGCGGCAGGGGTGTCGAGCCTTATCGCGAGAGAGCTTGCCGCTGAAGGGTGCGGGCTTGCGCGGTTCTTGCGCATGGCGTCTGTGGCGGCTCCGCTGGCTTTGCTTGGAACGGAGGTCGCCATGCTGGCCGTTTGCTTTGCTCCCTCCTTGGCCGAAGGGCTGGCCGCTGGCGATCAGGATGCCGTTTTTAGCTTGGTCATACTGGTGATTGGCGCTTTCGTTGTTGCCAAGCTTGCGCTGATGGCCATGCGCGTTCGAAACCCTTTTGTCCGCGCGTTCGTGTTGTGCGTTTTGGCCGTGTGCGGGTTGCCCGCCGCGGTGGCGGCTGCCTTTGGGGCGTTGGTCGTCTTCGTGCTGGTTCTTGCGTTCTTCCTGGCTTTGGCAATGCTGCCTTGGATGATGCGCCTTGCGTTTTCGGCCGCGCGCTGCGGGTAACCGCTCGAAGCGATGGGAGGTTCGGAATGGAGATGAGGAGGGTCGTCATGGACGCCGTTGTTTCGAGAAGGATCGTTGCCGCCGTGTTCGTTGTCACATTCGTGCTCCTATGCGCAAGCGCCGTAATCGAGTGCGTTGCGTGCCCGGGAGCCCAGACGGTCAATGCCGCTTTGGCATGGATAAAGTCCACGGTGCATGTTGCCGACTGGCCCTCGTGGCTTGCAGTGTGGCATTTGGGCGATCTTGCGACGCTGGTGTAGGGCGCTCTTGGCGTTCGTTTAGGAGAAAGGGAGTTGTCATGGCTCGAGTGTCTGTTCAAAAAAGATCGTCGCGCGGCATCGACTGGTCCACGCCTGAAAGCGAGCTGTATGCCGAGCGCACGGTGTTTCTCACCGGGGCGGTCACAGACGAGCTTGCGGAAAGCGTCATCTGCCAGCTGGCGTGGCTTAGCAGGGTGGGCTCGCAACCCATTGCGCTTGTCATCAATTCCCCAGGTGGGTCGGTTTCTGCGGGTTTGGCCATCGTCGACATGATGAAGGGTATCGAGTGCGAGGTGCGCACGCATGCTCTTGGGATGGCGGCCAGCATGGCGGCGATCATCTTGGCGTGCGGCCAGAAAGGCGCGCGCACCGTGAGCCCGCTTTCCGATGTCCTTATTCACCAGCCCCTCATGGGAGGCATGGGAGGTCAGGCGTCCGACATCGCCCTTGCGGCAGAGTCCATCGTGAGAAAGAAGCGTCAGCTGAACAAGCTGCTTGCCGAGGCGACGGGAAAGACCGATCGGGAAATCGAAGCCGCGACGGACAGAAACAACCGCATGAGCTCGGAAGAGGCGGTCGCATTCGGGCTGGCGGACAGCGTCAGGGGAAGCTGGATGTAGGGAGGGCTGCATGAAGAAACCGAAACGGGATCTCGAAGGAACCATTCTGGCCGATGGGGTGAGCTTGGGCACCGATATGCGCAAGACCCAGCTGAACAACAACGTCATCGTGTTCGGCACTCCGGGAGGGGGGAAGACAGAGGGCATCGTCAAGCCCAACATCATGCAGATGAACTCAAGCTACGTGGTCACCGATCCCAAGGGCAATCTGTTGCGGGAATGCGGGGCCATGCTCAAGGAGGCCGGGTACGACGTCGTGTGCTTGAACTTCTCCGATCCGGCGAAATCCATGACCTACAATCCGTTCAGCTACGTTCGAACCGAAATGGATCTGGACTTTCTGGCCCGATCGATAGTCAGAGCGGAGGGGCGGACGAGCGCCGATGCGTTTTGGCCGGATTCCGCAGAATTGCTTCTCAAGGCGTTGATGGCGTACTGTATTGAGTGGAACGAGCAGTTCAGACCTCGGTGTGTAACGACGTTTTCGGACGTTATCAGCGTCGCGGATGCTTATGGGCATGAAAAGCTGGGAGATTGGGACAACGTCTCCAACCGTCTTGACGAACGGATGGAAGAGCTGTTTCGAGGGAGCTACTGGCGAGCGAAGGGGGAATGCGAGCCGGGGAAGCGCCGTCCGCGATCCGTCGCACGCGACACGTGGCTGCGCTTCAGAGCGGTCGCCAATGCTCCTACGACCGTCGGATGCATCGTTATGGAGCTATGGGGGCGGTTGAACCGCCTTTCGGGGAAGGAGAGGGAAAGGCTGTTCTCCGATGTCGATCCCGTGGACATCGCGTCGCTTGGGAAGAGGCGGATGGCTTTGTTCGTGGTCGTGTCCGATGTCGATCGGAGCATGGACTTCATGGTGTCGGTGTTCTACGCGCAGTTGTTCAAAGAGCTGTGCCGGGTGGCCGATCGCGAATGCTGCGACAACGGCAACAGGCTACGTGTTCCGGTTCGTGTTATTTTGGACGACTTCGCCAACCAGAACGTCATCGACGGTTTCGACGCCGTCATCGCCGCCGTGCGCAGTCGCGACATATGGTTGATGCCCATTTGCCAGGCCACCGCCCAGCTGGAAGAGCGCTATGGACGTGCTGCGAACACGATCATCGGGTGTTGCGATGCGGTTGTGTATCTTGGGGTCAACGATATGGCGACGGCGAGGGAGCTTGGCGAGCGCGCCGACATGCCTGTGTCGGACATCCAACGGATGCCGGTCGGAACGGCTTTGGTGTTCGTTCGCGGGCGCGAGGGCAAGGTGGCGCCTCGCTTCGATGTGCAAAAGCATCCGAATTACCGGTTCCTTGCCCAGGCCGATCCGGCGAACGAGTACACGCTTTGTGGCTTGCCGGCATCTTCTCCAGCTCGCGAAAATGCTTAAGGGCGATGCTGATGCGCGGTCGCTCTCTATGGCGAGGCCGGGCGACGCGGCTTGCGGTCTGCGATTGGCCGTCATCTGGCTGATGTGCGGTGCGCCGGTTTCCTCCCGAGACATGTCGCCCGGCGTGCCTGGTGCCGCGCGGCATGCGCGCGGGTGTGTTGCCGCCCTCCTCCTCTTGTCCCGGCCGCCCGCTTGCGAGCGGTCTGCGGGTTTGCGGGGAGGGGTGGTTTGCGCGGCGCGGCCTGCGGGTGCGCCGAGGTCGGTCCGCCCGCTCGCGGACGGCCGTGCGGCGCGTGCGATTGGGAGTTGTACGTGGGGCATGGCGATATCGTTCGCTCGCGGGCGGCTGCACGGCGCGTGCGCGAAATCTGCGTGATTTTGGCCACGAAACCGCGTTCTGGTACGGATCGGCCCCCTTGGGCACGCGTCCGAAACTCGCGACCTGGCCTTTTGTCGGGGACGTCCTCTGCGGGAGCTTCCGAACCCCGCCTTTTTGTGCCAGAACTCGGTTTCGTGGCCAAAATCGGCCCGTTCGCGCGCACGAGGCCGCATGCGGGGCGGCACGCAGCGGCATGCGGCGCGCCGGACGACCACCCGTGAGGCGTCGCCGGACGCCCTGCGGCGCATCGCCGCGCTCGTTCGGGCCGCATCTCCCCTATAATGGCAGCATGGCGCGCAACCGACAGCTCATATTGGATCGCTATCGACCCATCGCCGAGGCGGGGACGGGCGGCTTCGGCACGGTGCAGGTGGCATGGGACACGCGCATTCAGCGCAAGGTGGCCATCAAGTGCATCGGCCTTGACGAGGTGGATGCGGCGCGCGTGGCGTCGGGCGACCCAAGCGATGCGGCCGACCCTTTCGATGCCCGCGGTTCCACCTGGAAGGCCGACCCTGACGACCTTGATTCCCCCACGTTTTCAGACGATGACGAGACGGCGCTGTTCGACCAGATGGGCCGCTCCGTCAGCATGTTCAGCGACGACCCTTCGGCACGCTCGCTCGCGCGCGTGCCCGGCCTCGACGAGGCGCGCACGGCGGCGCTGCTGTCCGACGCCAACATCGTGACCGTGTACGATTTCGAGGTGCAGGGCTCCACGGCCTACCTCATCATGGAGTACGTGGACGGCATCACGCTGTCCGAGTTGCTCGAGCGCTTCGACGATCGGCTCTCGCTCAACGTGGTGGCCGCCGTGTTCGCGGCGGTGTCGCATGCGCTCGAGGTGGCGCACGACAACCAGGTTCTGCACTTGGACATCAAGCCCGACAACGTGCTCATCAACCGCCAGGGCCAGGTGAAGGTGACCGACTTCGGCCTGGCCGTGCTTGCTGGCACCTCGGGATTCGGTGCGGCGGGCGGCGGCACCATCGGATACATGCCGCTTGAGCAGATGCGGCAGGAAAGCCTCGACGCGCGTTGCGACGAATGGGCGCTCGCCTCGGTGACCTATGAGATGCTGGCGGGCGAGAACCCCTTTCTCGCTCCCGACCTCGTGCGGGCCGAGGCGGCCATCGAGGACGCCGAGCTCGTGCTGCCATCTTTGTGTTGGGAGGAGCTCGATCCGGCGGTCGACGACGTGATCTTCTGCGCGCTCGACCCCGACCGCGAGGAGCGCTACGACAACGTCGCGGAATTCGCCGAGGAGATGGAGCCCTTCCTGGGCGACCCGAAGCGCGGCGCTCGCGAGCTGGCCGCCATCGTGGGCTATGCCGACGAGGAAGAGGCCGACGACGAGCCGGCCCCCGCTCCGCGCGAGCCGCGCCCGCCGCTGCGCGAGCGCATCATGCCATGGCATCGACGGGCGGCTGCGCGGGTGTTCGGCGCGTTGGGCTCGGCGTTCGTCGCGTTCGTGGCGTTGGGGAACATTCCGCAGGCAAGCGGATTGGACAACCCGCTGTTCTGGGGGCTGTTGGCGCTGGTCGCCCTCGCGGGCGCGCTCAGGCCGCACCTGGGCGCGCTGCTGTCGTATAGCGCGCTGGGCGTGGCGCTCATCGTGCAGGAGGCGCCGGCTGTGGGATGTGTGCTGATGGCGGCCACGGCTGCTTGGTGGTACTTCGTCGGACGGGAGGGCGATGCCGAGGCGAACGCCGCTTTGACGGCGCCTCTGGGCGGCGCGCTGGGCGGCGGCCAGTTCGCGCCGCTTGCGGCGGGCTTGTGCCTGCCTCCTGCCCGCGCGTTCGCGACGGCTGCGTTTTCCCTGGTGGTTGCCGCGATTCTGGCGGCGTTCGGAACGGGGTCGCTCTTGGGGTGGGACGCGCCCGCGCACGCCGCAGTCGCGTTCGACGGCGCTGGCGTGCAAGCCGTCCTCGGCTCGATGCTCGTGCAGCCGGCGTTTTGGTGCGTGGCGGCCAGCTGGCCTGTGGCGGCGTTCGCATGTGCGGTGGTGCGGCGACGGCGCACGCGCGCGTTCGCGGTGTTCGGCGCGATCTGCGCCGCATCGGTGCTGGCGGCGGGCATCTGCGCGGCAGCTTGGGTGGCGTCGGACGGCCTGACCTGGATGCCGTCCGTGCGCAATCTCGCAGGAACCGCCGTTCCCGTCGTCGCTGTGCTGCTTGTCTGCGTTTTAGTGCCGGGACCTGCGCGCTACGAGGAGGGCTCTGAAGAAGAGGAGGCGTAGCATCCGCGAAGCGCGCAGGGATGATGCGGGCAGGGCGGGCGTACGGGCGCAGGTGCGCGAGCGGACGCGCGGGCGTACGGGCGCAGGTGCGCGGGCAGACGCGCGGGCGCGGGTGCGAGGGCGCGACGGGCGCAGGCTCGCTTCAATGGCGGTTTGACAGAGGCAAGCTGCGTCGACGTATTGAGGCGGGTATGTACCCGTTCCTTACGTCTCTCGAAAAGGACAAGGGCAGCGCAAGAGCCGCTCCCGCGCTGCGCTTTCCCGTAGTACTATGGGCTCCAGCAAGATATCGGAGAAAGGATGTCCCTATGCAGGAACTGAGCGACGAGCGCGTGCTGTTCGCGTTTTCGCGCGATGCGGAGCCCGCGCTGACGGTGAAATCGGGCGAGACGGTGCGCATCCGCACGCAGGACTGCTTCGGCAACCAGGTGCAGTCGCCCGACGACGTGCTGGACGAGATCGACTGGGATCGCATCAACCCGGCCACCGGCCCTGTGTACGTGGAGGGGGCCGTGCCCGGAGGCGCGCTCAAGGTGGCCATCGAGAACATCGAGCTGGACGCGCAGACCGTGTCGTGCACGGGCAAGGACGAGGGCGTGTGCGGTGACCGCTTCGACGCGTGGAGCACGCACCTGTGCGCCGTCGATGCCGAGGCCGGCGCGCTTGTTTGGAGCGACAGGCTGTCCATCCCGCTCAACCCCATGATCGGCGTGATTGGCGTCGCGCCGGCGGGCGAGTCGGTGAACTGCGGCACGCCCGGTAGCCACGGCGGCAACATGGACACCATCGCCGTCACCACGGGCGCTTCGCTGTACTTCCCGGTGGCGGTGGAAGGCGCGCTGTTCGGCTGCGGCGACATGCACGCGGCCATGGGCGACGGCGAGGTGAGCGTGTCGGGCGCGGAGGTGGCGGGCTGGGCCACGGTCACGCTGACGGCGCTGCCCGAGCTGCACCTGGCCGACCCTGTCATCGAGAACGCCACGCATCTGGGCATCATCGCGTCAGCCGAATCGCTTGACGCGGCGGCCGACCGCGCCGTGCACGAGATGGTGGATTTGCTGCACGATCGCACGGGCGTCGCGGTCGACGAGCTGGTCATGCTGCTGTCGCTTGTCGCCGATGTGCGGGTGTGCCAGATGGTGGATCCACAGAAAACCGTGCGCTTCATGGTGCCGAAGTACGTGCTGGACGCTCTCGGCTTCGCGCTGTAGCCTCGGCCATCGACTGCGCTGTACTCTGTCCTGCGAGGCGCGCCCATCCGGCGTGTCGTGCCCACCTGGCGAGCCCACCCCGCGAGGCGCGTCCATCCGGCGCGCCTCGTCGCATCTTCCGACAGGTTGGCTTTGCCTGCCAGTTGGAAAACAGAGCAAACGTGGTGCATTTCGGTGAGAGAATCGCTAAAAGTGCAGTTCAGTAACACCTTCTTAGCAAACGATCACCATATTATACTTTCAAGTATAATACCTTATAGTATAATATTAGCAACAACGCTTCGGACATAAGGCGGGTGGAACAAAATGGCCAACTTCATAGACAGAGATCGCGAACGAGCGGCGCTCCAGCGAGAATACGAGCGCTCATCAGCGTCTTTTGTTGTGATGTACGGGCGACGTCGCGTTGGCAAAACCACGCTGCTCGCTGAGTTTATCAAAGACAAGCACGCCCTCTACTTCCTTGCGACCGAAGAATCCGAGGCTCAAAACCGCGCCGCATTCAAAAATGCAGTGGCCGAGTTCACAAATGATTCGCTCCTGCGAAACGCCACCGTTGACAGATGGGAGGACCTCTTCGATCGCTTGACCGCCTCGTCGATGCCGGGAGGCGAGCGCCTCGTACTCGTGCTCGATGAATTCCAGTATCTCGGAAAGGCGAATGCAGCTTTTCCATCTGTCATGCAGCGCATCTGGGACACGACGCTGAAAAATCGCAATGTGATGCTGGTTGTTTGCGGCTCTCTGATCTCGATGATGGTGGATCAAACGCTTTCGTACGCGAGCCCTTTGTACGGTCGCCGCACGGCTCAGATGAAGATGGGGCAGCTGCCGTTTTCATGCTACAGGGAGTTCTTTCCTGGCAAAGATCGGCGCGCGCTCATCGAGTTTTACAGCGTAACGGGCGGTGTCCCCAAATACATCGAGCTGTTTGACGGCGCGGGCGATATCTACAAGGCTATCGAGCGCAATGTGCTCGACACCAGCAGCTTTCTGTACGACGAGCCGCAATTCCTCCTCCAAAAAGAGGTGGGGGATGTGGGCAGTTACTTCTCCATCATCAAGGCAATCGCTGCAGGTAACCGCAAATTGGGCAACATTGCTGCGGCTCTGGAGGTTAAACAGACCAGTCTTACAAAGTATCTCAAAGTCCTCTCCGACCTGGATGTTCTTGAGCGCGAAGTGCCGGTGACCGAGGATAACCCTCAGAAAAGCAAAAAGGGGTTGTATCGACTGAAGGACAACTTCCTTCTGTTCTGGTTCAAGTTTGTGTTTCCGAATCTCGGACTCATCGAGTCGGGTCATCCCGAAAAGGTCATGGAGACAATCCGAGCCAACTTCCTCGACAGCCAAGCCGCTTTCGTGTACGAGGATGTGTGCCGCGACCATATGTGGCAGTTGTCGGCCGACGACGTATGGCCGTTTTCGTTGCAGAAGGTTGGACGCTGGTGGGGTGTCGGCGATGTTGAGATTGACGTGCTTGGCCTTGATGATCAGGGGAGAAATGCTGTTTTCGCGGAATGCAAGTTTTGGAAAGGCTCCGTGGGCCTCAACGTCCTGCGGTCGCTCGAGCAGAGGGCGGCGCGCGTTCCATGGCACAAAGGGGATCGCGCAGACTGGTATGTTCTCTTCAGTATCGCAGGGTTCACGGATGAGCTCCGTGCCGAAGCAGCCTCGCGCGAGGATCTGCTGCTTGTAGAAGGGTAGTCTCTTACAGTCACCATAGTTTTTGCAGCGAGACGTAAGCGCTCCGCGGCGCGAGTACGGCTTTTATAACCCCGTAACGTTTCATCCTCTAAAACCGGATTCATTTATGCTCCGAAACCGGATTCGAGTATCTGGCGAAACGTTCGCACAAGAGGGCTCCGTCTATCCTGCGGGCGCTCTCTCGCAGAGAAATCGATCAGGAAAGATAGGAGCCAAATGGGGAAGCGAAAAGACAAAGCGCTCCGGACGTGGGGCTCCGGAGCGCTTTGGTCGTTGAGGCGCGGCTTTTTACAGCAGTTCGCACACCTTCCCCAGCAGAGGCTCGAAGCTCACGCCGCGCGCCTGGAATGCGGGCTGCTGCGCGCTCACGATCATGGCATCGTGCACGAAATCGCCGGCGAAGCGCACGGCTTCTTCGAGCGAGTGGCCAGCCATGACGGCTGCCATCAGGCACGATGCGTACAGGTCGCCCGTGCCGTGCAGCAGGTAGGGCACGTACTCGTTGTGCACCTCCACCGTGTCCATGCCCTCGCCGCCCACGAAGTTGCGGATGCTCGTCTCGCCCTCGCGTTGGATGCCCTTCAGCACCACGTGCTTGGCGCCCTTCGCCACGAGCGCGTCCACTAGGCGGCGTGCCTCCTCGTCGGAGATGTCGGTGCCGGCCCAGTTCTCGCCGATGGGCTCGCCCAGGATGATGGCGGCTTCGGTGAGGTTCGGCGTGAGGATGTCCGCGCCGCAGGCCAGTTCGGCCATGGCATTGCAGAGCTCCGGCGTGTAGGTGGGGTACACCGCGCCGTGGTCGGCCATGACCGGGTCCACCACGCGCAAGGCGTCCGGGTACATCGCGTACAGATCGCGGATGCGGTCCACCTGCTCGGGCGCGCCCAAAAAGCCCGAGTACACGGCGTCGATCTCCACGCCGATCTTCCCCCATGCCGCCAGGTAGTCGGCCAGCATGTCGGTGGTGTCGTGCATGTACCAGCCGGGGAAGGCGGTGTGCGACGAGAACAGGCCCGTCGGCACGGGGCACACGTCGCAGCCGGCGGCCGACAGCACCGGGATGGCCACGCCGAGCGAGCACTTTCCGTATCCGCACAGGTCGTGCACGGCGGCCACGCGGGGGATGTAGGCGCCTTCGCGGCGGTAGAGGTGCGTTGCGGGCGTGTTCTCAGGGTTCATGGAGTCTGGCCTTTCTCGCGATATTCCGGACGATGCGCCGCCGCCCTGCCAGCGCGCGACAGGAAGGGCGGCGATGGAAAGCTTATCCTACGACAGGTATGTGTCGGGCGTGTGACGAGAGCGCATTTCGGTTGACGAAACAGGCGCGGGCGGCGAGAGGAGGCGGCGCAGGCGGCAGACGGCGACAGGCGCGGGCGCCGCCGAGGGCGCGACAGGCGCGGGAGGTGGCGCGGGTGGCAGACGGCGGCGGCGTTGGAACGGCGCGGGCGGCAGACGGCGGCGGTGTTGGGGCGGCGCGGGCGGCGAGAGGGCAGAGCGGGCGCTGCCGAGGGCGCGGGCGGCGGTGCGGCAGGCAGATGGCATTGCGGCGCGGCAGACGCGTGCGGCAGACAGCGAACGGCGGCGGGGCGGGCGTTACGGCGCGGGCGGCAAACGGTGGCAGACGGCGGTGCGACAGGCGCGAGTGCTGTCGAGGGTGCGACAGGCACGGGCGGCGGTGCGACGGGCGCGGGCGTTGCGGCGCGGTGAACGCGTGCGGCGAACGCGTTCGGCAGGCGGCGGGCAGCGGGTGCGGACGCGAGCGCCGCCGAGGGCGCGAGCGGGAGAGGGACTACTTGTCCTCGTCGTCCTCGTCGTCGAAAAACGACCAGTCGTCTTCATCGCCCTGCCGGTCGACGAAGGTCTTGCGCGTACGGCGCTCCATGATGACGCACGCGATCAGGCTGATGACGAGCCCCGCTCCCACCAGGCAGCCGATGCCCGCGTAGGTGTTGAAGAGAAAGTCGTACAGCGCTCCGAAATCCATGGTTACCTCGTTATCCCGTCTCGATCCACCGTGATTTTCACGGGTCTGCTCGTTTGACGCGTTAGAGTATACTATGCCCGGTCAATCCTCCGGGGGAGGGTTTCGATATCTCTTCATTCTCTACCCCTTCGTCCTTTTGCCATCGGGTATCGGACATCGGACACTGGACATTAGCTATTGGGCACTGGACATTAGCTATTGGGCACTGGACATTAGCTATTGGGCACTGGACATTAGCCATCGGACATCGCCCTCTGCCCTCTGCCTTCCGTTCCCCGTTTTGCTTTCTCTTGGCAAGTGAGCAGGATTGGCGTGCTCGCGGAAGTGCGACTTGCAAAATCTAGCATCACGGGTTCCGATCGGCCGTTTGCGTTTGCGAAGAGGCCCGGCGCCCCTTTCGGCAAGGTTCGTTGCTCGGCGCTTCGCATGCGAGTTCGCCGTGCTGCGTGTTGCATCGGACGGCTGCGACATCGATTCAACGGCGCAGTTCTGACGAGGGCTTTTGGTGAAGAAAGCCTGTTCGCGCCACGCTTCTCCTGGTTGTTGCTTTCCGCATCGCCTTTATCCGTGCGCCGCGGGCCAGGGAGTGGAGGGCGTTCGCACGCCGTAGATAGTCTCGCGTCGCAAAGATCCTGCACCCCAACGGCACACCGAGTCGAGGGCGTCCGCGCATCGCAGATGGGCTTGCGTGTTGCGGTAAGAAATCCGAATCTATTCGACAATATTGTACCGTGATAGCCTTCACTCAATAAGTCGCGGTAACGAATAGAACAATTTTTCGGAATATTTGACCGAAATGGGGGTGCGGACGTTTTTCCGGACGGCCTAGGCGGCCAGCCCCAGCCGCCTCCTGCGGCCGGCTATCGTATCGTACACCTTGCGCCCTCCCTCGTCGAACGCCTTCAGCCTCCCCTCCCGGTACC
>NZ_PPEL01000030.1 GCF_002899695.1 Rubneribacter badeniensis
TCGGCCGCCTCGGTCAGGCTGAACCCCGCCGCGACGGCCTCCACGGCGAGCTCCCTGGTCTCCAACGGGTACATGCGGACTCCAATCCGGACACCGGAGTGTCCAACTTTTTGTCCGCACCCCCTTTACGCTTTGCGAACATTTGCCTAGAAAGAAGCCCCCGCGCCCATCCAACCTTCAGCGCGATTCTCTTTATCGCTGAAAATCATTTTTGCGGGGTTTTCACCTCCGGAGAAGAGCCCACCTGCGAAAACGATAGACTCGAAGCGGGTTTCTCTTTATCACTTCTTTATCATCCAGCCCGTCCAGCCGCCGACGCGAGCCCCAACCCGAACCCCCATCCTCGTCCAACTCCCCAAATAAAATCCGTCCAACTCGCTAATTCAAAACGGTCCAACTCGCTCAGTTAGCGCCTGGAACAGGAGTTATGAGGACGAAAAAAGGGGGAGGCCCCGAAGGGCCTCCCCCTTGGCGAGCCGAAGTCGGCTGGCCGTGCTTACCTCGCGGCCTTCTTGCCAACTCGCGGTCGCCTTGCCAGCTCGCGGCCGTCTTGCTAGCTCGCGATCTTCTTGCGGTTGCGGTAGGCCAGGGTTCCGGCCACGGCGCCGCCCGCCACGGCGGCCCCGCCCACGAAGCCCACGGCCACGGCCAGCGCCGGGTTCTGGGACAGCGCCTCCACGGCAGCCTCCGCGCCGTTCTTGGTCGTGCCCTTGCGCGACGAGCCGGATCCGCGCGTCGCGTTAGGCGAAGACGCCGAACCGTCCTCCAACGCCGACAAAGCCTCCGCTTCGGCCGCAGCCTCGTCGGCCACGCCGTCCATGCCGCTCAGCGCCGCCAGCGCCTCGGCGGGCAGGGTGCCGCCGCCGGAGTTCGGCACGCCGGTGAAGTTCATCTGGAACGTGGCATTCCACGTGAAGTCCCGCTGCCCGTTGAAGATGCCGCCCGCGATGGTCATCGCCAAGTCTCCGATGTGCACGCTGGCGCTGCAGCTCTTGGTCACCACGGTGTCGGAGCCCCGCAGCACGCCCAGATCCACGGTGATGCTGCTCAGGCCGCCGCCCGAGCTGCTGGAATCCACGATGTTCAGCCCGGAGATCGACTTCACCGACATGATGCGCGACTGGATGACGATGGGCACCGTCACCTGCGCGCGGCCCGAGGAATCCACCCGCAGCGTCGCGTTCTTCTGCACGGGATCCTTCGGCGGGAACGCGCTGTTCGTGATGTGCGGGTTCAGCGGCAGCCCCGTGGTGGCCTTGTCGAACCAGATGTTGGCCGACACCGTGTACGTGCCCGCCGCCAGCAGCCCGTCGTCGGTCACCGAAACCTGCCCGTTGGCCGCGCCGCCCGAGCCGGAGCCCGAGCCGGAACCCGAGCCGCCGCCCGAGCCCGAGCCGCCACCGGTGCTCCCGCCAGGGTTGTCGCCCCCGCCGGTGTTGCCGCCGGGATTGTCCCCGCCGCCGGTGTTGTCGCCCCCGTCGTTCGGATTCGTCGGGTCGAGGGCGGGAACCTCCGTGGAATCGCTCACCCTCTCCAAATCCGAGTAGTCGACCTCCAGCTTCAAGGCGGTGTCGCCGCTCGGCCTGATATCCGCGTCCAAAGGCGTCGCGTACAGATGGCTGCCGGTGAAGACGTAGGTCGCCACGCCCTCTTCCAAACCGTCGGTCAGCTCTGCCGACATCTTGTGAATGCGCCCGGGATAGCCGTCGTCGGCGCCCGCGCCGTCGGGAGCATACCTTCCCGTCGGATATTCGTCCAAGCTGTACGGCGTCGTCCACTCCACCTGCACGTTGCTCAGCTCTTCGCACACGCCCAAATCCTGCGTGGTGAACACGGGGTTCTTGATGGGCAGCACCAGCGTCCTCGTGCCGTCCTCGCCCACGACGAGCGTCGCGTTCATGCTCTTCGGCGAGGAGGGCACGCCGCCGCCCACTTCGGCCGGATCGTTTTCATCGTATTTCCCGAAAGGATTGTCCGGGCTGTTCGCATACACCGTCAACCCCGCGATCAGCGGGTTGTACTCTCCCGGCATGCTCAGATTCGCCGTGATGGCGTACGTGCCCGGCGTAAGCTTCTCGGCTTTCGTCACTTTCAGCAAACCGGGAAGGTAGGAGAACGAGTAATTGGCAGCGCTGCCGCCTTCGGGCACCAACTCGTACTCTCGCCCTTCCTCAATGCGCTCGGGCGCGGAAACCGTGGGAGCCACGTAATCCTTTGCGGTTTCAGCTGTCTCTCCGTTGACGAATCCGGAAACCAGGACTTCGAGCGCAGGTTTTCTGTTCTCGGGAATCTCTTCGCCCGCGTACGCAGCCGTCAGCTCGGCTTTCTCGATGGTGTACTGCAAGGGAACGGTTTCGCTTCCCCCGTCAGCCCACACGTATCCGTCCTTGGGTGTGGCCAGCACCGTATACGTTCCAGCGTCGACGGCAGAGGCCTCGCCCGTCAGATCGTATCCTTCGCCTTGCTCGACGCCGGTCTGCTCTTGCCCGTTGTAAACGAGATCGGACGCCGCAAGGGGTTTCTCGATAGGCTGGGGAGCCTCGTCGGCAACGACGATGTACCCGATGGGCGTTGTCTCGCTCTGCGGCCCGCCCGTGTTCCCCTCTGCCCCCGAAGCCGCATTGAACAGTGGGAGAACGGGGTTCTCAAAGCCCGTGCTCTCCTTGGTCAGGTAAACCAAAGCGCGATTCTGCTCAAAACTCGCATCGATCTTCTTGACGGAAGTGATGCCCGACCCCACCGTGCCGTAAGCGTAGTACACGACCGAGGAGCCGCTGCTTATCGGGACGGACATCCAAGCGGGGTTTCTCTCCGATAGAAAACTGTAGTTGTCTCCGAAGGGCGTTACGGGAGCGCCCATCATCAACTCGATAGACCATCCGGCGCTGTACATTCCCGATATCGCAGGGTTCTCGATGTCTTCGAGTTCGCCGATCAAATCCAAAGCAGACTGCGTCGCCGAGGAATCGGCGGCATCGGAGTAATAGTATGCGAAATAATCCTTGTACCAATCGAGGTACATGGCACCCTGATCTTCGGTTCCTCCCATGATGACGCCATCGAACTTGCCATCCGTCGCATATCCGAACGACACGCCCGTCGAGAGATCCGACGACACGTACGACCATGCCCATTCCTCGACGGATTGGCCGGCGTCCACGAGAACAAAGTACCCCAGCTTCGACACGTCGAACGACAGTGCGCCATCCTGGAAAGAGACGTCCAGATCGCCGAGAATCGCGCCGTCGAAAGAGAATGCTTTGGAACCGTCTGCCGAAGCGGGAATGCCCACCCGCACCTCCGCGCCGCCTTCAAAGGAAACGGCCTCCCCGTTCGCCACAAGTTGAACGGAATACAGGGCGAACGCTGGGCTCTCCCGGTATTTCTGAGCCAAGGAAGCCTTGACGCTCTCGTACGCAGAACCGCTTTCGATCTTTCCTACGGAAAGTTGGGCTGTCTCCAAAACGGGAATGAGATCAGATCCCTCTTCGGCGGCGACGCGAACGGACACCCCCGTCGATTCGTCGGTGAAAGTTTTCTCATAATCCCCTTCGATATGGCGAACCGCGTTTGCCAAGTCGACATCGACGTCAAGATCGTTGGAAAGCCTGCCGTTGTCCGGATCGCTCGTGCCCAGCGTGGTGGCGTACTCCTTGCAGTTTTCAAGCACGTAAACGCCGCTCAAGTCCTTCAGCTGCAAGGTCAACTGAGAAATGCGCGTGCTGATGCCCGCATTTGCAAGCCCTTGATTGTACTCCTCATCGCCGTCTTTCTGCTCGATCGGAGAGGTTTCGTAATCGAGGACCGTTATCGTCGAGCCGTCTCCAACCTGCTGAATCGTAAAGACCGGATTCACCAGATCGACCGTGAGCACGCACGAACCATCGGAGTCCACCACAAGCGTGGCGTTGTTGGTCTTGGGCATATTGGGGATGCCGCCGGCACCGCCGATGCTTTCGGGATTGAGGGGGTTGGTCGTGTATCCGCGCACTCCCGGAATGGGGGTCATCATGGACACGTTGGCGCTTACGGTGTACGTTCCCTCCGCAAGGCTTTCGACCGAGGAATGGATGCGGTCGGATTCCGCATCCCGAGGAGAAGCGGACATGAGCAGCGCAAGGCTTTCAGGCGCCCCCTGCTCGTCCTCGCCAAGACCGTCGTCGGCTTCCGGCGATTGCTCGACCACGGCGTCCTGCGCATCCGTCCGCTCGTTGCGATCTCGCTCGTCTGCCTTCTTGGCCGAACCCGAAGGCTCAACCCCCTGTTCGACCTCATCCGAAGCCCCTTCGCAGGCTTGGCCCTCTTGCGCCCCGCAAGAAGATCCGCCGTTTTCAGAATCGCCCTCGACCTCGCCAGATGTCGAGCTCTCTCCACCCGCAACGGCATCCCCCTCAACGGGCGACGCCTCTTCCCCGGTGGATTCAGCTTCATTGCTTCGAGCGTCGTCGTCTAGCGAGTTCCCCTGCTCGAACGAGGCAGATGCATCTTGGTTGGATTCGTCGGCATAGGCGATAACCGGTATTTGGCCGAACGCCAAAACACCCGACAGAAAAACAGCGAGGGCAAGCCGTTTGACGTCAAGGGCTCTCGATGTAGTTTTAGATTGCACGATCACACTTCTTTCATCAGATCGAAGAGAATTCGATGGCGTTGCCGCAACGATCAGATCCTGCCAGCTTCCATCTTCCGAACGTATGGGGAAACCAGCTAGAAAGAGCGACGTCCCGAGGGTGGAAACGCGGCGCTTCCACCCTCGGGCATGCAGTCGCTCAATGCTTATTCGAGCCGTTCGGCCATTCTGCCACCGCTCCCGCCTCGAACAACATCCCTACAGCTCGGCGATGAGGTGCAGATCCCAATCCTTGTCGCCCTTGTAAAGAGGGAACGTAGCGTACTCCTTGCACGGGCTGAACGTGGCGATGGCAGCGCCGCCGGCGAAGTTCGTCACATCGAACGTGATGGAGGTTATGCGCTGCTCATAGGGAGTGGACCATGAATTGGGAGCGGTCCAATCCCCCATGGCGACATCGACAACGGAAACGGAGCCGTCCGTGGAGACGTCGGAGATGGAAAGGGCACCGAAGGTGTCGTTGACGATGGGCACCGTCAGCAGCTTCTTCCCATCGGCAGTGACTTCGAGGGTCGCATTCCCCTCGACAGGAGAGGTGGGCATGTTGAAGGGCGGGTTGCCGTCATTGGTGAGGTAGGCGTTCTTCTTGATGGGCGTGTCCGCTTTGTCAACGTACACGTTGCCCGTCACCGTGCGAGTCTCGACGACATCGGCCCGTCCGGAAGCGGATTGCGCCGCAAAGGCTTTGCCCGCGCCGACGTTCGGCAGCACGCTGCCGGCGGCGGCGACGGCGATCGTCGCACCGGCGGCGGCTTTGAAGAAGTCGCGACGGGACAGGTTGGTTGTTTGCAGTTTGCTCACAGCAAACTCCTTTCTTGGGACGCGCCTTCCGAAGGCGTCACCCCTCTCTGGAATTAACTCGAGCTAACATTTACCGCAAAAAACCGGGCTTGTCTGTTGCTATGGTCACCTTTATCTAACTTTTCAGATTTTTTCTTGGCATTGGCGGCTTTTTTGGCATTGGCGGCCCTATCGACCGTATCCCGCCCGTCCAGCGAACCGCCCTCACACCAGCCCGCCGCTCCACACTCGCCCGAGGACGCGACCACATCCCACCGAAAAGCGCCACCCCGCCGTCCGGCGGGCCGTCCTCGCACCGGCCCGCCGATCCGCGCCCGTGCGCCCACGTCCCCGCAGCCCCCCCTACTTCGACACGAGGTACAGCTTGTCGGGCGGTATGCGGATCCACAGCTCCTCTCCCTCGCGCGGCAGCTCTTCGGGCGCCGCGGCCAGCTTGTCGACGCGCCAGAACAGGTGCTGGTGGAGGTACTTCATCTCGTCGTCGGTGCGCGCGACCGCCGGCGCGGCGCTCGCATCGCGGTCGAGGAAGCCCAGAAGCGCCGTGCGCTCGAAGCGCGAATCGCTCACGCGGTCCACGCGCACGCGATAGCAGTTCTCGCCGGGTCCGTCGGCGCGCTCGAGGTAGAACGCGCGCACGCCGAGCGTCTTCACATCCGCAGGGACCTCCTCGCGCGTCTGCGCCTCGATGCCCCACTTCGGCAGCCGCACGCGCCGCTCGCCCACACGCTCGGCCGGCGTGGCGTTCTTGCAGCCCGACAGCTTGATGCCCGCCGTCGACTGCGGGCGGTTCACAAGGTCCTCCCCCGTGCCCGTCTCCATGATGCGCCCGGCCTCCACCACCGCGATGCGGTCGCAGAAGCGCAACGCCTCGTCGATGTCGTGGCTCACGTAGAGCACCGTGCCACGGTAGGCGTCGAACAGGCTCACCAGGTTCTGCTCGAGCACGCTCTTCAAATGCGCGTCGAGGGCCGAGAACGGCTCGTCGAGCATGAGGATGCCCGGTCGCGCCGCCAGCATGCGCGCGAGCGCCACGCGCTGCTGCTGCCCGCCGGAGAGCTGCGCCGGATAGCGCTTGCCGAACCCCTCCAGGCCGAAACGCCTGAGCTCGGCCGCCACGCGCTCGTCGCGCTCGTCCTTCGGCACGTCGCGGCCGATGCCCGCGCCCACGTTGTCGGCCACCGTGAGGTTCGGGAACAGCATGTAGTTCTGAAACAGAAGCGCCGTCTTGCGCTGTTGAGGCTTCAGGTTCACCTTCGGCTTCGACCCCGCCGCGCGATCGAAGAACACCGTCCCGTTCACGACGATGCGGCCCGCGTCGGGCGTCTCGATGCCGGCGATGCAGCGCAGGGTGAGGCTCTTGCCGCAGCCCGACGCGCCCAGAAACCCGAGCGTCTCGTCCCCGGCCTTGAACGACACGTCGAGGGTGAAATCCGAGAACCGCTTCTCGATGTCCACTTCCAAGCTCATGCGAACCCCCTAGCCCTCGGTCTTCTTGCGGTACTTCGTCGTGCGGCTGCTCCACAGGTTGATGAACAGGATGACCACGAAGCTGAACCCGATGATGACGGCCGTCCAGAACCACGCCACGCCATCGTTGCCGTTCATCCACTCGAAGTAGATGGCGATGGGGATGGTGCGCGTGACGCCCAGGTAGTTGCCCGCCAAGAACAGCGTCGCGCCGAACTCGCCGAGCGCGCGGGCGAACGCGAGCACCGTGCCCGCCGCGATGGAGCTCCACGACAGCGGCAGCATGAGCCGCAGGAATATCCGCGCGTTGCTCCACCCCAGCGTGCGCGCCGCGTCCAGCATGTTGGGGTCGAGGTTCTCGAACGCGCCGAGCGCGCTGCGGTACATGAGGGGAAACGCCACCACCACGGCGGCGATCACCGTGGCCGGCCAGCTGAAGATGAGCGGGAACCCGATGTCGATGAAGAACTGGCCGAACGCCGTGTTGCGCCCGCACAGCCACAGAAGCACGAAGCCGCACACCGTGGGCGGCAGCACCATGGGGATGGTGAACACGCTGTCGAGGACGTTTTTGGTCCGCTGCGACACGTGCAGACAGAAGTACGCCGCCAAAAGCCCCAGCACGAAGATGATGACGATGGCCACGCCGGTAGTCTTGAGCGTCACCCACAAGGGGCTCCAGTCGAGCGTGCGCAGAAACTCGGCGGCCGCGTCCAAACCCGTCGGCGCCGCGACGATCTCCACGTCGCCGGGCGCGACGAGCCGCCCGAAGTCGGCAAAGGAGGGCTTCGCGTAGTTCGGGTTCTCGGAATCTGTGAGGTCGGAGCCGTCCGCGCCGATGACGAACGCGTACACGTTGCCGTCCACCACCTGGTCGAACTCGAAGCGGATCGCGCCCACCTCGCAGACAGGGTCGCTCGTGAAGCGCCACGTCTCCACGTCGGAGAGCGCAAGCGAACCCGCCGCCTGCCCGGCGTCGAGGGCGACGAGGCACAGGCGCAGCGCCTCTTGGTCGGCGGGGTCGTTCGCGTCGAAGCCGAGCCTTTGGGCCTGAGCGGCGGGCACGTAGACCACCGCGCAGCCGTCGACCGCGACCGCTTGCACGAAGGCTCCCTCCTCCTTGCCCACCAGATACGAGTAGCCGCGGTACGCGCCGCCCACCTCGCGGTTCGTCCCTTTCTGGGCGCGTGAGAAGTCGCCGATGGCGAACGCGGCGCCCTCGATGAGCGCGGCGTCGCCGTCCTTGGACACCTCCACGCCCGCAGCCTGCGCCCCGGCCTCGTCGGCCGCCTCGCCCGCCGCAACCGCGCCGCCCTCGCCGCCCGCGGCCACATCGGCAGCCGCGTCCCCGTCGGATTCGCCTCCCGCATCCCCGCGCGCGCCCGCGGCCGCCGCCGTGCGCGGGGCGTCGACGTCGCCCAGCGCGTCTTCGGCGAACGCCTGCGGTGCCGTCGCCGGAAGCCCCCCGAGCGTAAGCGCGCCCGCAAGCGCGCACGCAACGACCAGCCTTCTCGTCCGCATCGCTTCCCCTCCTCGCATCTCGTCTTCCAACGCGCGCGGGGAGGACGGGCCGAAACGCCCGTCCTCCCCGTCATCGCCTCAACCGTCCTGAAAACGGACGCCCCGCCAAGACGCCCTGGACGGGCCTACGCCAGCTCGAAGCCCCAGTTCTGCCAGATCTCCTGGGCCTTCTCGCTCGTCAGGCACCAATCGAGGAACTCCTGCGTCTCCTCGGGATGCTCGCTGATCGAGGTCACCGCACCGGGATAGACGATGTTCTTGTGCGTGTCGCCGGGGACCGTGCCCACGATCTCCACGCCGCCGAAGCGGTACACGTCGGAGGCGTAGACGAACGCCACGTCCACGTCGCCGGACTGGGCGTGCTTGCACACGTTGCCCACGGAGGTGTCGAGCACGGGGCTGTAGCCCTCGGCGAACGTGCCGCCCTTGCCGGAGATGTCCTTGCCGGTCTTGCCTTCCTCGTCGGCGCCGGGGACGTACACGCCCACGGTGGAGAGAGCCTGGCAGGCGTAGTTGCCGGCCGGCACGGACTCGTCGCCCACGCAGAAGGTGTAGGTGCCGTCGGCGATGTCCTCAAGCGCGACGTCGGAGAGGCCGGAGCCCTCCTTCGCGACGATCACGAGGTCGTTCACGAACATGTCGACGCGCGTGGCGGCATCGGTGTAGCCCTCTTCCTCGGCCGTGTCCATGGAGCCCTTCGACGCCGAGATCAGAAGGTCGGCGTAGGAGCCGGCGCCCAGCATCTCGTTCAGCTCGCCGGAGGACTTGTACTGCGTGTCGGTGAATGACACGTTCTCATGGCCGTCGGCGATGTAGGCGGCCTGGACCTCCTCCATGGCCTTCGACAGCGAGTTGGCCGCGAACACCTGCAGCTCCACGGCCTCCTTCGGCTCGGACTGCTGCTCCTGGGCGGGCTGCTGCGGCTCCTCGGCCTTCTGCTCGGTGCCCGAGCAGCCTGCGAGCGCGAACGCCCCTGCCAGGGCGAACGCGCACACGGCGACAAGCATGCCGCGCATATGCTTCTTCTTCATGGATCCCCTTCTTTCCGCTGTGCCTTGTTTGTGTCCAAACCGTCAGGCACCCCTCGCGAAGGCGCCGGCTGGTCTGCCCATATTATTCTGTTTTCGAAATATAGTCAACCAGAAATATGAAGGACACAGCCGGGAAACGACCAGGACGCAGTCGGTGGAAGAGGGCGCGAATCCCAAACGGCGCGCAAGGCGGCATCAAGCCGCAAATCCGTCGCACGCCCCCATCACGATCGCTCGCCTTTCGCAACCGTTCTTGCACCAAAGCCTCGCGTGCGATCCGAACGCGGTGCGCGCAGGTCAGCCGTCCAGGGCGTCCAGGCGCACCACGCGGGTGGCGATGCGGTCGACGAGCGCCGGCGAATGCGATACGAACACAAGGCCGATGCCGCGGCGATCGACCTCATCCGCAAGGAAACGCCAGATCTGGGCTTGCGTGACGGCGTCGAGCATAGTCGATATCTCGTCGGCCACGAGGTAGCACGGGTTCGCGGCCAACGCGCGGGCGATGCAGAAGCGCTGCAACTCGCCCCCCGACAGCTCATGCGGGTACCGCCGCAGCCATTCCCGCCGAATGCCCAGGTCGTCGAGCATCCGCTCGGACACGTCTCCCGCCTCCTCCAGCGTCCGCGCCATGCGCATGCGCGGGTCGACGGCCTTCTCGGGATGTTGGAAAACGAGCTGCACGGGGCATGCGCCGCGCTTCGGCAGCGGCACGCCGTCCGCGAGGACGCTTCCCGCCTGGGGGCGCTCGTAACCGGCGAGCAGGCGGCAGAGCGTCGTCTTGCCGAAGCCAGAGGGCGCGCTCAGGGCCACGCGCTCGCCAGGCCGCACGGCCATGTTGAAACCGCGGTACAGGGGAGCAGACGCGCCGGGATGCGCATAGGTGACGTCGCGCGCCTCGAGCGCGCGACCCGCCTCCTTTCCGGACGCGCGCCGCCGACGAGAAGGCGGGCGGCGCGCGTCCGCATCCTGCGGCGAGCAGCGCAAGACGGCCCCCGTATCGGGCGCTGGGGCCCCCGCAGCCCCCGGCGCCGATTCATCCGCCGGAACCCCCGACGCGCAGCCCGACGCCATCGCGGCCGCCCCGAGCGCTTCCGGCTCCCCCGCCGCGAAACCATGCTCGGGAAGCGCGTGCCACAGCGCACGGCTGAACGGGTGCGCCAGCAGGTCGGGGCAGGCAAAGCTCGCAACCGCCGTCTCCTCGATGACGGTGCCGTCCTTGAACACCGCCACACGGTCGGCCGCGCGCAGCGCGAGCTCGATGTCGTGGGTGACGAGCAGCACGCCGCCGCCCGCGTCCGCGAAAGCGCGGAAGTCTTCGAGCGCGCGCACGGCCAGATCGAGGTCGAGGCCGGGCGTGGGCTCGTCTGCGACGATGATGCGCGGGTCGTCCATGAGCGCGCAGCACAGAAGCACGCGGCGCGCCATGCCGCCCGACAGCTGATGGGGATAAAGGCCCGCCGTCTCCTCGTCCAGACCGTAGCGCGCGAACAGCTCCCTGCGGCGCGCTCGGCGCGCGGAGGGCGAAACGCCGGACCGGGCGAACCCCTCCACCTGCCGGCCCACCTTCATGAGCGGGTCGAGGTGGTTCACGCTTTGCGGCACGAGCGAGATGCCGCGCCCGCGCAGGCGCGAAAGCGACGCGGCGTCCTGCCGCACGCCGTCGAACCAGATGCGGCCGCGCACGACGGCATTCGACTCGAACAGCCCGAAGACGGCATCGACCAGAAGCGTCTTGCCCGAGCCCGACGCGCCCACCACCGCCACGATCTCGCCGGCGTGCACCGAAATGCTCATGTCCTCGATGACGGGCACGACGCGCCGCTTCGCCCGGAAGAACGGCGCGTCCTCGTCGTACATGCGAAAGCCCACCTCAAGCCCCTCTACCTGCAGCAAGTGGTGACCGCCCTCGTGACGCGATCCCGCAGCGTGCGTGTGGCGATGGTGCGTTTGCGCGTCCCTATGGCACGTGCGCTCATGCTGCTCTTCGGCCATGTCGTCCATCTCGCCTCCCTCCACCTTATTCCTGCGCGCTATGCGGGTCGACGAGCTTGCGCAGGCTCGACCCCGCCCCGTCGAACAAGAGCACGCACGCGATGAGCGCAAGGCCCGGAAACACCGCGAGCCACCACATGCCGGCCGAGAGGTAGCCCATCGATTCGCTGAGGATCACGCCGATGGCCGGCTGCTCGGGCGGCAGGCCGAAGCCGAGGAACGTGATGGCGGCCTCGTGCAGGATGGCGTGGGGGAACAGCAGGATGAGCCCCACGATGAACTGAGGCAGCACGTAGGGCAGCATGTGCCTCGTAGCGATGCGCACCGGCCCCTGCCCCAGCTTGCGCGCGGTGGCCACGAACGCGGACTGCCTGCACTGCAGGATCTCGGCGCGGACGACGCGCGCGAGGCTCGGCCAGTGCGTGACGGCCACGCCGACGGTGACGCCGAGCGCGCCCTTTCCGAGCGCGAACGAGACGAGAATGAGCAGCACGATGTGCGGCACGCCCATCACCAGGTCGATGAGCCAGGTGACCGCCGCATCGACCCGCCTGCCCCCGAGCGCGGCCGCAGCGCCCAGAACGAGCGCGATCGCCGCCGACACCCCGGCCGCCAAAAGCCCCACGAGCACGCTCGTGGACAGGCCCGCCAGCGTGCGCAGGAGCATGTCGCGCCCCATCCAATCGGTGCCGAAGGGGTGCGCCCAGCTGGGAGCGAGGTTCTTCTGCGAGAAATCCGTAGCCGTGGCCGCGTCGGCGACGAGCGCTCCGGACACCACGACGGCCGAAAGCGCCGCCACGGCGAGCGCCAGGGCGGCCAGCGTGAGCGCGCGGTTGCCCATCCGCGCCGCGCGCGGACGGTGCAGCACCTCGGCACGCGAGCCGAAGAGCGAGGGAGCCGAAGGCGAGGGGGCGGCGGCGGGCGTCGCGACGCGGGAGCCCTCGGCCGCGGCGGCCGCGCCGTCCCCGGTCGAGGCGGCCCGAATCCCGGAGGAATCCCCCGACGGCGCGATGCGGGGCGCGCCGTCGCCCTCGCAAGCAGCAGCCCAACCGTCTTCTCGAACGCGACCGAAAGACCCTGCGCGGCGAGCTCGCGCGAACGGCTTCTCACGCATGAGCTCCGCTCCCTTCGCCGCGACGGATGCGCGGATCGACCGCGCCGTACAGCACGTTCGCCACGAGGTTGCCGCCGAACACGAACGCCGCCGACAGCACGGCGATGCCCGCGAGCAGCGCCACGTCGCCGCCGAGGCCCGCCGTCACGGCCGCCTGTCCGAGGCCCGGATACGAGAACACCTGCTCCACGAGCACCGACCCGCCGAAGATCTCCGAGATGGACGCGAACTGCAGCGTGAGCGCCGGCAGTGCGAGGTTGCGCAGACCGTGATGGCGCAGCGCGCCCCATGTGCCGAGGCCTCGCGCACGGGCGAAGCGCACGTAGTCGCTTTCCAGCACGTCGATGGTCTTCTCGCGTGTGTGCAGCGCGATGTTCGCCACCCCCGTCACCGACAGCGTGAGCGCCGGCAGCGCGAGGTGGCGCAGCGCGTCGGCCAGCGTCACGTCGGACGCCGCCACGCCAATGGGCACCGAGAACCCGAACGGGAACCATCCGAGCCATACCGAGAACACGATAAGGAACACGAGCCCCAGCCAGAACGTGGGCACCGAGGCCAGAAGGAAGCAGTAGCCTTTCACGACGCGATCGACGAGGCGCCCCCGGTTCGCGCCGGCGAGGATGCCGAGCGCGAAGCCCAGAACGCCGCTCGCCACCCAGGCCGTGGCCATGAGCGCGAGCGAGTTGAGCGCGCGGGCGGCGATGACGTCGGCCACCGGCGCGTTGTAGCGCAGCGACGTGCCGAGGTCGCCTTGCGCAGCGGCCGCAAGCCAGCTGGCGTAGCGCTCCCACAGAGGTGTGTTCGCACCCCAGTACTCGGCCAGCTGGGCGCGCTTGGCCTCGCTCATGTTGACATAGGCCGCCTGCCCCACGTTCGCCTGCACCGGATCGATGGGAGATACGCTCACCAGCACGAACGTCACCAGGCTCACCGCCAGCATGAGCAGGACGAACTTGACTATGTTACGGGCGATGAAACGAAGCATGGACGATACCGCAACCTCACTTTTCCAACGATGCCGACGATAGGCGGCGGGGCACCCCGCCCTGCCCCCGCTTCGCGCGCGAGGGCAGACGACCAGGGAGCGGAGCGAGACGCATCGCGCCCCGCAGCATCGGACAGTTCCGGCTGCCGACAAGCGGACGGGCCCCTAGGCCCAGCTCCACTGGTCGACGTTGTTGACGAGCGACCAGCCGTGCCCATGGGGATGCGGCTTCTGCTCGGCCACCTTGAGGCTTTCCCTCACGAAGTACAAATGGTCGACGTTGGCGAACCACACCCAGGGGGCGTCTCCCTGCGGGGCCGCGCCCGTCGCCCCGTCCCATTGCGCCTTCTTCCACAGATCGAAGGAATCCCCCACGTTCGGCTTGCTCAGCGCCTCGTCGAGGTAGTCGTCCACTGCGGCGTTCTCGTAGCAGGCGTAGTTTCCCGAGCCTTGCGAGTAGAGCAGGTTGTACGTCTCCACCGGGGCGTTGGTGCCCCAGCCCCACACCACCGGATCGGTGAACTGGTGAGGATAAAGATCGTCCCAGCTCGCCCCTTTGACGTTCACTTCGATGCCGAGCCCTTCCATCTGGTCGGCGAACTCGGCGGCGATGGCCTGACGCACGGAGTCGCCAGCCGCATAGTACAGCGAAAGCGAGGCGCGCACGCCCGCCTTCTCGCGAACGCCGTCCGCGCCGAGCACCCAGCCCGCGTCGTCGAGCAGACGCTTGGCCTTCTCGGTGTCTGTTTCGCACCGCATGTCGGGCGAGGACCACGGCATGCCGTCACCCACGCTGTAGGCCACGGTGCCGTAGCCGTTCAGCACGTTCTCGATCATCCTCTCGCGGTCGATGCCGTAGTTGATGGCCTGACGCACGGCGAGGTCGCAGGTCACGTCGTTTCCGACAGCGTACTCGCCGCCCTCGTCGCTTTTGGTGCCGCCCGCAGGGACGCACGGAAGGGAGATGCCGCGCGAATCGACGGACGCGCAGTTGAGCAGATCGTAGCCCGCCGGCTGGTTGGCGGCGTACGTTGCCGCTGTATAGGCCACATCCACCTGGCCGGACTGCGCCGCGGCAAGCGAGGCGTCCTCCTCCATGAACACCACCACGACGCGCTCCATCTTCGGCGCCTCGCCGTAGTAGTCGGGATTCGCCACGAGGATGGCCTGCTGGCCTTTGTCCCACTGCTCGAGCAGGTAGCGCCCGCTGCCGACGGGGTTCGCGCCGTAACCCTCGCCGTAGGCGTGCTCGGGCACGATGCCCACCACGGCCAGCGTGTACAAAAGCGCGTTGAACGGCTTGCTCATGTGTATCTCCACCGTCGCGTCATCGACGGCCACGGCCTCCCGCACCATCGACAGGTCGCACTCGGACGCCTCCGCGTTGACGATGCCGTTGATGGTGAAGGCCACGTCGTGCGCCGTCAGCGGCTGTCCGTCGGTGAACCGCACGTCGTCGCGGATCCCAAACGTCCACGTCATGCCGTCTTCCGAGCATTCGTAGGACGTGGCGAGGTCGTTTTTGAAGTTGAGGTCGGCGTCGGTTACGATGAGCGTCGACTGGATGAGCGGCTCGTGCACGTGCTCGCCGCAGCCCCACGACACGAGCGGGTCGAATCCGGCCGCCGGCTCGGAGCCGGGCGTCATGGACACGATGACCTGCGAGGGCCGTGCGCCACCCGCCGCGTCGTCGGAGCCCTTCGAGCCGTCGGAACCGGAGCCGCCCGAGCCGCCCGCGCACCCCGCCAACACGCCGCCGAGCGACAGCGCCACCACTCCCGTGCCCGCCAGCTGCGCGAACTGCCTACGCGTGATCAAATCCATCCGTCTCCCCTCCTTGAGTGTTACGAACTTAAATTGCGTAACACACTATAGCAGAGAAGGCTTCGCTATAGTGTTACGAATTCATAATCCGTAACTTTTCCGGCAGACGGCGCGGAAAGAACCGCCCACGGGAAAATGCGCCTCCTGATCCAAGGCTTTCTGCGATGTACGGACTAGTGCAGCACATGGGCGGCTGCGGCGTGCGGGGGGGGGGCTCCGTCCCGCATATTGCAGCGACCAGCCCCGTTCCGACACAAAAAAACGCCGTCCATCTGAACCAAGATCGACGTAGGCGGGCCGGCCCGCCGCGCAAAGCCCCGTCCGATGCCGCGCAGATCTCTTCGATCTCGGCAGGCGGGCAGCCCCGCCCACGATGCTGATGCGCGACCGTCCGCGACACGGCGGCCAAGGCTCGGCGCAAACGGACGGCTGCGTACGCCGCGTCCGGCCCGAATCGCCTCGCCAAGTCGCCAAGCGCGCCCGCCCCCACGGCGCGACGCCTTCGGATTCAAATCGGCGGGCGCTACTCCCCTGCCGAAGCCTCCGGCGTCTGCGGCACCTCGCCCGTCTCGAGGATGCGCAGCAGCGCCGCCTCGTCGAGCACCGGCACGCCCAGCGCAACGGCCTTGTCGTACTTGCTGCCGGCGGCCTCGCCGGCCACGACGAAGCTCGTCTTCTTCGACACGCTGCCGCTCACCTTCGCGCCGCGCGCCTTGAGGGCGGCGCCGGCTTCGTCGCGCGTCATGCCGCTTTCCACGAGCGAGCCCGTCAGCACGAACGTGAGGCCCGCCAGCGTTTGCGGCAGCTGCTCGCTTTCGTCGCGCGCCTCGTCGGCCAGCGCCACGCCGCGTTTCTGCAAACGCTCGATGACGGCGACGTTGTCGGGCGTGCGCAAAAACAGGTACACGCTGCGGGCGATCTTCGGGCCCACGCCGTCGATGGCGGCAAGGTCCTCCTCGCTTGCGGCCATGAGCGCCTCGATGGACGGGTACGCCGCCGCCAGCACCTCGGCGATGGTCTTGCCCACATGGCGCATGCCCAGGCCGAAGAGCGCGCGAGCGAACGGACGCGTGCGGCTCGCGTCGATGGCGGCCACGAGCTTCTTCGCCACCGTCTCGCCCAAGCGGATGGGTTCGCCCTCCTTGTTCACGCGCCCCATGTCCAGCATCGACAGCTCCACCGCATCCAGCGTGTAGTAGTCGGCCACGTCGGAGAGGCGCCCGCTTTCCACCAGGCGCGACACGATCTCCTCGCCCATGCCGTCGATGTCCATCGCCCCGCGGCTCGCCCAATGCAAAAGCCGCTCGAGCGCTTGCGCCGGGCAGTCGATGGAGATGCAGCGAAAGTCCGCCTCGCCCTCCTCGCGGATGACGGGGCTGCCGCAGCTCGGGCACGTCGCGGGCATATGCCACGTCTGCGCGCCCTCCGGGCGCAACGCCAGCACGGGCCCCAGCACCTCGGGAATGACGTCGCCCGCCTTGCGCACGATCACGGTGTCGCCCACGCGCACGTCCTTGCGCTGCACCTCGTCCTCGTTGTGCAGCGTCGCGCGCGCCACCGTGGAACCCGCCACCACCACCGGCTCCATCTCGGCCACCGGCGTGAGCTTGCCCGTGCGCCCCACCTGCACGGTGATGTCGCGCAGAAGCGTGGTCTTCTCCTCCGGCGGGAACTTGAACGCGACAGCCCAGCGCGGCGCGCGCGCCGTGTAGCCCATCGCCTCCTGCTGGGCGAACGAGTCCACCTTCACCACCACGCCGTCGATCTCGTACGGCAGCGCCTCGCGCCGCTTTACGGCGCGCTCGCAGAACGCGTGGACGGCCTCGCGCGTCTCGCAGCGCTCCACGTCGGGGTTCACGTGGAAGCCCGCCTCGCGCAGCCATTCCAACAACTCCCACTGGCCTTGCGCCGCGAGCGCGCGCTCGTCGGCTGCCGCGTAGAGGAACGTGGACAGGTCGCGCTGCGCGGTGACGGACGGATCCTTCTGCCGCAGGCTGCCCGCGGCGGCGTTGCGCGGGTTGGCGAACGCCTGCTTGCCGTTGGCCTCGGCTGCGGCGTTCAGCGCGTCGAAGCTGCTCTTGGGCATGTACACCTCGCCACGCAGCTCGATGGGCGCGGCCGGCCCGTCGGCCCCCGCCGCGCCGCCCCGAGCCCCGGCCGCGATCCCAGCCAGACCTTCCGCGCGCAGACGCAGCGGCACGTCCTTCACCGTGCGCATGTTCGCCGTCACGTCCTCGCCCGTGGTGCCGTCGCCGCGCGTGGCGGCCCGCACGAGGCGCCCGCCCTCGTAGGTGAGCGCGATGGACGATCCGTCGATCTTCAGCTCGCACACCACGGGCACCATGCGCCCGAACGCCTCCGTCACGCGGTCGAGCCACGCGTCCAGCTCTTCCAAGTCCATGGCGTTGTCGAGCGAGTACATGCGCTGCGCGTGGCGCACGGGGGCGAACTGCTCGCCCACGTAGCCGCCCACGCGCTGCGTGGGGCTGTCCGCGTCGTAGAACTCGGGATGCGCCGCCTCCAACTCGCGCAGCTCGCGCATGAGCGAGTCGAACGCGCCGTCCGATATCTCGGGCGCGTCCTTGGCGTAGTACAGGTAGCTGTGGTGCTCGATCTCGCGGCGCAGCTGCTCGATGCGCGCGCCCGGATCGCTCGTCGCCTCGGCGAGCGCGCGCTCGTCCAAAAGCGTCTGCTGTTCGTCGGCCATGTTCCTCCCGCCGTCTTTCTCGGGATCCTTCTGGAAGAGGGCCCCGAAGCGTTTCGGGGCCCTCGATCGTTCCGCTCGCGATTCTACCACGCGCCGCGTTGCGCCGTGCGGACGGCTCATGGTTTCACCATACGCTTCACGCCGCACCGCGCACCGGAGAGGCGTCCGATGCCCGATGCCGCACGGCTCGCGGACGGACGCGGGGCGCGCGGACGGAAGCTGCGGGGCCGGGCGCGCCGATCGCGCCGCACCCGCGCCCGTTCCCTACAGCGTGAGCGCCTTTCCGGCGTTCCATCCGTACACGACGAGGGACGCGCCGCGCATGAGGACGAACACCGCAAGGAAGATGCTCAGCGTGGCCGGGACGACGAAGAACGCAAGCCCGCACAACGCGCTCACGATGCCCGAGAACAGCATCCAGCCCCACATCGGCGCGCCCACCTTGCGGATGCGCAGCGAGCCTGCGATCTCCACCGCTCCGAACAGCGCGAAGAAGAAGCCCACCACCCACGGTATGACCGCCGCGAACGCGAACGGGTGGACGAGGAGCATGAGGCCGACGACGATGTCGAGCACCGCATAGGCCACGGCCCATCCCGACAGGCTCATCGCCGCGCGGAACCGCACGTAGGCGACGATGTCGAAGACGCCGGACACGAGAAACGCCGCGCCGGCGATGGCCGTGAGCGTGACGAGCGCGACCCCCGGCGCGAAGAAGAGCAGAAACGCGCAGAGGACGAGCAGCACGCCCGCGACGATGAGTCCCGCGTCGTGCTTCTTCACCGTGTTCATGTCGATCGCTCCTTCCGATGCGCGCCCGCGCTTCGCGGGCCGTCCGAGCCATGGTAGCGCCGCGCGGCGCGCCCCCGAAGGCGGGGCGCGCATCGTTTCCGCACTGTAACGTGCGGCCCTCGGTCCCGCCGCGCGCCGGAGGGGCGGGCGCGGCTCGCGCGCAGGGGCGATACGCGGCGCGTTCGCGCTCGCAGCGGAGCCTCTTGCCGTAGCGCGGTCCGCGCAAACGACGCGCGATGCAGGGTGCGTCGCCCGCTTTCGCGCTGTCCGCAGCGCGGTCCGCACGCGGGCGATACGCAGTCGGCCCTGCCGCGGCTCGACCTCTTCGCGCAGTGGCACGGCTCGCGCGAGGAAACGATACGCGGTAGAATGCGGACGCGGCTTCCATCCGTCCCGTCCGACCGAAACGACAAGGGGTGCCCATGAATCCTGAGAAGAGCGTCCGAGAGTACCGCGCAGACGAGCTTGCCGCCCTCGTGCCGCTGCCGGCCGCCGACGCGAACAAGTACACGCGCGGCACGCTCACGGCCGTCGTCGGCAGCGAGCGCTACCCGGGCGCGGCGTGCCTCGCAGCGGCCGCGAGCCAGCGGGCGGGCGCAGGCTACACCGAGGTCGTCACCCATCCGACGGCTGTCGACCTCGTGCGCGCATGGCGGCCGTCCCTCGTGGTGCTCCCGCGCGCCGCCCTGCCCGAGGCCCTGGCGCCCGCGCGCGAGGGCAGACCGCGCGCTTGCCTCGTGGGCTGCGGATTCGACGTGCGCGACGAGGAATCGGGGCCGATCGTGCGCGCCGTGCTCGAGCAGGCCCAGATCCCCGTGGTCGTGGACGGCAGCGGCCTTGACGCGCTCGCATGCGAAGAGGGCCGGCTTTTGCTGCGGCGGCGCTTCGAAGAGGGGCTTCCCACCGTGGTCACGCCCCACGCCGGCGAGGCCGCGCGCCTGGCGCGCCCGCTCGGGCTGCCCTCAGACGACCCCTGCGCGCTCGCGCGGTCGCTCTCGCTCGCCCTGGGCGTCATCGCCCTGGTGAAGGGGCCCGTCACGTACGCGTCCGACGGCGACGAGATCGTGCGCATGACCCACGGCACGCCCGCACTCGCGAAAGCGGGCACGGGAGACGTGCTCGCGGGCTTGGTGGGCGCGCTTTTGGCGCAGGGCGCAGACGCGCTCGACGCCGCCGTGCTCGGCGCCGAGCTGCACGCCCGCGCGGGCCGCATTGCGGCGGCGCGCCTGACCGATGTGGCCGTCGTCGCCGAGGACGTGCTCGAGGCCGTCCCCCACGCGATAGCCGAGCTTTTGCGCGAGGCGTGAGGCGGCGGGGCCTCGGTTCCGACGCGTCTGCGCAGGTCGTGCCGCCGCAGGTCGCCGTCTCGCAGCCCGCGCCGCCGCAGGTTGCCGTCTCGCAGGTCGCGCCTCCGCAGGTCGCTGTCTCGCAGGTCGCGCCCCGAGCGGGTCGCGCCCGCACGAGCCGCGCCGCCGCAGGATCGCACCGCCGGCCGCGACCGCGCGCCAACCTCCTCGCCCGCGATCTCCGACCGAAGCCGAGGCCCCCACGGCTGCGGCACGGCTCTATAGCTGCGACGCGACGTGCGCGGCCGCGGCACGGCCCGCAGCCGCACCCGTCGCGCCCGATCCGTCCTCGCAGCGGCTAAGCCCATCGCAAACGGTAAGGAATCCGAAAGTTTTCTACGATAGTTTACCGCCGTCGCAACGTAGAGCATCTTCGAGCGCCTATAGAGCGCCTTGCGGCCCTGTTTTCGTTGCAAATACAACAAAAACAGGGCAGCTTATGTAAACTTAACCCTTCTGATTATATAAACCGGTCATATATCGCCAGAAAATGCCCGATCCCTTACCGAAACCGCTCCGCAGCACCGCGCTGGAGCCCTGAGAACGCCCGAAAACGCCCATGGCCCCAGCCCCGTCGGCAGACCCCGCGACCCCGCCGCCGGCAGGATCGCCATCCGTCCTGCCGGCTTCAGATCGCCGTCCTCATCCGCGCGGGCGAGGCCCCTACACGCCCCGCGCCGCGTTCTGGCCGGCAAGGCGCCCGTAGACGATGCAGCCCGCGTGGTTCTGCCCCATGTTCGTGTTGGGATAGCAGCCGTGGAACCGGTTGCCCACCATGCTGCCCGCCAGGTACAAACCGGCGATGGGCAGGTTGTTCTCGTCGAGCGCGTGCACGTGCTCGTCGCTCATGACGCCTCCCACCGTGTTGCGGAACTTCGGCGGCGTGATGGCGGTCGCATAGAACGGAGGCGTGCGCACCGGCGCCATGCGGTCATGGCGTTTGCCGAAGTCCTCGTCGCGACCGAGATCGTACAGCTCGTTGTAACGCTCGATGGTGGCGACGAAGGCATCGGCAGGCACGCCCATCTGCTCCGCAAGCTCCTCGAGCGTGTCGGCCTTGAACTGGCTCATCTTCTCCACTTCGGCGCGCGTCATCGTGCCGATGGGGTCGAACAGATGCCCCAGCGGAATGTCGTCGTAGCCCTCGGTGATGCGCCAGTAGCACCGATGCCCCACGGGCATGTTCGCCACCTGGTCGGGGAAGCTGTCGTCGAAGATCTGCCACATCACCTTGCCCGCCACGCGCAGCGATTTCGCACCGAAAACCTCGCCGGTCACGTCCTCGTTCATGAAGCGGGCGCCCAGTCCGTCCACCAGCAGAAACGGATTGCAGCCCATCGCGCCGCCGTAGGAGTCGCACACGTAGGTCATCGTCTCGGAGCGGTCGATGGCCGCGCCGGCCCACGCCGCCAAGCTGATGCCGTCGCCCGTGTTCGTCACGTCGCCCTTCGCGTCCACCTCGGGCCAGCCGGTCGGCTCGAGCTCGGCCGCGGACCGGCAGTAGTAATCGACCATCGCCGGATTGCTGGAGAAGTTCCCCGTCGCGAGGATGACGCCCTTGCCCGCCTTCGCGCGGCGGTACGTCCCGTCCTCGTCGGCGAACAGCACCCCGGTCACGCGCCCTGCGTCGTCTTTCTCGAGCTGCTTGGCCCACACGGCATAGCGCACGTCCGCATGCTCCTCCACGTAGGCTGCGGAATGCTTGCCCACGTACGAGTGGTTCGGCTCCACGGCGATGACCGACGCGAACATGGGATAGCGCTCGTCGGTCACGTCCCATGCAGGGTTCACGGGATGGTTGAACAGGTTGAGGTAGGGGGCGCCGGCCTTGGCCGCCTCCTCGCGCTCGGGCGTGACGTCGTCGAAATGGCGGCCGGCGCGGGCGGCCAAGCCGTCGGTGCATATGTTCAGGATGGCCTCGTAGTCAAGCTTCGTCTCGCCCGCCGTCTCCTCGGCCCTGACCACGGTGTAGTCGGGGCACTTCTCAAGGTACCAGTCGAAATCCTCTCCGCAGTGGTACACCATGTGCTTGACGAGGTTGTAGTTGCACCGGTCGCGGCCGTCGGCCATCATGCGGTTCAAAACGCGCTCAAGCTCCTCGTCCGTGAACTCGACGCCCTGCTCTTTGGCGATGGCGCTGTTGATGGCCGTGATCTGATGGGAATGCAGGTGGTACTCGGTTCCCTTCTCCAGGCACACCACCGACGCCCCTTCCTCGAGCGCGGCGCGTGCGGCACAGATGCCCGCAAGGCCCATGCCCACCACGACGACGTCGGCCTCCACCTCCTCGACGATGTCGGCCTCGTCCACCGGCTCAGGCGGCACCAAGAACGAAGGGGTGGCCACGCCCTCCTCGCTGAACGTCCCCATCGCGTCGGCCGCGCTCGCCTTCGCCTCCTCGGCCGTCTTCGGCCCGCAGCCCGCAAGGCCCAGCGACAACGCCGCCGCCCCCGACAGCGCCGCCGCCCCCTTGAGGAAGCTCCTGCGGTCCAGCGCTCCCCGCGCTTGCGCTTCCGTTTCTTCGATCCCCATGGCGTTCCTCCTTCGATCGGTTTCCTTCGCGCCGCTTCGCCGGCGCCCAGGAAGATGAAAGCACGCGCGCAGGGCGGCGCGCCATCAACGATCCATGTGAATTCGCCGGGAAGGCTCCCCAAAACCGCAGGAAAAACGCCCGAATGCGCCCGTTCGACCCCCTCGGGGCCCGCAGAGCCGAAGCGCCGCGCGCCGTTTGAAGACGCTCACGCGCCGTGGATCATCTCAAGCAGCTCTTCGCGCGACGAGACGCCCATCTTCCGGTACATGTTGCGCACGTGGGTCCGCACGGTGTTCTCGGACACGACCAGCTCCCCCGCGATGTAGGCGTAACTGTGCCCGCGGCCCAGATGCACGACGATGTCCCGTTCGCGCGGAGTGAGGGAGAACCGCTCGGCCAGCTCGTCCGAGCGCGCTTCGATGAAGCGCTCGAAGCCCTGTCGCTCGATCGCCTGGGCGTCGCGCGCGCTCAGGCGGCCGCGCTGCGCCATCGAGGCGACCACCACGATGACGAGGTACAGGGTGAACAGGACGGCCCCGACGAAGGTGGAGGCCGCTCCGAGGACGGGCAGGCTGTACAGGCCCGCGAGACCGCTCGCTCCGGCGAGCGCCGCGAACAGCGTCATGGCGAACGCGGGAGGAAGGCCGCAGGCTCGCGCGTGCGTCGAAAGAGCGAGCCACGCCGCCGCCAGAAACAGCGCGAAGCCCGTTTCGCGTGCGAAGCCGATCAAGCCCAACGCGATCGGGTCGACGACGAAGTCGAGAAGGTACGGGCGAACGATGAACGTGACGAGCAAAAGGGGCAGCACGAAGCCGACGAGCGTCTCGAGCAGGTCGCGCTCTCCCTCCCGCCGGGCGAGCAGCCCGACGACGAGGCCGGCCGCGGCGAAACCCGCCACCTTCTCGAACGCCAAAAGAGCGCCGTCGTTGAGCGGAGCGCCCAAACGGTCGGTGTCCCAGGTGAGCCCGAACACGAAGAGGCAGATGAGCGCGCCCGCCGCCGGCCTCCACACCGCAGCCGCGAACGCCAAGGCGCTGCGTCCGGGCGCGCGTTCGGACGCATGGGAGGACGCGTGGGCGGCAGCATCCTCGGACGTCGTCGCGTCGTCGGAAGGCAGCGGGGAGCCGAAGGGCTCGCCCGTGAACAAAAGGACCGCCGCCGCAGCGGCCTCCACCGCGACGAGCGCGAAAGCCGCGGATTCGGGCAGCACCGCTGCAAGCGCGCTCAGCGCCGCCGCGACGAGGCACGCCGCACCCGACTTTGCGAACGCGGCGCGGCGCGAAAGCGAGCCGAACCGCTCGGCCCACTGCGCGAGCAACGCCGACGTCGCCGCACCCGCGATTACGCCGCCGAACGACCACGGCATGCCGAGCGCGGAGATGTCCACGCCGAACGAGAACGCCCCTGCCGCAGAGAACACGCCTGCCACCAGGCAGCACGCCGCCAACGCCGCGCGGGCTTTCTCAAAGCGCTGCGATGCGGGCGTCCCGATCGCGCCCGACGCCCGCGCTCGCAACAAGGCGAGCGCTGCGCCGCCGACGCACAGGCCGCCGAAGAACCCGAACACGAACGGCGCCCACGAAGAGAGGCCGGACGCGAGCACGAAGGGGCTCGACCGATGCGTCGCCAGCAAGACGAGCGCGCCGAAAAGCCCGAATCCAACCTGCTCCGAAGCGATCATGCGAAGCCCCTTTCGCAGACCGTCCCTCATCCCCACTTCCCCGCCTCCTTCCCGCCAAGGCCGACACGTCGCGACGCGCCCCCTCCGCGCGCCCCCAGAGCCTGCACACCGCATGCGACGCACCCCTCCGCGCGCCCGCAGGGCTCGCGCCCGGCATGCGGCGCCCTTCTGCGCGCCCGCCGAGCCTGCACATCGCACGCGCCCGCCAAACGGACCCTCCCGCCGCCGCACGGCTCCTGCGCCCGAGGCGGGCGCGGCGATCCGCGATCGGGGACCTGCGCAGATCGCTCAGGCTTCGGCGACGAAGAACAGGCGGGGGAAGCGGAACATCACCTCGCCGTTCTCCCGCACGGGGTAGCTTTTCTCCACCTCGGCGAGCACGTCGGCCTCGAACCGGGCGCGATCGCGCTCTCCGAGCGCCTTGAGGTACGGGCGCAGCCCCGTGCCACGATACCACGCCAAGACGGCCTCGTGGGACGGGAGTCGATGGTAGTACGAAGTCTGCCACAGCGAGAAATCCGTCGCGATGCGCGAAAGCACGTCGAAGTACTCCTCGGGCGCGAGCGTGTGGAGCACCCGCGGCTGCGGGAACGCGCCGCGCCAAGCGGGCCGGGCGACGATCTCCCGGATGATGCGGTGCACGGGCTCGTCGTAGTTCACGGGCACCTGCACGGCCAGCACGCCGCCGGGCGCCACCTTGCGCATGAGCCGCGCGAGCAGGGCGGGATGGTCGGGCACCCACTGGAGGCACGCGTTCGAGAACACGACGTCGAACGAGCCCGCAAGCTCGGCCAGACCTCCCGCCGCGTCGGCGTGCGCGAACGAAAGCCCGGGATGGGCGCTGCGCGCGGCGTCGAGCATCTCAGGAGAGCTGTCCACGCCGAGCACCTCCGCGTCCGGAAACGCCGCGGCCAGCACCGCCGTGCTGTTGCCGGGGCCGCAGCCCACGTCCACAGCGCGCGCGACGCGGCGGCCGGCGATGCGGCGCGCGAGGTCGATGGCCGGCTGCGTGCGCTCGCGCTCGAACACAAGGTACTGCGCCGCGTCCCAGGCGACCATCAGCGCCCCGCCCCCTCGACGCCCTCGGATCTCGGCGCAGGCTCGGCGTCCGGCGCCCCGGCGCCGGGTTCCGCGCCCCTCGCGCATGCGGCGTCCTTCGGCCCGGCCCCATCGACGAGCACTTCGACTACCGGTGCCGCGTCCTTCGCGCATGCCGCGCCCCTCGGCCCCTCGGCGTCCTTCGCCTTCCCCCCGGCGCGCGCGACCGCCTCGGCGCTTGCCGCCAAGGGCGCCGACGGAGCCGGCGACCCCGCGCCGCCGATGCCGCGCGAGGTCGCCGCGGCTTTCGTCCCGCCAGCCCCGCTCGCGCGCGGGGCATCCATCTCGTCGAGCAGGGCGCGCGCCTCCTTGAACTGCCTCGACAGCTCCTCCATGGGGTCGACGCGCTTCTCGGCGGCGCGCACGCTGTCCTCGGTGATGGCCATCGCGCAGGCCACGGCCTCGGTGTGCGTGAACGACAGCGATACGGGCAGCTCGCGCACGCCCAGCTCGCGCGCCACCTCCCTCGCGCGCCCGTGCAGCGCCACGACCGGGCGGCCCTTCGCGTTGCGGCGCACCTCGATGTCGCGCACGCCGATGCCGCGTGAGAACCCCGTCCCGAGCGCCTTCACCACGGCCTCCTTCGCGGCGAACCGCGTGGCGTAGTGCGTCTCGGGGTTGGCGGTCGCGTCGCAGTAGGCGCGCTCGTCCTCCGAGAACACGCGCTCGCGAAAGCGCGGCGTGCGCTCCAGGATGCGCCGCATCCGCGCGATCTCCACGATGTCCACGCCCAGCCCCACCTGGCCCTCGAGCGCTTCGTTTCCGTTCATGCCTTCCCTTTCCACATCGTCTCGGACTCGCCGGTCGAACGGCCCGCCCCCTCAAATTCGCCCCCATCCAAGCTCGAGTCGAACGACCCGCCTTTGCAGAGCCGCCTTCGCCCGCCCTCGCCTGCCTGCGCCGACGGTGCCGTTGGCGACAAACAGGCGGCCGAGGCGTTCTCGCGCCAGACTGCCAGCGCCGGCAGGGCCGCTCTTGCCGTCCTCGCAACCCCGCGCTAGTTGGCAGAGAGCGCCCGAGCCCGCCAAGCCACAGAAGCACCGTCCGCTTCGACGCGCGCCAGACAACCCGATGGTTCACTCGCCATCGCGCCGCGCGCCCAAACAGGACGAGCCCTACTCGGCGAAGCCGCGGCGGGGCATTGCGAAGCCGCGCGATAACCGGAGGCTTCGCTCGCCTGCGGCACCGACGCACCCCGCAGGCCGCAAGCCCCCTGCGCCGCGGGCCCCGCCGGCAGGGCCTGCGACGCCCGCCTACTCCACCGTCACGCTCTTCGCCAGGTTGCGCGGCTGGTCCACGTCGCAGCCGCGCTCAAGGGCGATGGCGCGCGCAAACAGCTGCAGTGGCACGCTGGCCGTGATGGCAGAGAACGCGTCGCGCACCTTCGGGATGCGGATGACGTGGTCGGCATGGCGGGCAATCTCCTCGTCGCCCTCGGTTGCCACGGCCACCACCATCGCCCCGCGCGCCTTCGCCTCCTGGATGTTCGACACCACCTTGTCGTAAACGGGGCTTTGCGTGGCCACCGCGATGACGGGGAAGCCCTCGTCGATGAGCGCGATGGGGCCGTGCTTCATCTCGCCGGCGGGATACGCCTCGGCGTGCAGGTAGCTGATCTCCTTGAGCTTGAGCGCGCCCTCGCACGCGATGGCCGCCCCCATGCCGCGCCCGACGAACAGCGCGCTTTTCGCCTCCGCGCACGCCCGCGCGGCCGCATCCACCGCCGGCTCGCACTCGGCCAGGATGCGCTCCACCTGCTCGGCCGTGTCGGCCAGCTCGTGGAACAACAGGCGCACCTGGTTCGTCTTGAGCTTGCCCTTCACCTGGGCGAGCAGCATGGCCAGCAGCGTGAGCGACACCACCTGCCCCAGAAACGACTTCGTGGACGCCACGGCGATCTCCTTGTTCGCCTTCGTGTAGATCACGCCGTCGCTCTCGCGCGCCACGGGGCTGCCCACCACGTTCGTGATGCCGAACACGCGCGCGCCCTTCACGCGCGCGTCGCGGATGGCGGCCAGCGTGTCGGCCGTCTCGCCCGACTGCGACACCGCCACCACGAGCGTCGTGGGCGTGATGATGGGGTTGCGGTAGCGGAACTCGCTCGCCACCTCCACCTCGCAAGGGATGCGCGCCCAGCCTTCGATGAGGTTCTTCGCGATGAGGCCCGCATGGTAACTCGTGCCGCACGCGATGACGTACACGCGGTCGATGAGGTTGAGCTCTTCAAGCGTGAGGTCCAGCTCGTCGATGGACAGCGCCCCGTTCACGAGACGTCCCGCCAGCGTGTCGCGGATGACGCGGGGCTGCTCGTGGATCTCTTTCAGCATGAAGTCGGGGTAGCCGCCCTTCTCGGCCACGTCGAGATCCCAATCGACGTGCGTCACCTCGGGCTCGAACGCCTCGCCGCGCGCGTTGTAGAACGTCACGGCGTCCGGCGCAAGCTTCGCCATCTCGCCGTCGGCCAGCACCGCCACGTCGCGCGTGCCGTCGATCACGGCGATGATGTCGCTGGCCACGTAGGCGCCGTCCTTGGCGAGGCCCACCACGAGCGGCGAGTCCTTGCGCGCCGCCACGATGGTGCCGGGCTCCCGGTCGCTCGTGACCGCGATGGCGTAAGCGCCGATCAAACGCTCGGTCGCCTCGCGCACGGCCTGCAGAAGGTCGCGGCTCTCGGCAAGGCCCTCCTCCACGAGGTGCGCGATGACCTCGGTGTCGGTCTGGCTCGTGAACACATGCCCGCGCCCCTCCAGCTCTTCGCGCAGCTCGGCGAAGTTCTCGATGATGCCGTTGTGCACGACGGCCACGCGCCCGTCGCAGGAGGTGTGGGGATGCGCGTTCGCCTCGCTCGGGCGGCCGTGCGTGGCCCAGCGCGTGTGGCCGATGCCGCACGTGCCCGCAAGGCCGAGCGGCTCGACGAGGCGCGCCAGCCCGCTCACCTTGCCCTTGCAATGCACCACCTCAAGCGCGCCGTCCTGCTCCACGGCGATGCCCGCCGAGTCATAGCCGCGATACTCGAGACGCGCCAGCCCCTCGATGAGGATGCTCTTCACGGGACGATGCCCGGTGTATCCAACGATTCCGCACATGGAAGGCTCCTTTGCCGTTCGGGTGCGCCTATTGTAGCGCACCGCCCGCGCGCGGGCCTGCGCGTGCGGGCCGCGCGCACCCATCCCCTCGATAAACGCATGTTCGCGCGGGGGTTCAGGATGCAGACCGCAGGTCGCCACGTCCCTGCATGTCTTGATAAGCGCACGCTCGCACGAGGAAGCAGGGTGCGCGCGAGAAGGGGCGGCCTGCGCGCCGCGCTCGGTGAGGAGTTGCCTGAAACAGCACTCGTCTGGCGCGCGTCTGCACATGGGCGCGCAGGCGCGCGGCGGGGCGGCGGGACTTCGGCGCGTTTTCCGAGCGGAGCCCGCAAGCACGCAAGGGCGCGCGGCGGGGGCGCACCCGTCGGAAGCCCTGCGGATCGTGGAAACCTTACGGGTGCGCAGAGAGACAACTATGCTAGCCAAAACCGCCGTCGATGCGATAGCACAAAATCACGGTTAAGAACGATTTTTCCGCTTTCTAGAGGAGCATTTTTAGAGAAATGCCAGGTCGTGAAATCCAATCCGACCGAAAAATCGTTCTTAACCGTGATTTTGCGCTAGACGCCTCTCCGGTCTATGTCAAAAAGAGATTAACGCGAATCAGCGTTCGCCAAACCTCAGGCCGTGCCTCCCCTGATCGGGCGCTTCGGAAACCCTCCCCGCCCGTCGGGCGGGGCCTTGCAAAGTTACGACGGGGCCTTGCCCGACGGGTCGACCCGACCCGTAGCCTATCGAAGGGCCCTTCGCCATGGGCAACGCCTCCGGCCAGTTCTTCGGCGGCGTGGACTACCCTATGGACATCGAGGGCCTTTCCATTGGACGGGCCATCACCTCTGGGTACGTGACGGGCGCGCACGTCGCCCAGCTGTAGCCTCCGGGCCGATCCGAACCTTACCCCGCCGGGCCGATCCCCCTCCCAAGCCCCGGCGGGGTACCGTCACCTATACAC
>NZ_PPEL01000031.1 GCF_002899695.1 Rubneribacter badeniensis
GAGCGCGGGGGTGGGGTGTGTGGGTGGCGCGCCCTTCGGCAAAGCCGTCTCGGAAGGGGCGCATCTGCAGCGGCTGCCAGCGTCGCGAAGCTTGGTTGGCTGGCCTTGCGAGGCTGGTCGGTCAGCGTTGGCGAGCGCCCGTTCAAGGTTCCTTGCGCACTCTGTGGATTCGATGGACGGTTTGCGGCACCACGGTTGATCGGCGGTATCATAAACGCATATTGAGCAGGGGCGTTGCGTATGCGGCGCCCGTTGAGTGAACAACCCGACCAACCGATCAAGGAGGATGCTATGGACGCGCGTGTGTACGAACTGCTGAACGACCAGATCAACAAGGAACTCTACTCGGCCTATCTGTACCTGTCCTTTGCCGACTACTACGAGGAGGAAGGCCTGGAGGGATTCGCCAACTGGTACGAGATCCAGGCCCAGGAAGAGCGCGACCACGCCATGATCTTCCGCAACTACCTGCACGAGAATGGCCAGAAGGTGAAGCTGCTTGCCATCGACCAGCCCGACAAGGAGTTCTCGGACTTCCTTGCGCCGCTTGAGGCCGCGCTCGAGCACGAGAAGTACGTCACGAGCCTCATCAACGACATTTACGCCGCCGCCGCCGAGGCGAAGGACTACCGCACGATGAAGTTCCTCGACTGGTTCATCGAGGAGCAGCAGGAGGAAGAGGACAACGCCGACAAGATGATCACGCGGATGAAGCTGTTCGGCTCCGATGCGAAGGCGCTCTACGACCTTGATCAGGAGAACGCGGCCCGCACCTACTCCGTGCCGAGCCCGCTTGCGACGTCCGAAGAGTAGTCCGCGGCTCGCCCTTCGACCCGAGAACGCCCGCGCCCTTTTGGGTCGCGGGCGTTTTTGCATCGGGCGTTGTTTCTCTATGGCGAGTACGGCATGGGGCGGCGTGCGGAGGACGTCTCCTGTCTTGCGCGGAGCGGGCTTGGCGGGTTCCGCGCACGTGGCCGAACTGGCATGGCCGAACTGGTCGGATGTCTGCTCGTTTCGATTCGTGCGGGTTGCCGTATTACACCTGTTCGCGATAGCCTAATGGATCGTTTTGACGGTAAACCGCGGATCTCGTGCAGGGAGGGATTGGCACCTCGTTCCTTTAAGGGGATCGTGCGTGAGGATGTCGGGAGCGTGAGGATGCCGCGAGATCGAGGCGCTTCCGCGTGCCGCAAGCTGCCTAGGCTCGTGGTTTGCGGGAGTGGCCTTCGTCCGTTGTCTTTGGGAGGCGCGACGCCTTGGCGCGCGCCGGCTCGACTGTTTCGAGGAACTTCCAGAAGGCTCGCGCAGGGGACGAGAGCGCGCAGCCTTGGTGCTTGACGGCATACGTTCCAAACACGGCATCGACGCCGAGATCGAGCGGGCGGAGCACGCGGGCGGGGGAAGAGGGCCGCCCGATATGCGGAGGAAATCCGAAGAAGAGCGCCGACTGCTGTTCGGCTGTGCGGACGAGCAAGTCGGTATCGGAGGTGGTCATGATGATGTTCGGTCGCACTCCGGCCTCTTCGCAGGTCTCCATGAAGAGGCGGTGCAGGTGGTTGCGTCTGCCGAACGTGACGAACGGCTGGCCATCCAGGTCGTGCACGGTGAGCCGTTCGTGTTCGGCCAGGGGGCTTGTGCGGGGCACGTGCACGTACGTGCCCGTCTCCACCACGAGCATGAGGTCGAACCCTCCCAGGTAGAGGGGCGCCGATCCCACCAGGCTGATGTCCGAGTCCCCCGAGCGCGCCATCGCGAGCGCGGCTTCGGTGGAAACCTCTTCGATGGATAGCAGGATATCGGGATGGCTCATACGAAACGCATCCACCGTGCGTTCGGGCATGGATTGCGCGGTGCCGTGGGCCATCGCCACCGAGAGCGTTTGCCTCACGGCGGCGTACGCCGCCACGTTGCCGTAGCGCTCCTCGATGCGGCGGTATGCCGCCACCACGGGTTCGGCTTCGTCGAACAGCGCGCGTCCGTCCTCGGTGAGTTCGAGGTGGCCGTCGCGATTGAGCAGAAGTGCGCGTCCGCTTTCGTGCTCGAGGTTGCGCACGGCCTTGCTGAGCGCCTGGCGCGTGACGAACAGGTCTTCAGCCGCCTTCGTGAAGCTGCCACGTTGGGCGGCGGCGATGAGGTATTCCAGCTGGCGTATGTCCATGATCCCCTCCTTGAAGCCTCCTTCGGCGGGGCGGCTCGGCAGCGCTTCGCCGAAGGATTGCGTGCCGGCTCCCAGCATAGCGCATGTTTCTTCGACCGGTTCTGATGGATCGGCTGACTCGCGGTTCGTGAGGCCGTGATGCGGGAAAGGGGCGTGGACCTGCAAGCGGCATCTGGTTTTGCGCGTGGAAGGTCCCGCCTCGGCTCGGGATCCGGCGAACGCGGGTTCGCGCCGATCCCGGTTTGGCGGTGGACGCACGCTGCTCGTGCTGCTCGCGCTGTTCGTGCCACGGGTGCGCTCCCTTTCCTTCGCGCAGAAAACGGTTGCGGGCGGGCAACCCGAATCTGCTTGGGCGGGCGACGTTCCCGCGCGTAAGATGAGGGTGCCTGCACAGGACAGGTATCGATTTTGAGGAGGGATGTTCTATGGTGAAACGACACAGCGGCTCGCAGAGCGCGGCGCAAGACCCGACGAGCGCGCGGGGGTTCTCGCGTCGTGCGTTCCTGAAGCTTGGCGCGGTGGGGGCGGCGGGTGCCGCCGCTGCCGGCTTGGCGGGCTGTGCTCCGTCTGGCTCAGGCGGCGCAGCGGACGGCGCGGCGAGCGGCACGGCGGGCTCGGGCGCGGGTGCGGACGGCGCGATCGGCTCGAGCGAGGCTGTGATCAAGCTCACAGATGCTATGCCCACCTGGTCGTTCATGATTCCACCTGATCCGGTGGACGAGAATGAGATCGGCGAGACTATCGAAAACGACATCATCATGGTGGGAGGCGGCATGTCTGGCTTCACCACGGCGGTTTCTGCGGCCGAGCAGGGCGTCAAGGTCACGCTGTTCTCCGCATCGAGCGCGCCCATCTCGCGCGGCGGGTCGAACTACGCCCGCAACTCGAAGGTGATGAAGGAGCTGGGCATCGAGCCGTTCGATCCCGTGCCGTTCTACTACCATGAGATGCGCGCCGCCTCTTTCGCCATCGATCAGCGGAAATGGATGCGCGGCTACAACAACTCCGAAGAGGCCATGGACTGGATGATCGACATCGCCCGCGAGAGCGGCCTCGAGGTCATCATGGAGCGCGACAACACGTTCGACCTGGGGCCGAACTACGCGCACGCGTTCTCCACGCTCGGCGACAGCTCCATGGTGTCCACAGGACAGCAGGGCGCGGTGGAGGCGCTAGAGGCAAAGGCGAAGGAGTACGGCGTCCAGATCGTCTACGATACGAAGGCCGAGTACCTTGAGCGCGAAGGCGACAAAACCGGACGCGTGACGGGCGTCGTGGCATCGAAGATGGACGGCAGCGGATACGTGCGCTTCAAGGCGAACCAGGCCGTGGTGCTGGCCACGGGCGACTTCTCCAGCAACAAGGAGATGCTTGCCGCGTACTGCCCCATGGTGCTGCCGCTCGTGGGCTACGAACAGGGCGAGATCGATTACAACACGAGCTTCAACCTCACCGGCATCTACGGAGGCGACGGGCAGAAGATGGGCCTGTGGGCGGGCGCAGCTTGGCAGCACGCCTATCCTGCTGCGCCCATGATGCAGGGCGCGTGGGGTGGAAGCCATGAGCCGTGCGGTTTCCATATGGGCCTCAACGTGAACATGAACACCGAGCGCTACCAGCGCGAGGACATTTCGGCTCCCTACAGCTCCAACCACCTGCTGTCCCAGCCGCAGCACATCGCCTACGGCATCTGGACGGCCAACTATCCGCAGGCCATCCTGGACAAGGGCCACGAGTGGTACACGTTCGGCATGGACTACACGCTGCCGGCGCTCACGCCTGACGAGTTGGTGGCGATGTGGGACGCGGGCGTGGAGGACGGATCGTACTACAAGGCCGACACGCTTGACGATCTGGCCGATCAGCTGGGTCTTGACGCGGAGAAGCTCAAGGCGGTGGTCGCGCGCTACAACGAGCTGTGCGATGCGGGCGTGGACGAGGACTTCCACAAGAACCCCGATTTCCTGGTGCGGATCGAGGAGGACGGCCCCTTCTATGCCGCGCAGAACTACGCCACGTTCATGACGGTGATGGGCGGCTTGCGCACGAGCGTGAACATGGAGGTGTGCGACGAGAACGACGAGCCCATCCCCGGCCTGTTCAACGTGGGGGCGATGGTGGGCGATATGTACGCGAACACGTACAACTTCGCCATCCCCGGCAACAGCTACGGCATCAACTGCCTCACGTTCGGCTATCTGTTGGGACGCGATCTGGCGGCTGGAAGGCTCGGGTAGAAAGCGCGTTTCGCCGATGCCCCGCGCCGAGGGGCGAAGAAGGATTGCTGGTGGGCTGCGCGTCCTGGTGGGGCGCGCAGCCCACGGCGCGTGGGTACGCGCTGTTTGGCCTGCGGCACCTGGTGCGTTGTGGTGCGTTGCAACGTGCAGCGCTTCTCCATGCGTTGTTCGCCCCACCATGTGTGGCGGGGCGGGGCGTTTGCGTCTCGATTGGGCGACGAGCGCGTTGCCATGTGGCAACAATTTGCTTGTTCACCTGCACAAAAACCGTTGAAGGGGTTCGCAGGTTCACAAAAAGACGATACAATGCCCGGTGTCCGACAGTTGAAAGCGCAATACGAACGAATAAGACTATCTTCGCCAAGTAACAGTCTCGTGCGGTATTATTGCGGAACCCGCGAAAGCGGGGCTAGTGGGCAGCCGAAAGAGGCCAAACGATACTGTCGGTATTCCTTTCGATGAGGTCGGGGGCTTTCGAGGCCCCCGACCTCGTTGTATTGATGGCGATCGATAGGAGGGCGCATGACGACCGCGCTTGCATGGGCCGCTGGCGGCACGGGATTCACGTTCTTGATGACCACGCTGGGAGCGGCTTCGGTGTTTCTGTTCCGCAAACGCGACGGGAAGCTGTTCCAGCAGGTGTTTTTGGGCTTTGCCGCCGGCGTCATGATCGCGGCGTCGGTATGGTCGCTGCTCATCCCGGCCATCGATCAGGCCGAGGAGGCAGGGCAGATAGGCTGGATTCCCGCTGCGGGCGGCTTCGTCCTCGGCGTGGTCTTCCTCATGGTGCTGCACCAGCTGCTGCCGCACCTGCACCCGGGCGAGGACAAGCCGGAGGGCTTGCCCAGCACTTGGGATCGTCCGACGCTTTTGTTCACCGCCGTCACGCTTCACAACATTCCCGAGGGCATGAGCGTGGGGCTGCTGTTCGCGATGGCGGCGCAGAACGGCGGTGACCCGGTTATGTTCGGCATGGCCGTGGCGCTGGCGCTGGGCATCGGCATCCAGAACGTTCCCGAAGGGGCGGCTGTGGCGCTGCCCCTTTTGCAGGAGGGGATGAGCGCTCCGCACGCGTTCGCCTTGGGCGCGCTGTCGGGGTTGGCCGAGCCGGTGTTCGGCATCCTCGTGGTGCTGTTCGCGGGGTTCATTTCGCCTTACATGCCGTGGATGCTGGCTTTCTCGGCTGGCGCCATGATGTACGTGGTGGTGGAGGAGCTCATCCCCGAGGCGCACCTCGGGGAGCACTCCAACGCCGGCACCGTCGGGGTGATGGCGGGCTTTCTGGTGATGATGGTCTTGGACGTAGCGCTGGGCTAGCGCGTCTGCTGCGTGTCGGATCCGTCGGATTCGGGCTTCGCGGAATCTTCGGTCTCCGGCGAATCCTCGGCGGTTTTGGAAGCGATGGGATCCTCAGGAGCCGTAGGCGCCGTAGGGGTTGCGGGGGCAGGGACCGCAGGGGCAGGGGCGGCGGGGGCGACGTGCGTTGCGGTCGGCGCGCCTGTCGTGTTCGCGTCTGCCGTGTCTGCCGCGCTCGCACCTGCCGCGTCCGTTGACTGCGGATAGCTCGGGGCACCGTATCCGTAGCTCGGCTGCTGGCCGTATGACTGCTGGTTGTTCCACGGCTGCTGGCCGTAGCCCGGTTGCTGACCCCATGGCTGCCCGTACGGCTGTTGAGGCTGGTAGCCGGAGGGCTTGGGATGGCGTAGCTTGTTGGCATACACCGCCGCTATCACGAGGAGCACCGCAGTGACCAGGCGTCCGGAGAGCACGGCCACGATGGCGCCCGCGATGGACCAGCCGAACGCGCTGCCGCTCTTGTCGGGGTGGGTGGGCACGCGGATGCCCAAGATCCCGGCCACGAGCGACACAGCCGCGCACAGCGCGCCCCATACGAACAGCCAGGTCACCAAAAGCATCGAGCCGCTCATCAGACCGGCGGCCTCTTCGGCGCTGAGGGAGTCGTAGTAGCCGTGGTCGTATCCGTTGATGGAGATGCCATCTCCGTACAGACTGGGGTCGGATACGAAGGCTCCGAGCGCGCCGACGGCGATGGCTCCCAAGCCGAACACGATGAGGGCGAGCGCCGACAGGATGACGACGGCGATGCCGATGCCGCGAACGGTGCGTGCGTTCGAGTCTTGCATGGCGGCTTCCTTTCAAGCGGAGATCAAGTTGGTAACAGGTTGAAGCATGGTCATTGTACGGTATCATGCAAGGCGTACCGTTGTGCCGTTACCGGGCTGAAAGGTGCTGTTACCGGATTGAAAGAAGGTCGGTTCCATGGAGAACTTCGAATTCGTATCGCCGACGCATTTCGTGTTCGGCAGGGGTGCGGAAGAGCAGGTGGGCGCGAAGCTGGCCGAGCGCGGCGCGGCTAAAGTGCTTTTGCACTTCGGCGGGCAGAGCGCGGTGAAAAGCGGCCTCGTCGACCGCGTGAAGGCGTCGCTTGACGCGCAGGGCGTCCAGCACGTGGAGTTGGGCGGCGTGCGCCCCAATCCCGAGATCACGTTGGTGCGCGAAGGTGTTGCGCTGTGCAAGCAGCACGGCATCGACTGGGTGCTGGCCGTGGGCGGCGGCTCGGTCATCGATTCGGCGAAGGCCATCGCCGTGGGCGCGCACTACGACGGCGACGTGTGGGACTTCTTCGAGACGAAGCGCCAAACCGACGACGTGCTGCCCATCGCCGTGGTGCTGACCATCCCTGCTGCCGGCAGCGAGGCGTCGAAGAACACCGTGGTGAGCAACGACGCGCTGCAGATGAAGTCGGGCTATCCGAACAACGCGCAGCGCCCGAAGCTCGCGTTCATGAACCCCGAGCTCACGTTCACGCTGCCGCCCTATCAGACGGCCGCCGGCCTCACCGACATGTTCTGCCATCTGCTCGAGCGCTTCTTCGACGACGTGGGCGCCGTGCCGGTGACCGACAACCTGTGCCTGTCGCTCATGCGCACGGTGCGCGCCGAGGCCCCGCGCGTGCTGGCCGAGCCGGACAACTACGATGCCCGCGCGAACGTCATGTGGGCGGGTATGCTGTGCCATCAGGGCCTTGCCGGCGTCGGCCGCCACGAGGACTGGGCCACGCACGGCTTGGAGCACGAGCTGTCCGCGCTCTACCCCGAGATCACGCACGGTGCGGGGCTGGCCGTGATGTTCCCCGCATGGATGGAGCATGTGCGCGGCGAGAACCCGGGCCGCTTCGCCTTCTACGGCCGCGAGGTGTTCGGCCTCGCGCCCACCGGCGATGCGGACGCCGACGCGCTTTCGGCCATCGACGAGACGCGTGCGTTCTTCGCGTCGCTCGGCATGCCTACGACGCTTGCCGAGCTGGGCGTGGGCGAGGACGACATCGAGAAGATGATCCCCACGCTCAAGGCGAACAAGGGAGAGCCTTTCGGCAGCTTCAAGAAGCTCTCGATGGACGACGCTCGGGAGATCTACCGCCTGGCTTTGTAGGAGCAGAGCCCGGACGGCGTGCGGGGCGGGCGGTCGGTTGAGCGGGCCTTCGCCCTGCGTCCGCATGGTGTTTGCGGCGTTGGCATGGGGCGGGCGGTCGTTTGGTCGCCTGGGCGGGCGATCGGCTGCTCATGCGCCGTTCGCTTGGCAGCGCGTGGCCTCGCCTTGCGTCTGCTGAGCGGTGCGTGACGTTCGATGGCAGGGTGCCTCCTCCCTTGCAAGCGAGTGAGCCGTTCGAGATCGTTTGGGAAGCGGGCAATCTTTCTTGCTTTGATCGGTCGGATGCGTATAATAAAGGCGAGCCGCAGGGAGCGTGTACTCCCCACGGCTCTCGAATCGCCTCGGCGGTTTGGCACTTGGTTACGGCTCCTTGTCCTTACGGGCGGGGAGCCGCTCCATAAGCGCCGTCGAAAAATCCAACAGGCTGGAGACAAACTCAAGGATCGCCGCTATCAAGGCCAAAACGGTCATGGCTTCCACCTCCCTCCGCGTGCTCCGAAATCGGGGACAGGGTGGAAAGGGGTGTGGTGCCATGCCGCCTCGGGTCTTCGTGTCTCCATGGTACACGGCTCATCCAGCACGCAGATGGCGTGCGTCCAGCGAAAAATCGCGTGGATCGTACGCGTTTCTAACGCGATTGCGCCGCGATTACGTCAACGTTTCTTGACGGGTTCAACGCGAGACGCCCGCGATTGTCGCGATGGGCGCGTCTGCGCGGGCGCATGGCGGCAAAAGCCTCGCATTGCGCTCGAGAACGAGTGTCTTCCCCTGCGCTTACGTGCAGATATGCGGCGGGGGGGGGGTGGAAAGGGTTTGGAGGGGGGCGCGCGTTTGGCCATGGCGTCTGCGGCGTTGCCTGCAGCGAAGAGACGCTTACGGTGTTGCCGGCGGCGAGGAGCCGTCTGCGGCGATGCTTTTGCGACGAGGTTCTCTGCGCACATGTTTCACGTGAAACATTTGTTCTTATATCGCACTACATTGCGACAATGCGTTTCACGTGAAACATGCGCGGGGAAAGCGGTGCGGCAGGGTTTCGACGATCGATCGGGCGATTGCTTGGCTGCGGCTCGATCGCGGCGCGGGAGCGCAAGCGGGTATTCGGAGAGGGAATGCACGATCTCGCCGTCGGGCTGCGCACGCCGCAGGGGAACGCAAGCAGGTGCGTCGCGAGGGAGTGCGCGACCTCGACGTCGGGCCGTGCGCAGCACGCGAGAGCGCGCGGTTGCGTGCGCGCAGGTGCTGCACGTGGGGGGTCGCGCGCATGCAACGCGCAGGTGCGCCGTCAGTCGTTGCCGACGAGGGCGTTCATGATACCCGACACGATGCTGATGACGATGGACGCCACGAACGCGCTGCCAAACGTCGCGATGTCGATGCCCACTTGGAAGATACCGTTGGCCAGCCACGCGGCCACGTACAGCATGAGCGTGTTCACCACCAGGTAAAAGATGCCCAGCGTGATGACGGTGATGGGCAGGCTGAGCACTTGCATCACCGGCTTGACGCTGATATTGATGAGCGACAGGATGAGGCCGAAGATGGCGATGGCCGCCCACGCTTCCGTGCCGCCGACGATTCCGATGCCGGGCACGAGCCATACAGCCACCCCCACGGCGATGGCCGTGACCAACCAACGGACGATGAAGTTCATGAAACTCTCCCTTGGACGCGCTGATGCAGCCAACTCACTATAGCATGCGTTCAGCGTCTTGGAGCCCCTTGGTCACGGAGTCGTAAACCGCGCGCCCCGGTGGTCTGCGGCGCGTGCTGCAGACCACCGGGGCGGTAAGTTTGCTACAGCACGCTGATCGTGCCGGTGGCCATGAGCGCGATGGATGCTACGAACAAGACAAGGATAAGGACGGCGATTGCCTTGTCGACGGTGTTCGGCAGCACCGGTTCGTTGCGTTCTCGTTGGCCTATGGCGTACACGATGATGCCGGGCGCGAACAAGATGGTGGTGATCATCACGCCCACAACGCCCGCCGCCCACACGAGGAACACCGTGTACACGAAGCCTACCGTGCCGAATATGCGTGCCTTCTTCACCTGATCAGATGTCAGATGCTCCCTCTTCCAGGCGATCTTCATGTAGTACGCCGCCGAGCACACGTAGGGGATGAGGATGGTGGACACGGCGCATGCGTAGAAGAACTGGTAGGTGGATTCCGAGAACACCGACACGATGAGGAACAGCTGCGTGATGCCCGCCGAGATGAACGTGGTCACGATGGGCGCGCCGTTTCTGTTCGTGCGCGCGAACGACTTGGGGAACACGCCTTGGCGCGCCGCCTCGAACGGCGTTTCGGCCGCTATGATCACGTAGCCCAGCATGGCGCCGAGCAGCGAGAGCACCACGCCCAGATTCACGATGCCCGCTCCCATAGGCCCGATGGCGTGCTCGAGGATGCCGGCCATCGACGGGGTGGCCAACTCGGCCATCTGGGCGCGCGGCATAACTCCCATGCTCTCGATCGAGATGATGAGGTATAGCACGAACACCGAGACGAATCCGATAACGGTGGCGCGGCCCACATCGCGAACGTATTTCGCGCGCCCCGAGATGACCACGGCGCCTTCGATGCCGGTGAACACCCACACGAGCGCGATCATGGTGGAGATGATCTGCGTTCCCATGTCCGGACCGCCCGGCTCTCCCCAGAAGTTCTCCATGAAGATGGCGGGATCGAACTTTCCCAGTAAAACGATGGACAGTACGAACAGGGCCATCGGAACGAGCTTCGCGATGGTGACGATGACGTTGATGCCGGCCGCCTCCTTCACTCCTCGCGATACGAGCCACACGAGCACCCAGAGAAACGCCGAGGCGCACAGGCACGAGAGTAGGTTGTTGCCACTCTCAAACGGATGGAAGAAGTATCCAAGCGCCGAGAACAACAGAATGGCGAACGAGACGTTTGACAGGCACGCTGAAATCCAATAGCCCCAGGCCGAATTGAATCCGACAAAATCGCCGAAACCGGCTGCGGCGTACGCGTAGATGCCTCCGGTGAGGTCGGGGCGAGCTTGCGACAACCCGTTGAAGCACATCATGAGCGAGAATACGCCGATGAAGCAAATCGCCCAGCTGATGAGCACGGCTCCGGTGTTCGCGCCGCCGGCTGCCATATCTCCTGCGAGCGAGAAAATGCCTCCGCAGATGCTTGCCGTGACAACCATCATGGTGAGACGGAATAGGTCGAGCCCGTTCGGGTCGATGATCTGGCTTGTATCGGTTTTGCCGGAAGACGAGATGGCAGTATTCAACATAACCCCTCCTTTCAAGGGGGTCGAAGGGAATGCTCACGCAAAGCGCGTGATGGTATGCGCATGGGAATCGAAACGGCGCGCCGGGCAGGTGCCGCAGCGCGCCGTTTGCGGCGATATGATGGAAAGGAGAAAGAGAGAGGCTCTTGCGCCGAGCGCTCAGCCTGACTTCCGCTAGAAGCGCAGGCTCAGGCAGGAGAGCCCGCCGTCGAGCTTGCGGTACTCGGACGTGTCGACCGCGAGCGTCTTGTAGCCGGCATCCTGCACGGCTTTGAGCACGGTGGGATAGCCCTCAGGTACGATGACGGTGCCGTTCACCCAGATGCAGTTCGCGGCGTACGCCTCGTCCTCGGGGATCTCGATGCGGTTGTACTGCTCGAAGTCGGGCTTCGTCACGAACTCGCCAGATACGAGCATGTTGCCGTCTTCCAGGTAGTTCACGCCGGTCTTGAGGTGCAAGACGAGCTCGAGCGGCACCTCGGAGCCCTCGAGGCCCCAGCCTTCGAGGATCTCGAAGAACTGTCGGATGCCCTCCTCGTTCGTGCGTGCGGAGCGGCCCACGTAGAAGTGGTCGCCCACCATCATGACGTCGCCGCCGTCGAGCGTGCCGGGGCTCTCGATGTGCTTCACGTGCTCGTCGTCGAAGAACTGGCGCACGGCCGGCTCGATCTCGTCCTTCTCGCCGTTGCGGCTCGCGGCGCCCGGGTTCGTGATGATGGCGCCCTTGCGGGTGATGACCGCGGGGTCCTCCACGAAGCACGAATCGGGGTACTGCTCGAGCGCGGGCAGCACCGTCACTTCTACGCCGCACTGCTTGAGGGCCGCGATGTAGTCGTCGTGCTGCTTGAGCGCCAGCTCGTAGTCGGGCTTGCCCAGCTCGGGGGCCGAGGTGATGCCCTCCACCATGGACTTGGCGGGGCGGCGGACGATGACGTTGGTGAACTTGGTCATGATGGAATCCTTTCGCTTGCTCGATTCGGTTGGACTCTCTGTCGAATATTGTATTCTGTATATTATATACAATCAAGGGGCTGGTGAAACTTTTTTCGGCCTGTCGAAAATAAAAGAGGGCGGGTATCTTCTTTTCGCGTGCCTATGGAATTGCGCGCGAAGCGTCTGCTGGTGTGTGGGCCGCATGCTGGTATGCCATGTGCGTGTTGATGCGCGGTGCGGAGCAGCATAGGAGTTTTCGTCTGCGAGATCGCGCCCTTTTTGCGCGATCCACGTGCAATCTGGCAAGTGCGGGATGGGGTCTACTCTGCCAACTGCCTCTGCTGTATATGGTATATTGCTATACGTTATAGCCGTACGACAGGCGGATGAAATGACGAATGAATACCGATCGCTTAAAGACCATGTGTACGACCATATTGCCGACCTCATCGACGGCGGCGCGCTTGCCGATGACCATAAGATCAGCGAGCAGCAGATATGCGACGCGCTCGGGGTGAGCCGCACCCCGGTGCGCGAGGCGCTCATCCAGCTTGCCGCCGATGGCTATCTCGAGAACATTCCGCGCAAGGGCTTTTACGTCAAGCGCGTGACTGAGGAAAGCGCGCGGGAAATCGTTGAGGTTATCGGACCGCTCGATGGTCGTGCCGCTTTGCTTGCCGTCGACAGAATGACCGAAGACGATATCGCTCAATTGCAGTTCCTTCATGGTTCCATGCATCTTGCCATCGAAAAAGGCCTCTATAAGAAATACGATGACTTGCAGCACGATTTCCACGAATGCTATGTGAGCAAGTGCGGCAATACGCGTTTGGAGAGCCTCATCCACCAGATGAATCGATATTTCATGAAACGCGAGTACGCCAACGTCGATGAGGGCGAACTGGGCGACCTTCTGCGCAAAGCGAATGAAGAGCACGCCGAAATCGTTCGGCTTTTCGAGTTGCGCGATGGGGAAGAGCTTCAGCGCTTCATACGCGATGTCCATTGGAGCATCGACAATGCCAAGTTCCTTGTCTGGTAGCGCGTACGGCGACGCGCGCCAAGGTCGTCGTTTGAAGGCGAGTGAAGGGCGCGCGCAGCGGGACGGGACGCGTCCACTGCGTGCGGGCGAAAGGGGCTGCGAGGCTGCGCTGTCGGCTGCGACATGCGCGGCGGGGAACGTGCGCTCGTGCCCCGTCGAGCGGGTGTGCGGGGCGTGCCAGCATGTGGGGCGGCCTTACGCCGAGCAGCTGGCGGCGAAGGACGCGCGCGTGGCCGCATTGTTCGCCGACGTGGCTTCGCAGGGCGCGATTCGGCCCATCCTCGGCATGAAGGAGCCCTACCACTACCGCAACAAGGTGATCTCCCCCTACGCACCCGGACGTCGGTTGGCTGGCGGCGAGGGGCGCGGACGGGACAGCGGGCGCGACACGCAGAAGGGGCGTGGGCGCGCGACTGGGAAGGGGCGCGAGCGGGGGCGCGGGCACCGCGACGCGCCACGGCGCGAGATACTCTGCGGCATGTACGCCGCCGGATCGCATCGCATCGTGCCCACCGACGGCTGCCTCATCGAGAACGAGGAGGCCAAGCGCGTCATCCGCGCCGTTCGCGACCTCATGGGCCGCTTCGGCCTCGCCCCTTACGATGAGGACGCCCATACGGGTTTTCTGCGGCATGCCGTGGTGCGCGTGGGCCATGAGAGCGGGGAGATGCTGGTCACGCTCGTGACGAACGGGAGGGAGTTCCCCGCGTCGCGCGCGTTCTGCCGTGAGCTCGTGCGCCGTTGCCCCGCCATCACCACCATCGTGCAGAACGTCAACGAGCGCCGGACGAACGTCATCCTCGGACAGCGCGAGCAGCGCCTTTACGGTCCCGGCTTTATCTTGGACACGCTGTGCGGTTTGAGCTTTCGCATCTCGTCGCAATCGTTTTACCAGGTGAACGCCGTGCAAACCGCAGTTCTGTACGAGACGGCTGTGAACCTTGCGAGGTTCACGGGCGCAGAGCGCGCCATCGACGCCTACTGCGGCACGGGCACCATCGGCCTGGTCGCCGCCAAGCGCGGTGCGGCGCAGGTGACGGGCGTGGACACGGTGGCGTCGGCCATCCGCGACGCGCGCGAGAACGCGCGGCACAACGGTGTGGAGAACGCGCGCTTCGTCGTGGCCGACGCGGGCGACTTCATGCGCGACCTGGCGTGCGAAGGCGAGCGCATCGATGTGCTGCTCATGGATCCGCCGCGCGCCGGGGCGAGCGAGGCGTTTCTGGAAGCGGCAGCCGCGCTTGCGCCCGCGCGCATCGTCTACATCTCTTGTAACCCCGAAACCCAAGTGCGCGACCTGCGGTTCTTGTGCGAGCGCGGCTACGCCGTGCGCGTCGTGCAGCCTGTCGACATGTTCCCGCACACCGACCATGTGGAGACGGTGGCGCTGGTGGAGCGGGAAGGCGCGCCGCAGACGGACGCGCGTTGAGGTCGTGCGGTGCGTGACGGCGCGGGCCTGCGGGCTCGACTTGCGTGCCGCGTGCGACGTGCGGGCCTGTGAAGGTTCGGCTTGCGCGCTGCTCGCTTGCTGCGCGTTCTCTCGCGCCTTGTGCCTTGCGGCTGTGTGCGTCCCGCGTCTTGCGCCGTGCGCGTGCCGCGCCTTCCTTCCTGCCCGTCTTCCGCGCCCCTTCCCGTGCATCACTTGGCTGGAGTATCATGGTTGCGCGGTGCTTCGCGCCACGCCGGGCGGCATCTTCGATGAGGAGGTGACGCCGATGGACGCTCAAACGGTGATTGCGCTCTGCGCGATTTTCACAGTTGTAGCTGCGATGATCGGCCCCTCGAAGGGCAAATAGCCTTCGATGCCGACGTTCAAGAAGTCCTGAAGGAGGTGGTGCGACTGCATCTGGAAAAGGAAAAACCCGGCCAGTTATAAGGGAGGGCCGGGTTGACCAAAACCACGATGCTGCCCGGTGTGCCGGGGCACCGCACCTCGCATTATAACGCGTAACGGCGATCCTCGCAATGCAGGGTCGGGGTCTTGACGACGGCGCTTCGCCGCTGCTCGCGCCGCCGCCCGTATCGCCGTCGTCGCGTGCTTTCGATGAAAAGGAGGCTTCCATGCCCGAAACCGTTTCGCCCGTCGATCGCGCGGCGGTGACGCTTGCCGAGCGCGGCCTTGCGAGTGCGCAGACGCCGGCATTGCTCATGGTGTCGGGTGGTTCGGATTCCACGGCGCTCGCGTACGTGGCGTGCGAGCTGCGCGACCGTGGCATGCTCGGCCAGCTGGCCATGCTGCATGTGAACCATTGCTTGCGGGGCAAGGACGCCGACGACGACGCGCGCTTCGTGGCGCGTTTGTCCGAGCTTCTTGACGTGCCGCTGTTCTCGTGCTCCATCGACATCGCCGCCGAGGCTGCGCGCACCGGCGAGAACGTGGAGGCCGTTGCGCGCCGCGAACGCTACCTTGCGGCGAACGAGGCGCTTGAAAGCCTGTGCTTGCACGCTGCCGCACCGCTCGCAGACGGGCGCATCCTCACGGCGCACACGGCCGACGATCGCGTGGAGAGCTTCTACATGCGCTCCATTGTGGGCACGGGGCCGGGGGGATTTCGTGCCATGCGCTATCGAAACGGGCCGGTCGTGCGGCCGCTTCTCGATGCGAGCCGCGAAGAATTGCGGGATTATCTGGCGCAGCGCGAACGTGCGGGATTGCCGATGGCGCGCGACGAGGCGGGGGCGCTCTGGCGCGAGGATGCGACGAACGCCCACACCGACCGCTTCCGCGCCTATGTGCGTCACGAGATCGTGCCGCGGGCCAAGGAGCGCAATCCGCAGCTGCTTGAGGTGCTCGTTCGCACGATGAACCTCATTGCCGACGAGGACGACCTGCTCGACGACATGGCGGCCGAGGTGGAGCGTCGTTGCGTGTCGGCCCTTGATCCGAGCGACCCCCGCGCAGGGTGCGTGCTCGCTCCCGAGCTGGGCGCTGAGCCTTTGCCCCTCGCTCGGCGCGTGGCGGTGCGCGCGCTGCAATGGCTGCTCGGTGCCGACGCACGCGTGGAGGCGGCGTCGGTGGACGCCGTGCTGGCCGCCTACGATCGCGCTGACGGGGGCCGTCCCATCGGCGGCTACGTGGCGAACGTCCAGGGAGATACGGCGGTGAGCGCCAACAAGCGCGGCGTGCGCCTCGAGCCCATGGCCGCCTATCGAGCGCGCCGCAAGCGCGGATAGGGGCCGGCGCGCGTGGTCGTTGCGGGATAGGGGCCGGCGCACGTGGTCGTTGCGCGCGATCGGGCAATCCTCCGCCAAACCGCCTCCGACGCGAGCTCGCGTTTCCTGGATCTCGAGCGGAGCCCTTCTGATTATGCTCAAACGCCTACGGGGCGGGAAACGTGCAAGTGCGTTACAATAGCGCGTATGGAAAACGAACAGAACATCTTGCCGGACGTCGCTTCGCCCAGCGCCGCGCCCCCCGCTACGGACTCCGCATCCCCCGCGTCTGCCGACGCCGCTCCCTCCCTCGACGTTATCCTCGCGAGCGCGTCTCCGCGCCGCAGACAGCTGCTCGCAGATGCGGGCGTGGCGTTCACGGTGCGCGCGTCCGAGGTGGACGAGGCGCTTGACGCCGATCTGCTGGCCGACCCGCGCGAGGCCGCCAAGAAGCTGGCCGAGCGCAAGGCGGGCGCGGTCGTGCAGGAAGTGCTGGCCGAGGGTTACACCGGCATGGCGGCCGTTCTCGGCGCCGACACGATGGTGGTGCTCGACGGCGAGATTTTCGGCAAGCCCGCCAACCTCTCGCACGCCACGCACATGCTGCGCCGCCTGTCAGGTCGCACGCACGAGGTGGTAACTGCCGTGTCCGTGTGGATGATGGCGGCGCCCGATCCTGAGCAGGTGTCGCTTGGCTTCCGCACGTTCGCCGACGTCGCGCGGGTGACGTTCCGCGAGCTTTCGGACGAGGAGATCGCCAGCTACCTGCGAAAAGGCGAATCGTTCGACAAGGCGGGCGCGTACGCCGTGCAGGGGGCCGGGGCCGATCTCGTGGCGCGGGTCGAAGGCGACCTCGACACCGTCATCGGATTGCCGGTGGGCCGCCTTCTGCGCGAGTTCCCCGACCTTTCGCGTTCGTCGTCCTGACGGGCGGCGAAGCGTCTGGCGGTGCGCGGATCCTCCGGCTTTCCGACGTCCGCCCTCGTGCTGGTCGCGCTTCGTGCGTCGCGCGACCTCCGTGCCCTCGGGTTCGCGCTTTCGCCGCAGTCCATCCTCCTCCTTGCCTTCTGTGCGTCATCGCGGCAAGGCGGGGCGGGTGGCTTTCCGTGCGCTTGCGTCCCTCCGCTCGCGCTCGCTTTCCAGTCTGTTGCGCCCGCGTCCGCTTCCAGGGCTGCCGCTCTGTTTCCCATCGCGCTTCTCGCTTTCGTCGGGTGTCGCGCGTCCTTTGCCAACGCGTTGCGCCGGCCTTGAGCTTCGCCCTATCGCCCCAGTTCCCAATGCGAAATGTAAATATCATGGCATGTGAGACGGCGTTACCGTCTCGTCTCCTTTTCCCGAAGTGGCAATGGTACACTTACCGAATTCAAGGTAGGCGCAACACCTCGTGCCCGTTGCCTTCAGGGCGGCTGGGACAGGGCGGTGCGGAAGCGACGAAGAGGCTGCGATCGTGCACGACGACATTGCGGAGATATTGTTCACCGAAGAGGATATCGCTCGGCGCGTGGACGAGATCGGTGCCGCGATAACGAAGGATTACGCGGACTGCGCCGAAGAGGGCGTCGTCCTCATCTCGGTGCTGCGCGGCGCGGCCATCTTCATGGCAGATCTCGCGCGGAAGATCGACCTTCCGGTGGAGATGGATTACATGGCCATCTCGTCGTACGGCAACGGGGCGAAAAGCTCCGGCGTCGTGCGCATCCTGAAGGACCTGTCCTCCCAGATCGAGGGTCGCCATGTCATCGTCGCCGAGGACATCCTCGATTCCGGCCTCACCTTGACGTACTTGCTGAAAAACCTGGCTTCGCGCCGTCCGGCCTCCCTTGAGGTGGCCACGCTTCTGCGGAAGCGGACGCGCGCCCAGGCGAAGATCGATTGCGCATACGTTGGCTTCGAGTGCCCCGACGAGTTCATCGTGGGCTACGGGCTGGACTTCGCGGAACGCTACCGCAACCTGCCCTACATCGGCATCTTGAAGCCGGAGGTGTACTAGCGGCGGCTTGACGCAAGCGCGCGGCTCGGTCGGCGTCCGAGGGAGAGGGAGGCGCGGCGGTCGGCGAACGGCGCGGCGCGGTGATCTGCCGACACCGCAAGCCCCTGCGGAAAAGGAAGTAAGGCTTTTATGGCACAGCAAAACAAACAGTCGCAATTCCAGCAGCCGAATCCTCGGACGACCATCATTTCGGTCATCCTGTTCATGATCGTGGCCTTCTTCGTGGGGCAGCAGTTCATGGCCATGTCGTCGGCGGGCACCACGCAAACCGACCGCTTGATCACGTCCGAGTTCGTGCAGGCCGTCGAGCAGGATCGGGTGACGAAAGTGGTGTACAGCGCCGGAGACTACACGGTGTCCGGCTCGTACTACCCGGCCATCACCGCAGGTTCGGCCGCCTCCGACGCGTTCAACGACGCGTTCCAAGCGCTCAACGCGCGCATGGCCACCGTCAAGAACCCCGATACGGGCAAGGCGCTTGCCGGCGTGAGCACGACCAGCGTTGACGCGCAAACGCTCAGCGAGCCGCGCAACTACACGTCCACGTACTACGGTGGCTCCATCAGCGACCTCATGGCCTCGCATCCGAACATCCCCTACGAGGTGCAGCTTCCCAGCCCCTTCCTCGACATCATCAGCACGCTTCTGCCCATCGCCCTGATCGCGCTCGTGCTGTTCTTCTTCTTCTCGCAGATGCAGAAGGCGAACAACTCGCAGATGAGCTTCGGCAAGGCGAAGGCCAAGAAGAACATCGAGGAGCGTCCGGACGTGAAGTTCTCCGACGTGGCGGGCGTGGACGAAGCGGTCGAGGAGATGCAGGAGATCAAGGACTTCCTGGCGAATCCGGCGAAGTACCAGTCCATGGGCGCGAAGATCCCGCGCGGCTGCCTGCTCGTGGGCCCTCCGGGCACCGGCAAGACGCTTTTGGCGAAGGCCGTGGCCGGCGAGGCGGGCGTGCCGTTCTTCAGCATTTCCGGCTCCGACTTCGTGGAGATGTTCGTGGGCGTGGGCGCAAGCCGCGTGCGCGACTTGTTCCAGCAAGCCAAAGAGGCCTCGCCTTCCATCATCTTCATCGACGAGATCGACGCGGTGGGTCGCCAGCGCGGCACGGGCCTGGGCGGCGGCCACGACGAGCGCGAGCAAACGCTCAACCAGCTGCTCGTGGAGATGGACGGCTTCGAGGCGAACGACTCGGTGGTGCTCATCGCCGCCACGAACCGCGCCGACGTGCTCGACCCGGCGCTTCTGCGTCCCGGCCGCTTCGACCGCCAGATCGTGGTGGACGCGCCGGACGTGAAGGGCCGCGAGAAGATCCTGCAGGTGCATTCCAAGGACAAGCCGCTCGGCAGCGATGTGGATTTGGCCAAGGTGGCCAAGCTCACGCCGGGCTTCACGGGCGCCGACCTGGCCAACCTCATGAACGAGAGCGCGCTTCTGACGGCGCGGCGCGGCAAGAAGATCATCACGCAGCAGGAGGTGTCGGAATCGATGGAGCGCGTCATCGCCGGCCCGGAGCGCAAGGGCCGCGTGATGGACGAGCAGACCAAGCACACCATCGCCTACCACGAGAGCGGCCACGCCCTCGTCGGCCACCTGCTGCCGCACGCCGATCCCGTGCACAAGATCAGCATCATCTCGCGCGGACGGGCGCTCGGCTACACGCTGTCCATCCCCAAGGAGGACAAGGTGCTCAACTCGCTCGGCGAGATGCGCGACGAGCTGGCTGTATTCATGGGCGGTCGCGTGGCCGAGGAGATCTTCTGCGACGACATCACCACGGGCGCGAGCAACGACCTCGAGCGCGCCACGAAGATGGCCCGCGCCATCGTCACGCAGTACGGCATGAGTGCCGAGCTGGGCACGCAGGTGTTCGGCCAGCCGAACCACGAGGTGTTCCTGGGCCGTGACTACGGCAACACGCAGGACTACTCGGAGGAGACGGCCAAGCGCATCGACGACGAGGTGGCGCGCATCATGAAGGACGCGCACGACCGCGCCTACGAAATACTGAACAGCCATCGCGAGCAGATGAACCTCATGGCCAGCGTGCTGTTGGAGCGCGAGACGGTTGAGGGCGAGGCGTGCCAAGCGCTGCTCGACAACGAGTGGGACGAGTACCTTAAGCACGAGGACGAGATCATCGCGGCCAAGGAGGCCGAGGAAGCTGCCGCCCGCGCTCGCGATGAGAAGATGGCCGACCCCAACTGGCGCGAGGAGCCGGTGGAGCCGGGCGACCAGGATCCGAACCCGCCGTATAGGCCGGCGGCCGGCGGCGCTGCGGACGGTGCGCGCGAGGCGGGTGCCCGCGGGCGCGCCGATGCGGTCGAAGTGGGCGGCGAAACGCTGCCGCCGCCGACGGGCCAGCCGGTGATCCCCGCCGCAGCGCCCGCTCCGAGGAGGTCGGACGCTGCGAGCGCCGCGAGCGCGTCTGGTGCGGATGCGGATGCGGACGGGGGCGCTGGGAGCGCGCCTTCCGATGCGAACGCGGGTCGCGAAGGGGAAGGCGGCACGACCGAGCGATGATCTGGCGCTGTTCAACCTACGAATTCGACACGAGGATGCCCATTGTCATGGGCATCCTCAACGTTACTCCCGATTCCTTCTCCGACGGCGGCCAGCACGAGGGGCTTGCCGCCGCGCTTGCGCATGCCGAGCGCATGGTGGAGGAGGGCGCCCGCATCATCGACGTGGGCGGCGAGTCCACGCGGCCCGGTGCCGCGCCGGTGGGCGAAGAGGAGGAGTTGGCCCGCGTGCTGCCCGTGGTGCGCGAGTTGGCGGCGCGCGGCATGTGCGTGAGCATCGACACGCGGCACGCCGGGGTGGCGCGCGCATGCCTTGAGGCGGGCGCGGCCATCGTGAACGATGTGTCGGGCTTTCGCGACCCCGCCATGGTGCGGGCCGTGCTTGAGGCGGGTGGCGACTGCGGCCTCGTGGCCATGCACATGCAGGGCGAGCCGGCCACGATGCAGGACGCGCCCTCGTACGACGACGTGGTGGCCGACGTGCGCGATTGGCTGGCCGACCGCGCGGCTGCGCTCGAGGCGGCGGGCATCGCGCGCGAGCGCATCTGCCTCGACCCCGGCCCCGGTTTCGGCAAAACACCGCAGCAGACCCTTGAGGTGGTGCGGAACTTCCAGGAGTTCGCGCGGCTCGGCTATCCGGTGATGGCGGCGCTTTCGCGCAAGAGCTATCTGGGGTTCGCCTACGGCATCGAGCGTCCGACCGATCGCGACGAGGTGTCGGCGGCCGAAGCGCTGATGGCGTGCGAGCTGGGGGCGAGCGTGGTGCGTGCGCACAACGTGGCGGCCACGGTTGCGGCTCTCAAGGACATGCGGCCATACGCGTTTTTGGGGCTGGGCTGCAACGTGCCGCTCGTGGCCGAGCCGGGCGAGGAGCGCGAAGGCAAGATCGCCATGCTCAACCAGGCCATCACCGAGTTGTGCGCGCTGCCCGATTCCCAGATCGTCGACATATCGAGCTTCTATGAAAGCGAGCCCGCCTACTATCTCGACCAGGACGTCTTCGTGAACGCTGTGGTGCTGCTGCGCACCGGCATCCCGCCGAAGGAGCTTTTGGGCTACCTGCACGCCATCGAGAACAGTTTGGGCCGCGTGCGCGGGATCGCCAACGGGCCGCGCACGTGCGATCTCGACATCCTCGATTACCAGCTCTACGTTGCGGATTCCGACGAGCTCACCTTGCCGCATCCGCGCCTGTTGGAGCGCGATTTCGTGGTGAAGCCGCTGTTGGAGCTGCGCCCGCGTCACGTGCTGGCGAACGATGCGCCGGTGACCGACGCGGCTGTGCGCGTGGGGAAGAGCGTGCGGCTGTGAGCGAGCTCGGCGGGCGGCGTATGCCCGCCTTGCACGGCGTCGGGGACGGGGCGCGGGAGTCTGCGGATCGCGCTGCCGGTGCTGCGGGAGAGGGGTTTGCGCCGTCTGCCCTTTCGTTTCGCAGCGTTCTCTTCGACGAAGTCTCTTCCACGAACGACGAGGTCAAACGTGCCATCGATGCGGGCGAGGCCGAAGGGCTCGTGGTGCGCGCGCTTCGTCAGAGCGGCGGCTACGGTCGGCAGGGGCGTGTGTGGGCGAGCCCCGAAGGGGGCCTGTACTGCTCGTTGCTGCTGCGTCCGCAGGTGACGCCCGCCGTTCTGCCCACGCTGAGCCTCGTTGTCGGCATGGCCGTCCGGCGCGCCGTGGCCGCGCTGGTCGATGCGTCGGCTGCGGGGGCTGTGCGCATCAAGTGGCCGAACGACGTGGTGGTTGATCGCGACGTCCTGCATGACGCACGTGCGTGCGCTGTCGGCCTCGACCTTGCCGCGCAAAATCACGGGCATGAACGTTTCTCCGATCCGAATCTCACCGCCTTTTCGCAAAACACCAGTTCGCCTGTTTCGGCGTCGCTGAAACATCGTGTGCAACCGCGGTTTTGCGCACGTGGAGATGCCGACGACACCTCGTCCGACGCGTTCGCCTCTTTTTCAAAGCTGTGCGGCATCTCGTGCGAGGCGCAGGGGGGCGGCGTGTGCGTGGGCGTCGGCGTGAACGTGGTGCCGCCCGCCGAGCGTCCCGACGTGGGAGGCAAGAACGAGGCCGCCTACGTGCTCGATCTCGCTCCCGAAGCGGATTTCGCCTTCGGCGGCGCGTCTCGGGCGATCGATCGCGTGTTCGACGAGTTCCTTGCCGCGTTCGCTTCGCTCTATGGGCGGTGGCAGCGCGACGGGTTCGCCCCTCTCCTCGACGAGTACAACGCTTGGGCGAGCCTGACCGGCCGCGAGGTGACCATCGAGGGCCGCGACGGCTCTCCGATCGCCGCCGGCACGGTCGTCCGCGTCGATGCTTGCGGGCGCTTGGTCCTGCGCTCGCACGACGGCACCGAGGTCCCCATAGCTTCCGGCGAGGCCCACGTCCGCTAGCAGCCGCGCACTGTTGCGCAGCCGCACACTGTCGCCCGGAAGACACGCTTTTGAGCCGAAAAGCGTGTCTTCCGGGCGACAGTGCGCTGCGCCTCTTTGCTCCTTTGCGATTCTGCCTCTTGACCCTCGACTATGTTGAGGGTCTACCGTTGCCATGTGACACGCCTTCGACGACGGCGTGTCGAGGGAGCAAGGCATCATGAAGGAGGAGAGAATGGAGAGGATAAGGCTTTCAAGGCGAGATTTCCTCAGAGGCGCCGGGGCGACCGGCGTCGCAGCTGCCGGCGCGCTCATGTTCCCCTGCGCAGAAGCGGCGTTCGCGGAGGAGGGGGCGACGGTCGACGTCGAAGGCGCCAGCCTGTACTCGAAGGCGCTTGGCGACGACGCGTCGCTGCTTCCGATGCGCAAGGCGGCATGTCCCGGACCTCGCGGGCCTATCGCGTTCGAGGATCGAGATATCGCCGACTCGGAGATCGCCTCCACTGAGGAATGCGAGGTGCTCATCATCGGAGCGGGCATCGGCGGCCTCATGGGCAGCCTCAAGGCGGCTGAAGAGGGCGCGCAGACCATCACGCTTGAGAAGATGACCGAGGGCCGCTCGGCTTGGGAGAGTTTCGGCGCGGTGGGCGCCCGGTTCCAAAAGGAGCAGGGTATCGAGATCGACCCCGCCCAGCTGCGAGACGGGATATACCGCGCGGCTGACTGGCGCGTCGATCCCTGCGCGATCGAGACGTATGTGAGCCGTTCGGGCGAAGTCGCCGACTTCTGGCAGGACATGCTCGACAAAGGCGGCTCGGGCTGGGAGCTGTACAAGTTCGACCAAGCACCCAACTACAACGGCTTCCCGGTCATCGACAGCTACGTCAACTTCCGCATGCCCGAGGGCATCAGCACCACGTGGCTGTTCGGTTTGTACGTATGCAAGGAACTGCGAAAGGTTGCCGAGACGTACGACAACCTTTCCGTCCGCTACGAAACACCCGCCGTGCAGCTTGTGCGCGAAGAGGGCGGGCGCGTCACCGGGTGCATCGCCAAGGCGGGCGACGCGTACGTGCGCATCAACGCGTCGAAGGGCGTTTTGCTGGCGACTGGCGGCTACGATGCGAACCCCGAGATGATGCAGGCATGGGTGCGTCCCGAGGATTACGAGTCGTCCACCTGGTGGAACCCCAGCTGGGGAACAACCGGCGACGGCCATATGATGGGGCTTAAAGTGGGGGCCGATATGGATTCGTTGCCGCATCCGGTGATGAACTTCAGCAACGCCACCCCCTCCACGTTCGTCGAAAAGCGCGTGTACTTCCCCGGAGCCATGAACTACTCCATCGTCGTGACGGAGGAGGGCACGCGCTTTGCGAATGAGAACCAGGCGCGCCAGTACCTATCGAACGCCATCAACGTGCAGAAGCGTCGCGGCCACACCTGCTTCCACATCTTCGACCAGGCGATGATCCAATCGGCGCTGGACAGCGAGCCGAGCGGCGAGAAGCAGCTCGAGCGCGACGAGGAGAAGGGTCATCTGTTTCGAGCCTCGTCGCTTTCGGAGCTTGCCGAGAAGGCGGGAATCGATGCGGCGGCGCTTGAGGAGACGGTGGCGCGCTACAACAGCTTTTTCGAGGAGGGCTTGGAGCGCGACCCCGATTACTATCGCTATACCGGTAACAACGTTCCGTTCACAGGCGGCACGTACTACGCGCTCGTCACCAACAGCGTGATTTTGGCCACGGTGGGAGGGCTTACCATCAATGGCGACACGCAAGTGCTCGACACCGAGGGCCGCGTGATCGAAGGGCTGTACGCGACCGGGAACGTGTCGGGCAACTTCTATGCGGGCAACTATCCGCGCCATATTCCCGGCACGTCGGTGGGTCGTGCGGCGACGTTCGGTTATGTGGCGGTAGAACACATGTTGAAAGGAGGTCAGGCATGAAGCGGCTGACCATGCGCTCGAACATCGTACTGGTCTGCATCGGCCTTGCGCTTGCAGCCATCGTGGCGCTTGCGGGTTGCGCGCCTCAGAAGGCGTCGGATGTCGCATCGTCTGATGCGAATGCGGACGCGGCGTCGACATCTGCCGAAGCAGGGTTTTACGTTTCGGACGAGCAATGCATGAGCTGTCATGGTGGCAGCTACGAGGCGGTGGCCGAGCTGACCGCCGATCTGGGCGATTGGAATCCGCACGATTCGCTGCACGGCGGGTACAACTCGTGCGTGAACTGCCATGCGAAAGACAGGGAGGTCACGTACAATTATTGCACGCAGTGCCATGTGTACGCGCCCGACGAGGAGCCGCTGTACTAACGAGGCTTCTCGCGTTTTCGACAAGGCCCCGGTTGGCGGTGCGGCGCATGCCGCCCGCCCCGGGGCTTTCGCTGTCAGCTGATGGGAACGTAGAGCGTTTCGATGTCGCTTCCCAAGCCGTCAAGGTTGAGAAACGAAGGGAAAAGCATGAGGTCGCTGCGGAGCCGGTATCCGTGGCTTTCAAGGTATTCAAACAGGTCTGCGAACGTCTCTTTCCTCACGCTTTCCTCTCGGGTGGCCTGCCTGCGAAAGCGTATGCACTTCCCCAGGCACAGGCGCTTCACCTGTGCTTGGGCTTGCTCGTCGAGGCGATAGCTTTCGTGCTCGGGCATGGTCATCACGTAATCCGGATCGACAACGGGGCGGTTGTCGAGCAGGTCGTCTTTCTTGATGATTCGCGCGCAGCTGGTGATGCTCAAAAGGTCGTAGTATTGTGAGATGGTCCTCTCGTTTTCAAGCGATACGCGAAAATCGCGACCGTGCGAGGAGTTGATGTACACCTGGTCGGCGGCATCGACCAGCTCGAACCCTGAACCGGGTTCGGACTTGATGGCGCCAAGCGTGCTGTCGAGCCTTCTCAGGCGGTACGCGATGAGGTCGGCTTCTCGACGGAGTTTTTCCTGCTGACGAAGCAGTGATCGTTCAAAATCCTCTGTGCCCTGTTTCTCATCGAGCATCGCAACGGCCTCGTCGATGCTGAACCCGTATTGCAGGAGCGTGCGAAAGGCGTTCGAGCGAAACGCATCTTCGGGCGTGAACACGCGATAGCCGTTCTCTTGCCGATCCGAGAGGACGAGTCCGTGCTTTTCGTAGAATCGGACTTTCGATTGCGGCAGTCCGGTCATGGCCGAGAACTCCTTCATCCGATACACGATCCCCTGCCCTCCCCTTGTGCATCTCGGCATCCGTCGGCTTGCTCTGGGCCGGTTGGCCAGGTTCACTATAGCATGCGGGAGCGTCGCATTGGAGGGAGGTTGGGCATGACTTCGCTCGAATGGTCGGTTTGTTGCGAAAGAGCTTACCGATACGATACAATAAAGTGTTACGCAAAATCATAGAAGCGAAAGGCAGCAACGAAGGCATGGCAGCGACGATGACGAATCACGCGTCCGACCAGGACGAACAAGCAAACCGCGCTTCGGCGCCGACGAGCGCGCCGGCGCAGGCTCCCATCGAGCCCGCCGAAGGAGGCCCCAAGCGTCCTGAGCGCGACGACAAGGTCGGTCGCATGGGCACGGCGTCCATTCCGCGTCTCATCGTGGAGTTCGCCATTCCGTCCATTCTCGGCATGCTGGTGAACGGCGCGTACAACGTCATCGACTCCGTCTTCCTCGGTCAGGCCATGGGCGAGATCGGTTTGGCCACCGCCACAGTGGCGATGCCCATCATGACGGTGTTCATGGCCATCGCCATGCTCGTGGGCAACGGCGGCAACGCGCTGGCGGCGCTGCGCATGGGGGAGGGCAACCGCGAGGAGGCCGAGCGCAGCTTGGGCAACACCGTGTGCCTGGCCATCATGTTCGCGGTGGTCGTGGCCGTGGTCGCCCATATCCCCGCGTGCATCGACGCGCTGCTCGGCGTGTCGGGCGCCACGCCGGAGGACTGGGAGTACGCGCGTGCGTTCATCCAGATCATTTCGCTCGGCTTCGTGTTCCAGTGCATTGGCATGGGCGTGAACAACTTCATCCGCACGGCCGGTGCGCCGAACCGCGCGCTCGGAACCATGGTTATCGGCGCCGTGTCGTGCACCGTGTTCAACTTCCTGTTCGTGATGGTGCTGGGATGGGGTGTGCAGGGCAGCGCGCTGGCCACGGTGTGCGGTCAGGCCCTTTCATGCGCCACGGTGCTGTGGTACTTCACGCTCACGAAGAACGTGCCCATGAAGCTGCATCTGCGCTTCTTGCGCCTGCATGCGCGTACGGTGCGGCTCATCCTCTCGCTCGGCTTGGCCAGCTTCGCCGTGCAGGCGGGCATGGCCGTGGTGAACTTCGTGCTGAACAACCTGCTGAACATGTACGGCGCAGAAAGCGCATTGGGCGCCGAGGGGGCGCTCGCGTCCATCGGCGTGGTGCAGCGCGTGGCGATGTTCACCGTGCTGCCGCTCATCGGCGTGTCGATCGCCATCCAGCCGCTGCTCGGCTTCAACTACGGCGCGCACCTGTTCGGGCGCGTGAAGAAGACGCTGTGGTGCGGCAGCGTGGGCGCGACGGGCATCGCGGTGGTGCTGTGGTCGCTCGTGCACCTGTTCCCCGACCAGATCGTCGGGTTCTTCGGCATCACGAGCGATTCGCTACGCGATTTCACGGTGTTCGCGCTCAAGGTGCAGCTGTTCATGCTGCCGCTTGTGGGCTTCCAGATCGTGGGGTCGAACTATTTCCAGGCCACGGGGCAGCCGTTGAAGTCCATCTTCTTGTCGCTGACGCGCCAGATCCTGTTCCTCATCCCGCTGCTGATTGTGCTGCCGATGCTGCTTCCGGGGTGGTTCCCGCAGTTCACCAGCCTCGATGCGCTGTACTTCGCCACGCCGGCGGCCGACTTTTTGGCCATTTTCACCACGGCGGTGTTCGTGGTGGTGGAAGTGGGGCGTCTTCGCAAGCTTGAGCGCGGCGAGCTGAAAGCGCGGTTCTAGCGTGGATGCGCCCGCGTGCAGCGGTGCGGAAGGGGGCGGGCCGCACGTGCTGAACAAGCGCGAGTGGTTCAAGCAAGCGTGCGGTGGCGTGACGGGGGCGTGGCAGGGGACGGGGATACTGTCACGCTCCCAAAAGGCTTGTTGCGCTTTATCATCTCGCGGACGCGGCAGTATCCCCGTCTCCTGCCGCGCCCCAGCCCACAGCCCGCGACGTTCGTCACCCCGATTGTCACCCTGTTGGAAGCCCGCAGGTTACGCGAACCTGCGAGCTTCCCTATACTACAAGGCTGTTTTGACGGATCTTGTGGAAAGGAAGCGCATATGGGTGAGAAACCGGCGGCGATGACGGACGCGGAAGCGTCGACGACGGCTCGGGAAAGGGAAAGGGGAACGAGGGGTGCGGGGGCGAAAGGCGCGGGCACGGCGTCGCGGACCCGCTCGGTTGCGTTCGTGGGGTTGACGATCGCGCTCATGAGCGTGTCGGCGTGGGTGTCTGTGCCGTTGGGGCCGGTGCCGTTCACGCTGCAGACGTTCGTGATGGTGTTCGCGTTGCTTGCGCTCGCTCCGAAGGAGTGCTTGGCGGCCATCGCGGGGTATCTGATTCTGGGCGGCGTGGGGTTGCCGCTGTTCTCGTCCATGCGCGGAGGGCTGGGCGTGCTCGCGGGGCCGACGGGCGGTTTTCTCTGGGGCTTTCTCGTGGGGGCCGCGTTGGCTTTGGCGCTGCGTCACGCGCTCTCGTCGCTCGCGGATCGAGGAGGGTTTGCTCAGGTGACTGCCGATCTGGCTGCGTGCGTTGCGTTCGTTGTCGTATCGTACGCATGCGGGTGCTTCCAATACATGTTGGTGGCTGGCGTCGATCTGCCCGCCGCAT
>NZ_PPEL01000032.1 GCF_002899695.1 Rubneribacter badeniensis
ACGGCGGGTTGGGCGAGCCGGACAGGTTGGTGTCCGCATGCGCGAAAAAGGCCCGAAAATGGCCACGGAACCGCGTTCTGGCACGAAAAGGCGGGATTCGGGAGCCCCTTCGGAGGGCGCTCCCGGCAAAAGGCCAGGTCGCGAGTTCCGGACGCGCACCCGAGGGGGCCGATCCGTGCCGATCCGTGCCAGAACGCGGTTCCGTGGCCATTTTCGGACCGAAATCCTGCACGGCGACCCGCGGCACGGCAAAACGCGACGAAGGGACGTGACGAGAGCGCGACGAAAGGACGCGACGAAGGGAGGCGACAAAGGGAGGCGACGAAAGGGCGGGCACGCCGTCACGTGACAAAAGTGCGACAAAGGGACGTTTCCCTGTCGCACTGCCCTTCTGCCACGCCATGAGACAGTTCGACCGCATGTCCTCCTGGGTGAACACAGGGGCATCCCCGTGCCGCACCCCCCTGCCACCGTCCCCCGCCGCAATCCCCCTGCCGCACCTTGTCGCACCTACCAGTGGCACACCACCACGTCGCCCTCTTGGATGATGCCGTAGAGCGTTCCCGCCGACCCCACCGGCAGGTTCACGCATCCGTGGCTGCCCGCGCCGTTGCGGTAGCGCGAGCCGCCGAAGGCCGACTGCCAGTCGGCGTCGTGCAGGCCGATCACGTTGCCCACGAACGGCATCCAGTACTGCACGGTGCTCTCGTACTTCGAGCCATCGAGGTTCGTGCCCTTGAGCTTCGAGGGGCTTTGCTTGCGGTTGAGCCAGTACACGCCCGTGGGCGTGTCGTGCGACCCGTTGGGAGTGCCCGTCACGCACGGCGCCTCCCACACGAGCGCGCCGGTTTCGTCGTAGAAGCGGACGTATTGCTCGGACAAGTCGATATCGCAGTAGCGCGCGCCCCAGTCCTGCGCGCCGGCTCCGTTGAACGCCGTGCCCGTGGTCGTGCACGGCATCTCGACCTCGCCCACGACGCCTTCGGCCACGCTGCTTTTCACCAGGTCGATCAGCGCGTCGCGGTCGACCGTCCAGCCGTACGCGCCGCCCGCCACCGTGACGGTTTTGCCGTCGGCGCGCGTGTAGGTGCGCTCCGATCCCACGGTGGTGCATGAGGAGGCCACCTCGCCCGCCCAGGCCGCAAGCGCCTCCTCGTCGAGCGAGGGCATCAGGTTCTCGTCGAAGCTCACCAGGCCGGACAGCAGCGCCGGATCGGCTTCGGCTGCCACGGTTCCGCCCATCGTCAGCTGCACGTCTGCTTTGATCAGCCGGTTCGCGGCGCTGGCCGCCTCGGCTAGATAGTCGTCGGTGGAGCGCAGCCTTGGTTGCTGAAGGTGCGCGGATGTCAGCTTGACCTTGGGCTCCATCGTCGCGACGGCTTCGTTCACCGTCTCGATCACGGCTTCGGCATCCAACGCGGTACCTGCTTGCTCCTTCTGCACGGCGAACGCCTCCTCACCCTCGTCGAAGGCTACCGTGGCGTCCACGGGCGGTTTCGCCGACGCGTTGAAGTCCTCCACCGCGGCACGCACGGTCTGTCCGAGGTGGCCTTCGCTGAACGAGGCGGCCAGTTTGTCCTGCTCGTCGCGCTCGCGCACGATCTCGAGCGGCCATAGCCACGGGTTCGCGTCGGACAGCATCCGCTCCACCACGCGTGGAGCGTCCAGGGTCATGCCCGCATCCTCGGCTGTGAGCCTGAGCGAGAACCCCTGCCCCGACACGGCCACTTCGTAGTCGTCCAACTCGTCGACGAGCACCCGCTCCACGTCCGAGGCGGTCATGAGCGAGATATCGCGCTCGCCCACGGTGGTGTTCGGCAGGAACCGCCCGGTGAAGACGAGGGTTCCGGCCACGTAGGCCACGGCGATCAGGGTGAATGCCGCGCCGAGCACGATGCCGACAACCTTGAGGCGGCGCGGTCGGCGCGGCGCTTTCTGGAGGCCGGGGGTGGAAGGCGACATGCCTGGGTGCGCGCTGCGCCCCGTTTGCTGAAAATCGGGGGCGGGAGGCAGCGGTGGGCTTGCGGCCGCGCTGCGGGGGACGTCGCTGTTGGCGTTGGCGGCAGGGGACGGGCGCTGGGCGGCTCCAACCGCAGACGCAGGTGCCGAAGCGGGCGGTTTCGTGTGCGCGGCGGTGGGTGGGGCTGCGTGGTGCCCATGCGATGCCTTCGTGTTCTTCTTGCTCATAGGCGCTCTCGTGTGCGGGTGGGCAGTTCCGTCATCCATTGTAGCGAAACGGAGCGATCTTTGAGCGGAAATTATAGATGTGGTTACCTGGGCAGATGCAGTGGAAAGCGCGCGGACGGGCGATATGCGGCCCCCATCGCCTGTCCGCGCCGAGGGGTATTCGAGAAAAGGAGCGCTGCAAGATGTCGAGCATCTTGCAGCGTCGGTTTGCAGTGCCGTGCATTGGCTTCGCAGTGCCGTGCGTCGGTTTGCAGTGCCGTGCGTTGGCTTTACGCTGCCGCGCGCTGGCGCAGCTCGTGGCAGGTTCCGCACTGGAACACGCCCTTGTGGTGGCACTGGGCGCACCACTTCATGGCGTCTTCCTGCAGCTCCTCCGAGTGAACCTTGTGGCAATCGGTGCAGACAGGCTGGTTGGCATCGTGCTGCTCATTGCTCGAGTATTCGTGGGGGTTTTGGACCTTGCCCTTCTCGTCTTTGAAGTCGGTGTTGTCGGCGGTCAGCTTCGCCATGTCCTCCATGGTGCCGTGGCAGTCGGGATTCTGGCACACGGCGGAATCGACCGTCTCCTCTTTGGGCTTCAAATCGATGGTTTTGGTCGCGTCGCCGTACGTGAGATTCGCATGAACGCTCGTCAGCGTGTCGGTGTTCGTGTGGCATTCGATGCAGGCGAGGTTCGCGTGTTCGGACGCTTGCGGGCAGTTCGCGTCCTGCATGAGCGCGTCCTCGGCGGCATGGCATACGGCGCAGTCTCCGTCGATGGACCAATCGACCGGCTGGCTTGCCAGCGGATCCTCCTTCGGCGTCCGTTCGCCGGCCGCCTGAGGGGCGCATCCTGTCGCGGTGAACATGAGGGCTGTCAAAAGCGCGGTGACCGCCAAGACGGCGGCGCAGACGAGCGCTTTGGCGAACCTGCCCTCCGTCAGAATGTGAGTCATAGCGTGGCTCCTTCCTAGCAAGATGGGGCCCGGTCGACGAGGGAGTGCCGACCGGGCCTGGGAGGGGAGTGCCGGGAGCCGGGGCGATCAAGGGAGGGAGGGGATGAACTCGCGATCCGGCTCCGGCATGCCAACGTAAGCTGTCAGCCTACGAAAGGCAGCAAGGGGTTATTCGGCGTCCCACGATTCAAGCTGCGCGCAGTGACGCCCGGCGATGCGGCCCCATACCATGTTCTCGGAGTTGTTGCCGCCGGTGATGCCGTAGGTGTACGCCTGGAAGTTGCCGAAGCAGCCGGCCGCGTACAGGCGCGGGATGACGTTGCCCGCCGGGTCCTCCACCTGCGCGAACTCGTTCTTCTTCGGGCCGCCCAGCGTGGAGCAGGAGCCGGGATAGATGGAGATGGCGTAGTACGGGCCGGACTCGGAGAGCTTGTTCTCGGCCGACAGCTCGCGGTCGAAGCGCGCGTCCTTGCCGGCATCGCAGAAGCCTTGGTACTCGTCGAAGGTGGCCTTGAGGTTGTCGTAGACCATCTTGTCGTCGAACTCGATGATCTTGTTCGCGAGGTCTTCCAGCGTGTCGCCCTTCAGCACCCAGCCGCGCTCGATCTCCACCTGGTTGTCGTCGGACCAGCCGTCCCACGCGCGGATCTCGTCCGGCAGGTCGGTGGTGTAGTTGCCGCACTCGAACGAGCCGCCCTGCTGGGTGCCCATCGGGCCGCCGTCGATGCCCTTCTGGTCGAAGATGGTCCACACGGGGATGCGGTCGTAATCGGCGATGGAGTCGTCGAACGACATGAGGGTGTGCCAGCCGTTGTGCGCCGTGCCGCCGGTCTTGGACTCGTTCTGGAAGCGCTTGCCCAGGCGGTTCACGTTGAAGTACGCGTCGGACTGGGGCGAGGCGAAGATGGCGAAGTCGTACTCGGGGTCGCGCGTCCACATGGCGGTGGTGGAGATGACCATGTCCATGTGCCACAGCTTCGCGCCCACCTCTTCGACCATGCGGATGCCGTCGCCGGTGTTCCACTCCCAGCCCTCGAACTTGAACGGGTGAATCTTGAGGTACTTGTTCTTCAGCTCTTCGTTGAACTCGAAGCCGCCGCAGGTGAGGATGACGCCCTTCTTGGCCTTGATCGTCTTCTCCTCGCTGCCCTGCGTGTAGCGCACGCCCACGATCTCGCGGGTGGTGGGGTTTTGGATGAGGTGCTCGTCGTGGCAGTCGAACTGCACGTCGACGCCCAGCTCCTCGCGCTTGGCGTCCAGCTCGTGGAAGGTGGTCATGCCGAAGCCCTCCACGTCGGCCACGCCGATGATGCCGGCGTAGGCGCCGTCGTCGAGGAACCAGTACTCGGGGATGGTGCCCGCCAGCGCCTGCTCGGCCACCTCGTAGGTCATGCCGTACTTGTCGGCGTACTCGGTGTGGCGCTCGGCCTCGGCGATGTAGGCGTCGATCATCTTCTCTTCCATCTGGCCCTGGGAGAACGCCGTGCAGTACGCCTTGAACTTGTCGGAATCCTTGATGACGGTCCATTCGCCGTTGTTGATGCGGCTGTTGCCGCCGCCCTCGACGGGAGCCTTCTCGAGGACGGTCACGCTGCTGCCGCCCTCGTCGGCGCCGATGAGCGACGCCCACATGCCCGCGCCGCCGTAGCCGACCACGACGATGTCGGTTTCGGCGTCCCAGTTCTCGGGGATGGCGTTCTCGGGCTTCTGGATTTCCGCGAGCGGGTTGGCGGCTGCATCGGCGCTCGTGGAGCAGCCGGCTAAAGCGGCGGCGCCGGCGAGAGCGGCGCCGGTGACCACCGAGCCCTTCAGAAACGAACGGCGCGAAAGCCCTTTGCTTTCCATAGTCTCTCCTCCTTACGGATCGAACGGGCCATGCGCCGCGCGACGCGGGCCGCGCGGCGGCACGCTCCTTTAGCGTGCGTCCCATTCGCCTTTCAGGGTACGAAGCGACGGCTCTTCGGTCACCGCATGGGCGATGCGATTTTTGAAAAAAAGATGAAGTTCCAGGTCAACCATTATCAGGGGGATTGTCGATCCCCCTGATAAGCAGCCTCGCGCATCGCTCATCAGCGAACTTGGCGAAAGGTCGGGGTGCGCGCGGGCGCGGGAAAGGGGCTGGGGCGCGCGCCGTCGCATCGTCGATCCCATGAAAGAGGCCGTCTGTTCGGTCAAACTGGGACGCGTTGGCACGGGAGGGTGTTTCTATGCAAGAGTTCGATACGGTTTGGAAATGCGAGCAGTGCCGCCTGACGCGTCGGACGGCCCTGTTGGACGGCGCGATCACCGTGATGGGGTTCGGCTTTTGCCGGGCGTGGCTCGTGTTCTGCCTGACGTTTCCCGCAGTGGCTGGGACAGACGGCATCAATTGGGCGTTTTTGCTGCTGGGCACGGTGGCGGGGTTCGCGGTGGCCGTCGTCGCGTCTCGGTCGCGCGCGTTTCCCGCGAAGGCGATGCGGCGAGCGACGACGTGCTTCGTCGCCGCGTCGAGCGTGCTTATGCCGTTGGCGGCGATGTGCGGCTCTCCTGTCGCGCTGGTCGCGGGCGTCGCGTCGGGGGGCGTAGGGGCGAGCCTGCTGCAAATATGCTGGGGGCATCCGTTTGCCGAGCACGGCAGGGGGTTCGCCCTCGTGTGCACGCCCGCCGCGGCCATCGCGACAGGCGCGGTGCTGGTGGTTGCCTCTCCCGAGCAGAGCGCGCTGATCATGGCGGCTTTGCCCCTTGCCTCGCTGGGGCTGCTTGTTGTGCGGACGTCGGCGAGCGAGCGCGCGGTGTGCGAGGTGGACGGGCACGCGGCTGACGGCGCGGCGCGGGCGGCGTGCGAGGGCGAGGCGTGCGTCGGCGATGGGGCGGTTGCTGGCGCGGGCGGCGTTGCGGCGGGTGAGGCGATGGACGAGCGCAGGGCGCGCGCGACGGGCGGGCGCGGGGCTGCGGAGGGTGTGGCTGACGGCGCGGCGTGGGCGAGCGCGGTGCGTGCGGATGGCGATGCGACGCGCGAGGCGGCCGGCGGGGCTGTCGATGTGGCGCGCGAGGCGGCCGGCGCGGCTGCGGCGCGCGGCGGCGGGTGCGACGCAGCGTGCGCGAGCGTAGACGGCGCAGCTGACGGGCGCGCGTGCGAGGGCGCAGCGTTCGGCGCACCCGATGCGCGCGGACGGGCATGCGAGGGTACCGAGCGCAGCGGCGTTACGACAAGGGCTGCGGCACCCGACGACGAAGCTGCGTGCGGGCAAAAGCGCGGCCTGCGTTCGCGGCTGCGCGTGCGACTCTATCGGGCTGCATGTGATCGGGGGGGGGCGTCTCATGCTCTCCATCTGCGTGTTCTCGTTTCTCGTGCGCGTGTTCGACGCGGTTCCCTCCGAAGGGGCCGATCCGTTTTCCCAGATCGGGGGAAGCGGCGCGTTCGCCTTGCTGTTCGTGGGCGTGCTGTTCCTTGCCATCACGCGCATTTTTCGGTCGGTTACGGCGTCTTTGCTGGTGTATCGGCTTTCGTGTCCCATTATGGCCACAGGCATGGTGGCCGTCGCGCTGGCCTTCGACGTGCATTCGGCCCTTTCCGTGGCGGTGCTCAGCTTGGGGTACGAGTTGTTCGACCTGCTGGCATGGGTGCTGTTCAGCGAGTATGCGCGCGAGCGCGGCCGCTCGGGGTTCGCGGTGTTCGGGGCGGGGACGGGCTTCATGCTGCTGGGAATGGGAGGCGGCTATGCGTGCGGTCAGGTCGCGGTGGCGTGCGGCGTGGCGAACGACGCGCTCGGCATGACCTATCTTGCGTTGGGGTCGATGGCGTGCTTGTTCGTGGTGGCGTTTCTCATCGTTCCCGAGAACGTGGTGGGCGCGTTGCGCAAGGGCGCGCTCGGCATGACTGACGGCGGGGCTGTGCGCGCTGCGGTCGAAGGGGATGGGGCGGGCTCGGCGGTTGCGGGTGAAGGCTGCTGCGCGACGGAGGTGGAAGGCAGCGTGCGTGACGTGCGCGGTGCGGCGGGATGCTCGGGCTGCGGCTCGCGTGGCGTAGCGGCACGCTCTGGCGACGGCGTGCATGGCGCATGCGATGCGCACGCCGTGGCGGCGCGCTCCGGCGGTGACTCGCACGACGCACCCGACGTGGCGGCCCGCTCGGGCTGCGGCTCGCATGACGCACCCGGCTCGCGCGCTGCGGTGGCGCACGAGCGCGGCGTGGGCGAGGTTGCGGGCGGCGGGGCCGCTGCGGCAGTCGGGCGGGCTGACGATCTCGCGCCGATACCGCCGCGCGACGGCGCGGAGGCGCTTCGGCAGGTGCAGGAGGGCGCGGCAGACGTTCGGGGGATGCGGCATGCAACTGTGCGCGACGGTATCGAAGCTGCGATGTGCGACGGCGCTTCGGACGAGGCGGCGCAAGCCCCATCCAAACCTTCTCTAGAGGAGGCGTGCGGCCTTTTGGCCGTCGAGATGGGCCTGACTCCGCGCGAGAGCGAGGTTCTGGTACTGCTCGCACGTGGACGCACGCTGCCCATTGTGAGCCGCGACCTGCACATCACGAAGAACACCGCGCGCTCGCATATCGAGCGGGTGTATCAGAAAACGGGTATCCATAAGCAGCAGGATCTGATCGATCTCGTGGAGCGCTGGCAGAGAGACGAGGTTCGCTAGGCTGGCTTTTCCGAGAGAGGCAAAGCGATGAAGAAGCCCTGCGAGGGCTGTGTTCGCAAGCGGTATGGCTGTTTGCCGATGAAGCGGGTTCGACGGAGGTTGCTTCGTCGAACCGAGGTTGCCGGAAGCTGTTTTGAGGTTCGGGGGTTCGTTCGCGCCGATCCTCGGTTCGAGGGCTTGGGGATTTTGGTCGCGCCGGATTGCCCCGTGTTTGGTCTGACAGTAAAAGATGACGATGGAGGAGTGCCCGCCAAAGCTGAAATCAACCTCTGCCAATCCTGGCCCAACAGCGGCCGGGGAGATCCGCTGTTAAACCAGGATTGACACGAACCCGCGTTCGCCGAGTCGTCCCTCGAAGCCCCCGATCGGGTGCTCCAGAGGCTTCCCGCTTGCCGGCTGGAACCTCCGAAGCAATGGTGGAGCCTTGCGCGACGAGCCGACCTGGCCCATGCCAATCCTGGCCCGACAGCGGCCGGGGAGACGACTAGCACAAAATCACGGTTAAGAACGATTTTTCTGTTCCCTGGAGGAGCGTTTTCGGAGAAATACCAGGTCGCGAAATTCGACCTGATCGAAAAATCGTTCTTAACCGTGATTTTGTGCTACCGCATCGGTGCATCTCTGTTAGACGATATGAAGCCGAGATTGACACGAACCCATGCCCGCCGGGCCTCGGGCCGGACCCCCTGGCCGGGCGCTGCGCAAGGCCCCGCCCGCCCGACGGGCGGGGCTATCCGGGGCGCCGGAGCGCGCGGCGACCCGGCCCGGCCCCCGCCGACGGCGGTTCGGCGCAGGCAACGCGCCTCCCATGGCAAAAAATCACCGAAATCGGAAGGGGAGGGGCCGCGCCCTCCCCGCCCGCCGGGAAAGCGCCTGGTCCCGAAGCCCCTCTTTCAGCCGAGCCGGGCCGCGAGGCGAGAGTCGCGGCGCCGTTTTCCGATTTCGGTGATTTTTTGCCATAAGCGGCCTTCGTCCCCGTTAAACCGAGATTGATACAGGTCAGATCGGCCCGACGGGCAACGCCCCGACGACACCGCAGGAGCCCCGCCCGTCGGGCGGGCGGGGGCCTTCCGAAACCCCGGCCAGAGCAAACCCGGCGCAAGGATCAGCAAGCATGGGTTCGTGTCAATCCTGGTTTGACAGGGGTATCGGCGCCTCTCCGGCAACCGCCGTTGGCGCGAGCCCGCATTCTCCGGATCTCGAGCTGAGCTCCCTCGGATCGGCGCTTCGGAAGACCCCGCCCCGCCCGACGGGCGGGGGCCCTGCGGCATCGGCGGGGTCTCGTTCGGCGGGCTGACCCGGCCTCTGTCAATCCTGGTTTAGCAGAGAGGGCTCACAAGCAAAGCTCGTAAAGCCCGCGAAGTTCGCAAACGAGGCCCGCAAGCAAACCCGCAAACAGAGCTGCATGCACGTCATGGAAGCTCGCATGGTTTGTTGATTGGTTGTTTTGGTTGAACCTCTGGCGTCGTCGCTTCTCAAATGATACCATTATGATAGTAATTAAAAGCCATGCTTCGGAATATGATAAGGCCATCGAAAGGGAGTGCATCATGGACGCGGTGTTGGACAGGCAGGCGAGCGATCAGGTGACGGTTGACAGCGTCGCGGTGAGCGTGACCTACGCAAATGAAGGCGACGCGCGCGTGAGCGAGCAGGAGATTCGCGCGTATATCGATCGCGGCAACGCGCAGCACCCCAATAGCACCGTGACGGGGCTTGCGCTTGAGGTCGATGGCGAGGACGTGGGTATTCGCTACGAGCTTGCGCCGGTGCCGTTCGACCGCATTCGCCGCATCACGGGTTACCTGGTGGGTACGATGGATCGCTGGAACGATGCCAAGGCCGCCGAGGAGGCCGATCGCGTCAAGCACGGAGTCACGCGCGAGGATCGCGCCTTCACGTGCGCGAACGGATGCTAGCGGCTGCTGTTGGCAGCGAAACCTTTTTGTTTGTTACCGGGCCGTGGCGATTTCGCCACGGCCCGTTCCGTATACTGAGGTCATGGCAGACGATAACAACAACATCCCGCAGCCTCCCGTGCGCTCCTCGTCGGCGTCCGATTTGTCGACCTGCTCCGCATCCGACGAGTCGGCGATGCGATCGGCATCCGCTCAAGCCGCTCGCTCGAACGACGCGCCCGCGTCCGACGCGCCCTTCCGACTTGCCGACGCACCCGCGCTCGCGTCCGACGCGCCCGTGTCCAACCCATCCGTTCAACCTGCTGAGCCGTCCGCGTCTTCCCAGACCGCCGACCCGTTCCCGTGTCCCGCGTCCCCCAATCTGCCCGCGCCGCGCTCCGCACACGCCCAGCCCGCCGACTCGTCCGCGCACCCCGCGCCCGACGCGTCTGCCGGCCGCTCCGCGCCCGCCGACCCGCCCGCGCCCGCCTGCCTGAGCGGCGACGCCTCGTGCGCTCCCGCCGAGCGCATTCTCGAGCCCGAAGTGCGCCGTCACCACCACCGCAAGCGCAAGCTGCTCGAATTCACGCACTCCTCCACGCGCGCCACCATGCTCATGTTGACCGCAGCCGTGGCGGCGTTCGTTATCGAGAACACGCCGGTGCTGCCGTACTTCGCCGAATTCTGGCACACGTTCGAGGTCGGCTTCACGATCGGCGGTTTCTCGCCGCACCTCTCGCTCGAGCACCTCATCAACGATTTCCTCATGGCCATCTTCTTCCTGATGGTGGGGTTGGAGATCAAGTTCGAGATGACGGCGGGCGAGTTGGTGAACCCGCGCAAGGCGCTCCTGCCCATCTTGGGCGCGGCGGGCGGCGCGGTGCTGCCCGCGCTCGTGTACTTGGCGGTGAACGCGGGTGGCGGCTTCGAGCAGGGATGGGGCGTTCCCATGGCGAACGACATCGCGTTCTGTCTGGGCATCCTCGCGCTTCTGGGAAGCCGCGTGCCGCCGGGGCTGCGCTCGTTCCTCTCCACGCTCACCATCGCCGACGACATCATCGCCATCTTGGTGATCGCGGTGTTCTACACGGCGAACCTCGACGTCGCCTGGCTTGCGGGCGGCCTCGGGCTGTTCGCGGGAGCGCTTGCGCTCAACCGGCTGCACGTGCACGATCTGTGGCCGTATGTGCTGGTGGGATTGGGCATGTGGGCGTGCTTTCTGCTGTCGGGCGTGCATGCCACCATCGCCGGCGTGCTGTTGGCGCTGGCCATCCCCGCGCGCTCCCAAGTGAAGCTCGAACGCGCACCGGGGTGGTTCGCCGCCCGCGCCCGCACCGCCGACGAGCGCTACGATCCCGGCGAGCCCGACATCGTGCAGAAGGAGTACCTTGCCGAGATCAACGAGATCGGCCGCGTGTCGCGCCTGTCCATCCCGCCTATCACGCGCCTCGATTACCGGTTGCACGTGCCGGTGTACTTCTTCATCCTGCCGCTGTTCGCGTTTTCAAATGCGAGCGTGGTGCTCGTGGGCATGGACCCCCTTGCCATCGTGACGAGCCCGGTGACCATCGGCGTGTTCTTCGGCCTCTTGCTGGGAAAGCCCCTCGGCATCTTCTTGGCCACGTGGGCCACGGTGAAGTCGGGGCTGTCCGATTTGCCGGATGGCGTGCGATGGGGGCATGTCGCGGGCGTGTCGGTGCTGGGCGGCGTGGGCTTCACGATGGCCATCTTCGTGACGAACCTCGCGTTCGCCGACCCGGCCACCATCGCCATGGCGAAGGCCGCCATCCTGGCCGCGTCGCTGGTGGCCGGCGTGGCGGGATTCCTCGTGCTGCGCAAGGTGACCGCGTAAGGGGAGCGGCAGCCGGGGCGGGGCGGCAAGTGCATTGGGATGCGGCAGGGGCGTGCGGTATCGGCAGACGTCCGTGCCGCGTTCGGGATGTATCTGCACTGCGTCTGGATGCGTCCGGATGCGGCGGCGTCTTGCGTTACGACATTGTGCGAATGCGGTCGATGGGCCCTTGCGGCGCGTGGGCGGGCGTCGAAGCGGACGCCGAGCTTTGCGCGGATGCTCTTGGCATGGGCCTTCGCGACGCCCTTCGACGCGAGGGGCCTCTTTTGGACGGCTTGGATAACAGCGGCGCTGCCCCCTTCCCTGTGCGAGGGGCCCGCGATTTTCTGCTCGCGTGGTGCGAGGCAGAACCGCTCGATGACCCGATCGAACCGATCGGACGGCTTGCATTCGATGGCGGCTCCGTTACCGGGACGCGCTTCCGGCACGGGTCGCATGTCTTTGCTGGGGACGCAAAACCCCGCTTCTAAAACCTCGCTTCTCCGGAAACAGGATGCTGAATGCAGTATTTTGCAAGGCGCCTCTGCTGGCAAAACGAACGAATGGCTAGCCGATAGCGAGATTGAAGACGGCCTATCGCCCAATGCGTCCAATGCGACATGGGCCCGACGTGGGCTATTCGGTCGGGGAGGTGCGTCGCGTCCCCGACCGAATTCGACGGGCTCTCTATGCGGTCGCGATTTCCGGCAATCGCGACCGGGCGGGTTCGGGCAGCTCGGAGGTGCAGTGGGGGCAGCGCGTGGCGCCCTCGGCCACCTCCTGCTTGCAATAAGGGCATTGCGGAGCTTCGGCTTCGAGTTCTTCTTCCTTTTTCACCACCTTGCGTTGGGCCGTGTTTACGGCCTTTACGATGAGGAACAGCACGAAGCCGGTGATGAGGAACGTGATGAGGGCCGACAGCACCGAGCCGAAGCTGAACGTCACGCCGTTGATGGGCGCCCAATCCAGCACGGACAGCGAGCTTTCCAAGTCGGTGCCGCCGCTGATGAGGCCCACGACCAAGCCGATGAGCGGCGTGATAAGGCCATCGACGATGCCGTTCACGATTGCGGTGAACGCGCTGCCGATAACAACGCCGACCGACAGGTCAAGCACGTTGCCGCGCATGATAAATTCTTTAAACTCGTCCAAAAGTTTCTTCATGTGTGAGCCTTTCCTTTTCGCAGGGGGGTATTGCGCGTGCCCATCGGACGCCCCCGGCTGTGCCTGATGGCGCGCGCAATAGCGAGGATGAAATTATAGAAGTCCCCGTGGTAAAATGCGATGCATTCATCAACTTGTTGAGGGTTGCGCGTCAAATCTTGCAAACAGAGTTTATGACGTCTGTCTACCAGAGCGACAGGAGCTTCATGACGAAAATCTTCTCCCATACGCGACCCATCGACGCCGACATCGTGGATGCGTTCTGCACGCTGCAAAAGGGTTTCACCGACCAGTTCGTCTACTACCGCAAGGACCGCCCCGTGCGCTTCATGGGGCTTGGCCGCTGCATCGCGCTGCCGACGCTCGACGACGCGGAATGCGAGCTTGAGGGTCCCGAGGCGCATCAGCCGGTGTTCTTCTCGTTCAACCGCTTCGACGCGGGCAATCCCGCTCCCGCCGACGAGCTGTTCGAGGCGTTCCCGCGTCTGCGCTTCATGCTGCCCGAGATCGTGTTGATCGAGGGCGAGTGCGGACCGCTTCTGCAGGTGAACTCGCTTGGGCCGGTGTATCCGGGGCGCATCGAGCGGTTTGTGCGCCAAGCGGCCGGCGCGCCGCCGCGTCGGCGCGAAAGCATCCCCTACCGGCTGGAGCCGGACTCGCGCGAGGCGTGGCGCGAGGCTGTGGCGGCGGCGCTTGGCGCCATCGGCGAGGGGCGCGTGGAGAAGGTGGTGCTGTCGCGTCGGCAGCGCTTGGTGGCCGCGCGTCCGTTCTCGTCGAAGGACCTGCTGGTGAACCTCATCGACGGCTCGGCGCGCGGCACGGTGCTTTTGTACCGCTACGCCGACGTGTTCTTCTGCGGTTGCACGCCCGAGCTTTTGGTGCGCAAGCGCGGGTGCGAGGTGGAGAGCATGTGCCTGGCGGGTACCTGTCCGGCGGGCGGCTCCGAAGAGGAGCGCGCGCGGCTGGCCGACGCTCTGATGGCTGACGCGAAGAACCGCGCCGAGCACGACTACGTGGCGCGCTTCATCCGCGAGGTGTTCCACCGCACGTGCTACGACGTGGACGTGCCCGACCGTCCGGGCATCCTGTCGCTCACACACGTGCAGCATCTGCATACGCCGGCCCGCGCGCGCATGCTCGATGGCATGGACCTGTGGTCGATGATGGGCGATCTGCACCCCACGCCCGCCGTGGCCGGCACGCCGGTGGGTGAGGCGCGCATGCTGCTGCGGCGCATCGAGGCGTACAACCGCGGGTTCTTCGCGGGCGCGTGCGGCTATGTGGACGGCGCGGGCGACGGCGAGTTCTCCGTGGCGCTGCGCACCGGCGTGTTCGACGGCGAGGTGGGCTGGGTGTACGCGGGCTGCGGCATCGTGGACGGCAGCGCGGCCGATGACGAGTACGACGAGATCGACCTGAAGCTGCGGACGATCTTGAGCGCGTTCGACGGCGAGACGCGCGGTGGTGCGTGAGGTGCGGAGGGGATGACGGTGGGCGGTGACGGTCGTTCGGTTGCAAGTCTCAGGCTTGGCGAGGAGGTCGATGTGGTGTGCCGCGGTGATTCGCTCGTGAGCAGCGACGGCTCGCGCCGGTTTGTCGTGTACGGTGAACCGGAGTGGGACTGGTGGGTCGAGGTCGCGCCAGACGGCTCCGAGCTTCCGGGGATGTGGGAGTTCTGGGATGACGAGGGTCTTGCCGTCTGCATGGTCGTGTAGCGGGCGGCGGCGATGGCGTGATGTCGCGCGGCAGACGCTGAGTGCGCGGTGCGCGGATCGGCGAATGTTTCACGTGAAACATTCGTTCGTGAACGGGGAAATCATTTGAAAGGAGACGTGCGATGAGTGCGGCGGGCGAGTGTGTGGACGCATACGCGGGCGGCGCAAGCGAATGCGTGGGCGCACGCGCAAGCGGCGCGGGCCAGGGCGCGGGCGCATCCGCGGACGGCGCAGACCGGGGTGCGAGCGAGAACGCGGGCGCGCTTGCGGGCGGGGCGGCCGACCTGCGGGCGACAGCGCGGTTCGTGGGGGCGTTTCTGGACGAGCTGTGCCGCTGGGGCGTGCATGACGTGGTGGTGAGCCCCGGCTCGCGCTCAACGCCGCTGGCGATGTGCGCCTACGAGCTGTCGCGGCGCGCGCCCGAGCGGTTGCGCCTGTTCGTGGACGTGGACGAGCGCGGCGCGGCGTTCTTCGCGCTGGGCTTGGCGAAGGCGGGCGGGCGCCCGGCGGCGCTCATCTGCACGTCGGGCACGGCGGTGGCGAACTATTATCCGGCGGTGTTGGAGGCTGAATCGTCGCGCGTACCGCTTATCGTGCTGACGGGCGATCGCCCGCCGCGCCTGCAGGGCCTCGGTGCGCCGCAGACGTGCGACCAGCTGAAAGCGTACGGCGACCACGTGCGCGCGTTTCGGCAGATGCCGCTGCCGAGCGCGGATGCGGCATCGCTTGCGTTCGCGCGGCAGGCCGCCCGCGAGGCGGTCATCGCAGCGGGGGGCGATGTCGGCGTAGGGGAGGCTGCAGCTGCCGCGGTGTGCGCCGATGGCTGCGGGGTGACCGCGCGCATCGCGGGATGCTGCGCCGGCGGGCCGGTGTATCTGAACTTCCCGTTCGACGAGCCGTTGAAGCCCGATCTCTCGACGGCGGGGCTGTTCGACGGCGGCCGCAAGTGCGTGGCCTGCTCGGATGTGGCAGTGGGTGTGGAAGCGGCGGCCTGTGCGGGTGTGACGGTGCGCCCAGAAGCGGCGGTGCACGCAGATGCGGCGGCAAGCGCGGAAGCGACCGATGACGCCGCTGCGGCGCGCATCGGCGTTGCGGATGTTTCACGTGAAACATCCGTTCCCTCTTTGGGTATCGTTCCTTCGGGTGTTGTTTCCGTGCGGGTGACGATGACGAGCGAGGCAGCGCGCGCGGTGTCCGACCTGCTGGCGGGCGCGCGTGCGCTCATGTTGGCGGGCGAAGGCACCTGTTCCACGGTAGAGGAGGCGCGTGCCGTTTTGGCGTGGGCGCGCGCGTTCGGCGTGCCGCTTCTGGCGGATCCGCTTTCCGGCTTGCGGAGCTTCGACGAGCCGTTCGTCATCGACAACTACGACAGCGTGCTCGGAGCGGGCGGTGCGGCTCCCGAAGGACTGCGTCCCCAGGTGATCGTGCGGTTCGGACGCTATCCCGTGTCGAAGCGCGCGACGCAGTTCGTCGCCGCGACGCGTCCGGTGCAGATCGTTGTGGACGAGCGCGAGACGCGCGACTTCAACGCGGCCACCGACGTGTTCGTGCCGTGCCGTCCCATCGAGTTCGCGCGTGCGATGATGGGTGCGCGCACGGAAGGCGAAGCGGAAGCCTCCCTTTCTCCTTCCTCCTTCCGGCAGGAGTTTCTTGCCGCATGGATGGCGGCGAACGAGCAAGCGCGCGCCCGCATCGTGGCGGCAGCGTGCAACGATGCCGGCGACGGCGCTGTGGGGGCGACGGGCACGGGCGTCCCCGAAGCGACGGCAACGTTCGAGGGCGCGTACGTGCGGCGCGTCGTGGAGCTGGCGCCGGAGGGGTCGTGCCTGTTCGCGGCCAATTCCATGAGCATCCGCGCGCTCGACACCTTCCTTTTGAAAAGCGACAAGCGCCTTGCCGTGCTGTGCAACCGCGGCCTGAACGGCATCGACGGCACGGTGTCGACGGCGCTCGGCGCCGCGCAGCGTTTCGCGCAGACGACGCTGATCACCGGCGACCTCACGCTGCTGCACGACCTGAACGCGCTCGCGCTCCAGCGCGAGCTGCGCGTGCAGCGCGATCAAGCCGTCGCGCGCGGCGAGAGAGAATGCGCGCCCAGCATCGTCATCGTGCTTCTGAACAACAACGGCGGCGGCATCTTCGATATGCTGCCGCAGCGCTCTGACGAGGCGTATTTCGAGCGGTTGTTCCTCACGCCGCAAGAGGTCGATTTCCAAGCAGCCGCCTGTGCGTTCTCCGTCCCGTATTGCCGTGCGGAGACGGTCGCTGCCTTCGATGAGGCGTACCGCGCGGCGCTGGGCGTGCCTGGCATCAGCCTCATCGAGGTGCGCGTGCCGTTGCGCGGCCTCAAGGAGCGCTACGCACCGTGCTGGTGAGCATCGTTCGCGGTGCGAGGGGGATGAGCCTCGTCGCCGCGAGCTCTTGTCAGGTGCGGCTCGTTTTCTGGCCGCTGCTGGTTAGTGGGCGTCGATGATTGGGAAAGCGCAAAAACGGGAAAGGGTGCGCGAGGATGGGGAAGGTCGAGACGGCTGCCGTAGGAACGTGGGAGCATCGCGGGGTGCGATACGGGATTCGGCGATGGGACGGGCCGGCTCTAGCCGGACGTGCGAATGGGCCGACTGCCGGTCGCAGCGCGTACGACCCTCGCGCCGACGAGGCCGCCGGCCGCGACGCGTACGGCTCCCGCTCCGACCGTGATGCCAATCGCGGCGCGCGCGACTCTCGTTCCGGTTGCATCGCCGCGCGCGATGTGCGCGAGCGCACTGCCGCGCCGATCGTTCTTCTGCACGGCTTCGCGCAGAGCGCCGCATCGTGGGACGGTGTTGCGCGACTGCTCGCGAAAGCCTGCCCGGTCATCGCGTTCGAGCTTGTTGGCCATGGGGGAAGCGATCGCCCTCGCGATCCCGCATCGTATGCGCTCGAAGTCCAAGCCGAGGCTCTTCATGCGTTTTTGGCGGGTTTCGAGACGAGGCCCGTTGTCGTGGGCTACTCGATGGGTGGCCGCATCGCCCTGGCCGCAGCTGTGCGCGATCCTCGGGCGTTCGCCGCCCATGCCGCCGCGCTTGTTTTGGAGTCCGTGGGCCTCGGCCCTGCCGATGACGACGAGCGCGCCGCGTCTGCGCGTCGCGACGCTGCCAACGCCGCCCGTCTCCGCGCAGACGGCCTTGCGGCGTTCATGGAGGATTGGGAGCGGTTGCCTTTGTTCGCCACTCAGCGCGCATTGCCTTCCGACGTGCGCGAGCGCGTGCGTGCGGAGCGCATGTCGGGCGACGCCGAGGCCCTTGCCCGCTCGTTCGAGCATGCCGGTCAGCACGCCATGCCCGCTCGCGCGGACGTGCTTGCCGCCCTTGCGGCCCTGCGCGACGAGGGTCTTCCCGTGCAGTATGTGGCGGGTGCCTGCGATGCGAAGTACCGCGCCCTTGCTGCGCTGCTGGCCGCCGAAGGGCTGTGCGCCTCCCACGTCATCGAGGCGGCGGGTCACAACGTCCATCTCGAAAAGCCCGCTGCGTTCGTGCAGGTTGTGAGGCAGCTCGGTTGATGACCGCGCCGCCCGCTCCAAGGCTTCCGCTCGCTTCCCTCCTGTACCGTCTTTGTGCCTTCGTGCCCTCGTTTGAACAAGGCGGTCTTGCGCTCAGGCTCCTTTTCGGGATCGGGCGAAAAGCCCCTCCATCTGGGGCGACCCTCCGGATGCTGTCCGGTCGTATCTTTTGGATCCGGTCGCGGAGCTACTCGTCGTAGTCGTTCAGGTAATCCAAGATGCCCTGACGAGAATGGAGGTTCGTTTTCTCGTAGGTGTGTCGGATGTGGGCATGTACGGTCGTCTTCGATATGCAAAGCATCTCCGCGATGCTGCTTTGCGTATGGCCCAGCGCGTACAGCTTGATGACTTCCATTTCGCGCTCGGAAAGCAGGAACTGCTTTCCGAGCCGTTCGATGCTGTGCGTCATGGCCTGCTCGCGCACTTCGGCCATGGACGAGGGCTCTTCGATTCCGGCGATCTTCCCGAACAGGGACGTGGGCGCGATGCGGGTGCTCTCAGCGCGCCGTTTCTCGTCCGCGAAGAGAATGCCTATTCCAAGAAGCAGCAAAAGCGAGGATGCGTTGAGCATGAAGGAGATGACGGCTTCCGTTTCGTTAGAGCTTACCGGGCCGAATGCCCCCAGCAGCGAAACGATGCCGTCTCCTAGCACGCGGGGCTCCAGGAAGATGAGCCAGATAACCGCAGCGTAGAGGTACGGATCTCGCTTGCCAATGGATATGAACGACACGATGAGGTACCACTTCAAGACGTTTTTAAGCGAGTTCGATGCCGTAACGAACATGGCTCCCCAGCTGGCATCCTGCGGGGCAGCCGTGTAAAGCAAAAGGCCGATGGAAGCAAGGGCAGACACCGTCAGCCAGTTCACCAACAGCAACGTAAGCGGTCGGAACCGCAAGGCGGCTACGGCTCCGCCGGCAAGCAACAGAACAGTGAGCAGACACGCTCCGAGCGTGGTGGTTTCCGTGAGAGGCGTGACCGCGTCTACGGGCCAGGTGCGCAGCAGGTGGTGCGCGCTTGACAGCAGAACGCAGGCAAGGACGCAGAGCACGAGGAACTTCGCGTCGTTGATGTGCGAGTCGAATCCGAGGAAGGTGCGATCTGGCTTTTTGTCGTTGGTTGGAAAAGCCTTGTAGGCTCGCCGCGCGGCTTGGATGCATGCGCACTGCAGCAAGGTGACGATCGCTCCCAGCGCGTAGGAAAACGTGGGAGTCAAAGGTGATTGCGCGAACATTGCCGCCTCGTACAGGATGCGTGCGACGGCTATGGTGACGACGATCGCTGCCGGGCTGTTGTTGCGCATTCGTCTGAACCAGTAGAAAAAGGATAGCAGCCCGAATGAGGCTCCGACGATGTAGAGGGCTTCGATGGGCAAGATGCTTGAGAGATTGAGATCGGGCACACCGGAGCAGATGCACAGGCCGATCAGGCACGCCGCGCTGATTGCGATGCTGAGGTGGGCGAAGGTATTGACGAAACGCTTGGAGAGGGTTTTCCCGTGTGCGCACAGCAAGACGATCAAGGCGACGAGCAAGATGCTGCGCGCAGTTGCGAACGAGTTCGAAGTGAGGCTGTTGGAGAGGGCGTAGTCGGTGGGACTGAGCAGCGCGTAACCTGTGCGCGCCAATCCGAGGCCGAACGCGCAAGGAAGCAGGGAGAGAAGTTCTGTCCGGCTCGTTTGCCAAGTGCGCGGTCCCTCCCCGTTGCATTTTTTCGCGCAGTCATTCCTCGCTCGCATAAACCTAAACGTATGCATGAGAGCCATCCCCCTCCCCCTTTTTCCCTCTGCGTGCGCTTCGCCAGTATGACCCTTTCCCTCTCTGTTCGCTCGATTCTTCGAGGGTGAATTCGCCAAATGGTCGTGGGGGGGGGGGCGGCTTTTGAGCGCATCTCGAAAGCCGCCCCCCCCTTGTGTCGGATTGGGCGCAGATTGCCCGAAAGAGAGGATGCGCAAGGCGTGGAAAGGGGCATGATGGAAAAGGACGGAGTCCTATGCGGAAAGAAAGGTTGGAAGAGTTGATGAGAGAAGATGCGATAGGAGGCCATGGGCGCGAAGAGGGGGCCCTGCCAGCTGAAGACGAGGTTGCAAGCAGGGCGGCGTATGCGTATGTGCGCGACGTGCTTTCCGCTCTCGTCGAGGAGGTGCGCGCGTGCTCTGCGGATAGCCGGCTGGTCGTTCCCGCTCCTCCCGATTCGGCCGAAGTGGAGATAGAAGATATGCCGTCCTCGCCAGGGGCGCAGCCTGTGGATCCCCCCGTCGTCAGTTGTTCGACACCTCCGGAAACGGAGGCGATTGCGGCATATCCGATAGCCGATGATGGGTCGGGGGCGAAGGACGACCCTCCGGCTCTTGCCGCGCACGCGGTCGTGCGTTTCTCGGCGACTCCCGAACCTGGCTGGGAAGAGAGTGTTTGCGAGCTGTTCTCTGCCGGTCGCGCGAACTTCGCGGTCGCGGTCGCTCGTATCCCCGATGCTTCCGACGCCAGCCTTTGCGACGTGCCTGTCGAGCCTACGCCTTCTTTGGCGCTTGTTGCCGATTCTGTTGACGTGTCGGTGTCTATCGAGGTTGTTTCCATGGACGTTCCCTGCTCGGACATGCGCGTGATGCGGGGCAAGAAACGTGCTTACCTCTATTCGGCCAACGTCATGACCGACTCGTACGCTCGCTGGTCGTTTCTGGCGAACGAGGGCGACGACGTGGTGACGTTCGTGGAATGCGTGCGCGAAGAGTCGCGCGTGTATCCTCGTCCGATGCGCGCAACGTCGCTCGAAAACGAGCCCTTCCTGTTCTCGGGCGAACACGTTGCCGAGCTGTTCTCTCAGGTGCGCTCTCTGGAAACGTGCTCCGATATAGCGTGTGTGGAGGCGTCGAACGGCGACGTGTACTACCATTCGACCACGCATCTCTCCCCTCGGCGAGCCCAGCGCTTGGCAGAGTACACCTCTGTCCTGCGCTTCGAGAAGCCGTAGTCGTCGAGGCCTCTGAAGGAGGGTCCTCGAAAACCTCGAAAGGTCGGAAGTCCGAAAGGCCCAAGGTAGTAGAATCGGAGAGGCAAAGCGTGCTCGAAGCCGGGGCGGCAGACGCTGCAGCTGCGTCTGCCGCCCCTTTCTCCTCTCCTACGGCAGCAGACCGCGGGCGGCGAGGTCGTCTCTCACGTCGCTCAGACCGTAGCGGTCAAGGCATTCGGCGGTTGGACAGCCCAGGTTTTCGTCCCAGCCGAACTGCTGGTATGTAAGGCGGTAACCCTTCTCGATGTCGTCACGGTCGAGTTTCGACGTTCCTTCGGAGAACGGCTCCACGTCCGGATCCGTCTCGAAAGGCCAGTCCGGCACGCGGTCGTGCTCGCCGTGCAGGTCGATGGTGTTCATGCCGCGAACGGCCATCGCGCGCTGCAGCGTCATGATGCGCGCACCCGCTTCGTACAGCTGGTCGGTGGTGACGTCCACGCCGGTGACCGCCTTGTAGAACTTCGCTTCCACGTCGAGGTCGCCCCGGTAGTTGCGCGAGCGGTTTGGCGAGCAAGTGAAGGGCAGCACCCAGTTGCAGGCCGTCAGGCTGTCGTGCAGCACATCGGTGACCACGCACCACCAGGTGAAATACGCCTTCGCTTCGGTAAAGGGGGTATGGAAGTCGGCCGGGGTGTACACGTCGGGGTCGCCCCAGAGCTCGGCCGCTATCTCGTGTTTGATTTCATCGGGAAAGCCCTGTCGGAAAAAGTTCGTTCCCGAGTGGATCATGGGATCGCGGTTGAACAGGCCGTTGCAGATGACGCCCATTTGGCATACGTCATCGGCATAGTGGTGCTCTGGCCAACCGAGGTAGCTCACCAACCCCGAGCCGTCGGTGTCGAACCAGTCTTCCTCGCCCCATTTTTCGCACCAGACGACTGGACCATGGGCCACAAGCGCCATCTGGGAGTCGTTGCGGGCGAGCATGTTCATGAGATCGTCCAGGATGGACGAGTCGTTGCGCTCGAACTTCCCCCAGTCGATGGCGGCGTATTCTTCGGGACAGTTGCGCTCGAAAGTTCCGGAGGTGATGCAATGCGCCAAATCGGTCCATAGCTGACTGTAGTTGCACCAAATTCCCAGATCGTCGATCAGGTTGAGAAGCTTCAGGTTCCAGACGAGCTTGGTTTCTTCGTCCTGTTCGAAGTTGAATTTCTTGGCCAGCTTTTTGGAAAGCTTCTTGGACCATGCGCCTTGCGGAGCGCAGGTGTTGCCGGCGGTGGTGTAGGTGCCGTGCTCGTCAAGGCTTTGCATGGAGAGGTCGGCGTGGCAGTGGATGGGGCAACCGTGGCAGCCGTTCATCTTGACGGTGTACTGTTCGGCGATGTCGCCCAGATCCTTGGTGGACTTCATGCAACGGTACCCGATGGTGTTAAGCTCGCCGGGTTTGGGCTCGCCTGTCTCGATGGGTTCTCCTTCGGCGGCTGCCCAGTACAGGCCTTTGCGCGCCGTCCAACGAGAGCTGGGGTCGTAATACTCGGCCCATTCTTGCTGCGTGGAGGGCACGCTGTGGTTGTTGTTGGATCCCAACAGCTCTTTGAGCACGTAATCGGACAGGTCCATGACCGCCTGAGGATCGGCCACGCGCACCGCTCCGTTGCCTTCGACTACGAGCGCCTTGCACTTTTTCGATCCCATGACCGCGCCGGTGCCCGCTCCGGCGCTGTGGTTGCGGCTGTTCATGATGTTGGAGTAGGGCAGCAGGTTCTCGCCTGCCGGGCCGATGCTCGCCACGCAGGCGCGCGTGCTCTCCCGGCGGTTCAGGATCTCGGTGGTCTTGCGGGTGCCCAGCCCCCATACTTCGCTCGCGTCTTTGATCTCCACCTTGTCATCCACGATGTTGATGTAACACGGGGATTCTGCTGCCCCTTCGATGATGATGGCGTCCCAACCTGCTTGCTTGATGCGCGCGCCGATCATGCCGCCGCAATGGGCGTCGATGGGGAGGTGGTACTTTGAAAAGGGCGACATGGTGCAGATGGTGGCGCGTCCTCCCATGGGCATGCCCGATGCGGTGAGGGGTCCGACTGCGAAGATGATCTTGTTTTCGGGGGAGAGGGGGTCGGTCCCCGGCTCCACTTCGTCGTACAGGATCTTGTTGGCGATGCCCATGCCCCCGATGTAGAGGTCTTTGTATGGATCGGTCGGTTCGACGCTGATCGCGCCGCTTGTAAGGTTGACGCGCAGTATCTTTCCCGCCCATCCGTACGAAATCGCTTCGTCCATGGTTTCCTCTCTTTTCTCGTTGACGTGCGAGGGCTTTGCGAGAATCAGAGGCGAGGACGATTATCGAGGCCGGGGGCGTGGGCGCATCCTCTCTTTGGGGTCATTTTCTCCGACCGTTGGAAATGACCCCAAAGAGAGGATGGCCTTTGCGGGCTTGCTGCCAAAGTGGCGTTGAGGGCTTTGCACGAAGGGGGATTTGCTGAAAGGGTCGACAGAGCCGGCCCGGCAAAACGACGAGAGGAGGACGGGATGGGTACATCCCTTGACGATAACGTGACCCATGAGCCCGATCCGCGCGATCCACGCGGGGGCGAGACGTTGGAAGATGTCGCACGCGCGAAGGGCGGCGTGACGCGCCGTCAGGTACTCGTGGCGGCGGGATGCGGCGTGGCGGGCCTTGTTGCGGGAGGCGTGCTGGCAAAATGGGGCGTGGTGTCCGATGCGGTTGCCAGTGGCCGTATCGACATTGCGACGACGCCCCAGAAGATGATCGTGACCGACCGGGCCCGCTGTTCGGGGTGCCAGCGTTGCGAAATGATGTGCACGCTGAAAAACGATGGAATGGCCATGCAGAGCAGCGCCCGCGTGCGTGTTCACGAGACGTACTTCTTCGGTGATTCGCCCGATACGGGAGAGGGTTCCTTCGGGTCCTGTCAATTCACTATAAAAAGCTGTCGCCAATGCGCCGAGCCGCGATGCGTGGAGTACTGCCCGGTCCATGCCATCCATTCCGACGACCAAACGGGCGCGCGCGTCATCGAGGCGGACGTCTGCATCGGGTGCGGCATGTGCCACGAGGCATGCCCGTGGGGCCTTCCGAAGATCAACCCGCTGACGGGCGTTTCGACGAAGTGCGTATCGTGCGGCCGTTGTGCCGAGCAATGCCCGAACGGGGCCATCCAATTCATCGACTGGATCGATATCGCGCAGGAATGCATCGACAAGGGGCTTGTCTCGACGGTGTATGCGCAGGGTCGGTAGGTGATTCGCATGGACGATAAGAAGGGAAAGGGCGCCCTGAGTCGGCGCGGTTTTATTGCTGGCGCAACCGCTATCGGCGCCGGTATGGCTTTGGCGGGCTGCTCGGGCAGCGCGGATGCGGAGCCGAACGCCTCGGGCTCTGACAGCGCGATGGATGCGGCTGCCGCCGCTGCGGGTGCGGCAAGCTGCTGCACGGGATGTTCGGCCTTGTGCGCCTTTCGAGCCTGTCTGAGAACCGCCGAGAACGGAGATGCGGGCATCGGACGGTTTCTGGGAAGCGCCGCGCATCCCGAGAGCGTCGGGTCGCTGTGCGCGTATGGATATGCGTCGGCAGAGATGCTGGTTTCGGAGGCGAGCGCTAGCGGCGCCGAAGGCGAGGCTGGGCGCGGGGGCGCTCCTCTGCGCAGGAGGGATGACGGCTCGTTTGAGGAAACGACGTGGGACGACGCGCTGGCTCGCATCGGCGAGGCGCTTGCGGCGGCGAAGGGGCAGGGACGTTCGGTCGCCGTGCTTGTCGACGAGTGCGATCCCAACGGGCGCTACTTGTACGGACTTGCCGACGCTTTGGGATCTCAGCGCGTGTATTCCTACGCCTCCGATGGAGGATCCGATGCGCGGTGCGGCGAGCTCCAGGCGATCGGCGCCTCCCGTACAGTTCCCGACGTGGAGCAGGCGCGGCTTGTAGTGGTGGTGGGCGCGTCTTCGGGGCGCATGACTCCGGGGCATGCCGCGCGCCTCACCGCAGCTCGCGAAAGAGGCGCCGTGGTCGTGCTCGTCGATGCGATGGTTCCCTTCGGGATGCCCGCTGTCGATGCGTGGGTGCCGGTGCTTCCGGGCACCGAGGCGGCTTTGCTTCTTGCTGGTGCAGCCGCGCTGGTGCGCGAAGGGCTTGAGGCCGAGGGTGCCTCCGCATGCGTAGAGGGGCTCGATGCGTGGAGGGAGTCGCTTGCGTCGTGCACGCCTGCTTGGGCGGCTCGTAAAACGGGTGCGTCCGAAGCGGATGTGGAGGCGTTTTTGGCTCGGCTGTGCGCGGCTGCTCCGGCATGCGCGATCGATGCGTCTTGTCCTGGCTCGCTGCGTTTCGGCAATGCGGCTGAGACGGCGCGCGTCGTTTGCGCGCTCAACGCTCTTCTTGGCGCGTACAACGTAGCGGGTGGCACGTTCGTCGTGCCCGAGACTTCTTGGGACGCCGCTGCGCGCCACTACGCCACTGGCAGCGCCGAAGACGAGGATCGCGCGGCTGACGGGGGTTTCGTGCCGCGTGCTGACGGAGGGGCCCCGCTTGCGCGCGTGGAAGCTGGATCGTTGTTCGATTTGGTGGAGGGCATCGAGGCTGGTGAGATCGGAGCGCTCGTGACCGGCGCTCCCGAGGTTCTTGCTTGGGCGTGCGATGCCGAACGCGCGCAGCGCATGCTCCCAAGCCTCGACGTTTCCGTTTCGATATGCGCTGGGCAGGGCCAGTATGCGAGACTGTGCGATTTCGTTTTGCCGCGCTGCTCGTCGTTCGAGGAGCCGGGTTTGCCGCATGTCGCCTATGCCCAGAAGCCGGCTGTGTGTCGCAGCGCGGCTTTGATCGCCCCTGCTGATGACGTTCGACCTCTGCGCGACGTGTGTTGCGGCATTGCGGAGGCTGCCGGGGTCGAGTCGTCCTTCGCGCAGGAGATAGATGCGCGGGCAGAGGCGTTCTTGGCCGACGCGGGGCTTTCCTCCGAAGCGCTTGGCGATTCCGGTTCGGTTCAGGTGGCGTCGCTGGGCGTGTCGTATGGGGACGCCCCGCTGTTCGCCACCGGTTCGGGGAAGGTGGAGCTTCGCAGCGCCGCATGCGCCGATGCCGGGGCGCTTGAGGTGTGCGGCTTTGCGGATGCGGCGAACGCCGCGCCCGAAAACGGCGTGTTTCGCTTGCTCGTGGCCGCGCTTCCCGTAACGTCGGCTGCACGCGCTTCGTCTAAGGCCGTGCGCGCGTTTGTCGGGAAGGAACGACTTGATCGCATGCTCATCAACGCTGAGAGCGCTCGTACGCTCGGCATTGCGGAGGATGACGAGGTCGTGGTGTCTTCTTCTTCCGGTAGCCAAACTTGGCGCGCTCGACTGGTGGGGCATATTCATCCTGGCGCGGTGTTTCTTCCCCTTGCGGCAGTTGAGCAGGACGATGGGTTGTCGCCGCTGTTGTTGGTGGAGCCGCATGCGACGGCTGGATTCGGCGCCCCCGACCTTTCGCAGGCGACCGTTACCGTCAGGAAGGTTGGTGCGTGATGACTCGCTACGGAATGCTCATCGACTTGGAGAGGTGCACGGGCTGCCTTGCATGCCGGTCGGCTTGCCAGCGACAGAACTCTCTGCCTGCGGACATGGGATTCATTCGTTATGAGCACGAGGAGCAGGAGGCGTTTCCTAACGGGAGGCCGTCGCTGGTTCCCGTGCAGTGCATGCACTGCGAAGACGCTCCGTGCGTATCGGTGTGCCCTACGGGCGCGTCATATGTTGGAGCGGGCGGCCTTGTGGCTGTTGAGGAGGGGAAGTGCATCGGATGCTTGTATTGCGTGGCCGCATGTCCTTATCAGGTACGCGTGCGCAATGAGGAGACGGGCGCGGTGGACAAGTGCCGTCTGTGCGCCGTCTCGGGCGTTGACGGTTCCCATGGGTGCACTTGCGTGGACGTATGCCCGACCCAAGCCCGCTTGGTGGGCGATTTGGACGACCCCGACAGCGAGATTTCTCGCACGATCGCGCGTCGCAACGCCCAGCCCCTGTCTGTCGGCTTGACCAAGGCCAAGATATATTATGCGAGATGATTGGAGGTGATCGGCGTGGAATTCGAGCCGATTTGGGGTGCCCCCATCGCGATGTACCTGTTCCTTGCGGGTCTTGGTGCCGGCGCGTTCGTCGCTGCGACAGCGGCGGGCAGGATGGCTCCTCAGGCCAAGCGCACGGTGCGCGCGGGGCGAGTGATCGCGCTCGGTGCGGTGGCGGTGGGCCTCGTGCTTTTGATGGTGGACGCGAAGGGAGGATTTCTCCATCCTTGGCGCTTTGCCTTGTTGCTGGGCAACGTTCAGTCGGTGATGACGTGGGGCGTGGTGTTCCTTGCGGCCTTAGTCGTCATCGCGGCAGTGGTGGTTGTGCGCGACTTGCTGAAAAAGAGCGTGCCCTTCGGTTTGGAGGCGACTGGATGCGGCTTCGCGATTGCCGTGGCCATGTACACGGGCGTTCTTTTGGGCGTGGTGAAGACGTTTCCCCTGTGGAACAGCGCAGTGCTGCCGTTTTTGTTCCTCGTGTCGGCGATGTCGACCGGCGTTTGCGCGGTGTTCTTGTTCGCGCGCCTGGTTTGTCCGAACGAGGTGGAGAAGCTTGCTTTTCTTGAGCACGTCCATGGATGGCTTCCTTGGGTGGAGACGGTGCTCGTAGTGGCCTTGCTGTTCTTCGTGGGCCTTTCGAGCGAAGCCGGAGCGGCGTCGGTCGCGGCTTTGCTGACGGGGCAGTGGGCGCTGGTTTTCTGGCTGGGCTTTGTGGTAGTGGGGTTGGCTCTTCCCCTGGTGCTGCATCTGGTGCAGGGGCGCGTAGGCGCGGGCGTTCGCGATGCCTGCGGCGCCGAGGTTCATGGCGCTTGCCCTCGAGTCGAAAGCGGTCGTGCGTGTGGGGCCGTTTCCGACGCGGCGACTATCGTGGGCGGGTTTCTGCTGCGTTATCTGGTGGTGATGGCCGCTTTGCCCGTCGTGCTGCTCTGAACCTTCCCCTTTTCGGCTAGCTGTGTGCCACCTGGCGCTCGTCGTCGCGTTTCGCGCGCGACGGGCGCCAGAGGTTCGGTTGCTCTCTTTCCGGCCTTGCGGGTAGCGCGCACGATGGAAGGTGCCAGTTGCGTGATCGAGCACGTCAGGGTCGCGTCCGATCGCTGACGATGCTCGACGTCTTTCGCTCGCAGAGGTCTGTGCTTTTGGCTTGGGCGGGGCGTTTGAGCGTTTGAGGCGGCCCGTGCCAAGACGGTCGATGTTCTTGTTGCGATGAGGCGAGGGCGGCAGGCAGTTGTCCGGTGCGCTCGTTTGCGATCGGCTTTGGCCGTTCGGCCGGTTGGCCAAGGTGCTCGGAGGCTTCATGGGTGGGCGTCGGGCGTTCGCTGGCTGGTTGGGATGATTTTTGACGACGGGTCGACCGATCGGCTGCTCGGTCGAGATGCCTTCCTGCAGATGTCGGCTTTAATGATCGAGGCTTTCTTTTGGCAGGGGCTTCTTTTGGCGTCGGGTGGCGGCGGGGAGGGGGCGTTTCTGCGCGACGGTGCTCGTTTGACGAGTCGGAATGCTCTTCTGGTGCGTCCGATAGCCTGGTTGGCTCTCTCTTGGTCGACTCGCTTCTGGGTTTTCGTTTGCGAAAAGGGCCTCTCTTTTCGAATGTTTCACGTGAAACATTTGTTTCAATATCGCACTACATTGCGATACTTGTTTCATGTGAAACACCGCAAGGGGGTCGGGGCTGCTCGCAACGCCCCCGATGTCTGTCCCGCCTCTCCCGGCACTCCTCGGCCGCCGTCCTCCGGCTCCCGTTTGCGGCCCCTCTCCTTTTCTGGCTCCCGTTTCCGGTCACTCCCCATCCCTCTTTTCGGCTTTCGTTCCCAGCCCCTCTCCGATTCCCGCCTCCAGTCGCCTCCCGC
>NZ_PPEL01000033.1 GCF_002899695.1 Rubneribacter badeniensis
GGCCGCAGGTGCGGATGCCGTGCGAGCGGTTGCGACGGCGCCGTCTGCGAAAGCCGTTGCGCCGTCCGCGTCGCCCGCGGCCGCGCCACGCGCTTTGGCGGTTGCCGCGCAAAGCGAAAGGTCGACCTTCCTCATGCCGGTGGTCAGCGGAAGCGGCGGCGCGGGGAAGAGCACGGTGTCGGCTTTGCTGGCGCTTCTCGCGCACGCCATGGGGCTCTCGACGCTGCTGCTCGATTTCGACCTGCAGTTCGGCAACATGGCGGAGATGTTGGGCGCGGCAGACCCCCTGACGATCGATGACGTGCTGGCCGTGCCCGCGCGCATCGATGCCTTGCGGGCCGATGGCCGCGCACCGGCCCTCCTTGCCGCCCCTCGGCATCTTGAAGACGCCGAGAGCATCGCGGCCCAGGCGCCCGAGCTGCTCGGCAGGCTGTCGGAGCGGTTCGACATGATCGTGGCGAACACGGGGGCGGCGTGGGCCGAGCAGCATGCGGTCTTGCTCGAACGCAGCTCCAAGGCGCTGTTCCTCGTCGATCAGCGCGCGTCGTCTTTGCGCGCGTGCCGCCATGCGCTCGATTTGTGCGCGCGCTGCGGCATCGCCACGGGGCCGTTCTCCTATGCGGTGAACCGCTGCGCGAAGGGGGCGGCGTTCACCTCCATCGACGTGTCGTGCGCGCTCGGCGGCGCGCATGTGTTCGAGCTTGCCGACGGCGGCCGCGACGTGGAGGAGCTGCTTGGGGCGGGCGCGCCTTTCGAGCTGGTGGACGCGCGCAACCCTTTATGCGCGAGCATCGAGCGGCTTTTGCGCGAGGTGCTGCCGGATGCGGCCGGGCTCGAAGCGCCCGATGATGCGGCGAGGCGTCGTCGGGGAGGATTGCGCCTTCGGCGACCAGGCAGGTTGGAAGGGCCGGGGAGGCCTCGTCGGCGCAGGAAGGGGGAGCCATGTCTTTGATGGGCCGGGTGCGCGCGGCGGGCGAAGCGGGGGCTTTGGGAGTGCTCCAAGGGCCTTCGTGCGACCTCGAAGCGTTGAAGGCGCAGGTTCTGACGCTCGTGTCGGCAGACGACATCGCCGTCATGATGGCGGCGAATCCGAATCGTGCGCGCAGCGAGCTGAAAAGCGCGTGCCGTCAGGTGTTCGAAGACGTCGCATGGTCGACGGTGCCGCGCGAGGAGCGGCAGCGGCTTGCAGACGAGCTGGTGGACGCGGTGCTGGGGTTCGGCCCTCTCGAAGGGCTTCTCGCCGACGACGCGGTCACCGAGATCATGGTGAACGGCCCGCACGACGTGTTCTTCGAGCGGGAGGGCCGCCTGTTCCGTTCCGAAGCGAGATTCTCGGACGAGGCGCAGCTGAGAGCGCTCATCGACCGCATGCTCGGGCCGCTCGGCCGGCGCGTGGACGAGGCGTCGCCCATGGCGAACGCGCGCCTACCCCAGGGCCATCGCGTGCACGTGATCATCCCGCCGCTCGCAGTGGACGGCCCGGTGCTCACCATCCGCAAGTTCGCCTCGCGCGTGATGACGCTCGGGGACATGATGGAGACCGGTTCGTTCGGGGCGACCGTGGGAAGCTGCCTGACATGGGCGGTGCGTGCGCGGAAGAGCATCGCCGTGTCGGGCGGCACCGGCAGCGGGAAGACCACGTTGCTCAACGCCTTGTCGTGCGTGCTGCCGCGCGACGAGCGTATCGTGACGATCGAGGATTCGGCCGAGCTGCGCTTTCTCGAGCATCCGCATGTCGTGCGCCTCGAAGCGCGTCCGCGCAGCGTCGAGGGCACGGGCGAGGTGACCATACGCGACCTCGTCATCAACGCGCTGCGCATGCGCCCCGACCGCATCGTGGTGGGGGAGTGCCGCGGCGCGGAGGCCCTCGACATGCTGCAGGCCATGAACACGGGCCACGACGGCTCGCTGACCACGCTGCACGCGAACTCGCCGTCCGACGTGGTGTCGCGTTTGACGACGATGGTGCGCTATGCGGCCGATTTGCCGGTGGACGTGATCGAATCGAACGTCGCGAGCGCCTTCGATGCCGTCGTGCAGACGGCGCGCTCCCTCGACGGGGCGCGGTTCGTTTCGGAGGTGGCCGAGCTGTCCTACGACCGAGGGCGGCGCGCTTGCCAGGTGCGGACGCTGTACCGGCGCGAGCGTTCGGAAGCCGAGGGGCGGTGGCGCGCGGCGCCGTGCTGGATCGACGAGCTGCCCGCGTTGCGGGTGGCGAGCGGGGAGGAGGTGGCCGCATGGAGACGCGCGTGCTGCTTGGCGGCATGACGGCGCTCGGCGCGCTCGCGGCGTTCGGATGCGGTGCGCTTGCGGCGACCTCGGCGCTGCGCGGCGCGCGGAGGGCGTCAGGACGAGCGCGCGGCCTGGGCTCGGCACACATGGGATGGCTGTCCCGAAGGCTGCGCGACGGCGTGGGCTGCACCATGCCGCTTGCGCGGCTGCTCATGCGCTCTCCTCGCTGCGCGAAGCTCGCGCGCGAGGCGGTGCGGGAGATGCGCGGACGCGGTCTGGCCGCATCCGAAACGTCGCTCGCGTCCGCGTTCTCGGCGGCAGTTCTGCTGGTCGCGGTGGCCGCAGGGTTCGTGACGGCCTCTCCGGCGGGCGGCGTCGCCGTGGCGGCGTGCGCGTGCGCGGTCGCCGTCGTGCGCCTCAGGGCGCTTGAGGAGCGCCGCCGCGACGCGCTGCGCGACGCCGTTCCCGAGGCGTTGCGCTCGATGGGGGTGTGCTTTCGGTCGGGGTTCTCGCTGCTTCAAACGTTGCAGCAGGTGGCTGATGAGGCGCCGGGGCCGCTCGGCACCTTGTTCGGCCGCGCCGCGCACCGCTTGCAGACGGGCCACGGCGCCGCCGAGGCGCTGGGGGCGCTTCGCGAGGGGGCGACGGTGCCGGAGCTTTCGTTCGTGGCGGTGGCCTTGGACGTGCAGCACGAGGCAGGGGGCAGCTTGGCCCAAGTGCTCGACGCGGCGCGCGAATCCGTGGAGGGCGAGATGGAGTTGCGGTGCTCTCTGCGCGTGCAGACGGCGCAAGCGAAGCTGTCCGCGCGCATCGTGAGCGTCATGCCGTTTGCGCTCATCGCAGTGTTCTCGTTGGTGAGCGAGGATTTCCTCGAGCCGTTCTTCTCGAGCGCGACGGGTTTGGCCTTGCTTGCGCTGGCCTTGGGCATGCAGGCGGCGGGCGTGCTCGCCGTGCGGCGCATGCTGGCCGTGGAGGTGGGGTGATGGCGGCGGCAGAGGGAGCGCTTGCGGCGATGGCGGCGGTTTCGGCGGGCATCGCGGGGGCATGCTTGGGAACGTCGTGGCGGGAAAGGGCCCTTGACGCGGCAAGGCGCAGGGCCTTGCGGCGGGCGGCGGGTGCGGACGAGGGGAATGCGGCCGAGGGGCTTGACGAGCGCCTGGTGCGCTTGGCGGCAGAGGCCACGCGCAAGATCGAGCTCGGGGTTTCGCGCGCCTCCGTCGCTCGGCGGCTGCCGATTGCGCGGGTGGAGGCTTGGCTTGGAGAGCACGGGAGGAGGGCGGGATGCGCGAAGGAGGTATCGGCCCTCGGGCTCGCTGACGCGTCCGTGCGGCTGGGCGCGGCGTGCGCAGCGGCGGGGGCGGTTGTTGGTGCGGCGCTGTCGAACGAATTGTGCCTGGTCGGTGCGTTGACTGGCGCGATCTGGGGCGTCTTGTCCATACCCAAGGCCGTGCGTCGCCGCGAGCGTCTTCGCGCGGTGGGTCTGGAGCGCGACTTGTCGGAAATGCTCGAGGTGGTGGCGCTCGGCCTGCGCAGCGGGATGTCCTTCGACCGCAGTTTCGGGCTGTACGCCGGGCACTTCGAAACGGGCTTCGCGCAGGAGTGCGCACGGGCGGTGCGCGCATGGTCGTCGGGCTTGGCCACGCGCGAGGAGGCTTTGCGCTCTCTGGCGGCCTCCTACGACTCGCCTTTGCTCGCGCGGGTGGTGGAGAGCGCGGTGCGCTCGCTGCGATTCGGCTCGTCGCTCGCGGAGGGCCTCGAGGCTTCGGCCGCGGAGGCGCGCGCCGCGCACCGGGCGCACGTCGAGGAACGGGTGGCGAAGGCGCCGGTCAAGATGATGGTGCCCACGGGTGCGCTCATCCTGCCCGCGATGCTGCTCTTGGTGCTGGGGCCGGTTCTGCTCGAGTTGATGGAAGGGTTCTGACGATGGAAGGGAGTTCACATGGATGCGTATCGGGGATGGTTGGCGAAGGCGACGTGCCGCGTGGGACGGGCGCTTCGGCGGGAGGACGGCCAGGGGACGACGGAGTACGCCATCCTCGTGGGAGTTCTGGTGGTGATCGCCATCATCGCGATCACCGTGTTCCGTCCGAAGCTGCAGGAGCTGTGGGATGCCATCGCGGAGGGCATCAACAGCCTGTGACGCCGATGTCGCGCGGCGGCGCGCGAGCATCGGGCGGCAGACGCTCGACGGGCGGCAGACGAGCGTCGGGTGGCGGGTGCGCGCTCCCGCCGCACGGCGCGAGCGGGCCTTCGGGGGTTGGCGTGCGCGTCGGGCGCGCTGTCGTTGGCGCGCGCGGCGGCGCAGGTGTCGCGCGCCGGCGGGCGCTTGGTCGCATCGTGGGCGCATTCGGCGTCCGAGATGGGGAGCGCGGGCAGGGCACGGTGGAGTTCGCCGTGGTGACGGCTGCGTTTCTCGGGATGCTCGCGGCCTTCGGGATGCTGTGGCGCTGCCTCGAAAGCGGCTTGTTCGTGGAGCATGCGCTGCTGTCCGCGTCGCATCACGTGCAGCTGGCCGCGCCGGGGTCGGTCGCCGACGTATTTTTGTATTGATCGCGCGAGAGCGCGTCGAGTTCGAGGAAGGGGGATGCTGTGAAGGCGAGGGCGCAGGAGAGCGGGCAGGCCACGGTGGAGGCGGCGTTTCTGATACCCGTGCTGCTCGTGGCGCTGCTTTTGCTCATGCAGCCGGGCATCCTCCTCTACGACCGCCTCGTCATGAACGCGGCGGCGTCGGAGGCATGCCGGCTGCTCGCGACGAAGACGGATGCGGCGGGCGACATGGCCGAGAGCTGCGAGGCGTTCGTGCGCCGCCGTTTGGGCGCGGTGCCGCCGGTTTCGTGCTTTCACGTGCACGAGGGCGGCTGCTCGTGGGAGGTGCGCCTCGAAGGCGACGAGGGGTCGGACGAGGTGCGCGTCTCCATCGTGAACGAGGCGCGTCCGCTTCCGCTGATCGGCGCGGGCGGGGCGCTGCTCGGCATCCTGAACGAGCGCGGAAACTTCCGCATCGAGGTGGAGGCGAGGCAGCGCACACAGCCTGAATGGATCGATTCGTCATCGGCGGGCGGCGACCCGTCCGGATGGGTGGGAGCGTGGATGGAATGAAGCGGGATCTGTTTCGCGACGAAGAGGGGTTCACCTCAGTGGGCGTGGTGCTCGCCCTGCTCATCACGCTGTCGCTCGTGTTCTCGGCAGGGCAGGTGTACCGGTTGAACGCGGCGGCTTCCAAGGTGCAGAACGTGGCAGACGCGGCGGCGCTCGCGGCCCAGAACGTGGTGGCCGAGTTCATGATCGTCGTGAAGGTGTGCGACGCGGCGGTGCTGTCGCTGTCGCTGACCAGCTTGGCGGCAACTGGTTTGGGCGTGGCGGCGCTGTGCACGCCCGTCACCGCGCCGGCTTCGGAGGCGCTGCTTTCGGCTGGGCGAAGCGTGGCGCGTGCCCGCGATTCGTTCGCGGAGAAGGCGGCGTCGGGTTTGAACCGGCTTCAGCGGGCTTTGCCGTTTCTGTCGGCGGCGAACGCGGCGTCGGTGGCGACTGCGGACGGAGGCGGCTCGTCGAGCTATCTGGCGCTTGCGGTGCTCGCTCCCGACGAGGGGCAGGAGATCGTCGTCGGTGCCGATGCCGCGACCGAGGCGCTTCAGGACGAGGTCGATGGCGAAGCGGAGGGCATCTCCGAGGCGGCGAAGCGGGCCGAGGAGGCGGCCGAGCGCGCGAACGAGGCGAAGCTGCGCGGTTTCGAGCGCGATTGCGGGGCGAATCCCTCGTACTGCATGTACGAGCGCGCCCGGTCGCTCGCGGGCATGGAGGGCGCGGACAATCCGCTGTACCGTAGCGTCGACACCTGGTCGTTCGCCGTCGCCCTCGAACGGGCGAAGGCCTACTATCCTCATCGCCTCGCCGCAGAGCGCTCGGAAAACGATTCGGTGGAGGAGCGGGCGCGCTCGAAGCTGCGCGAACGGTTCTACGCGTACGCGGCTCAGGAGGTGGAACGCGGGTACGTGCGCGAGAGCGAGGGATCGTTCGAGGCGTTCTTCCCGCATCTGCCGAAGAACACCGAGGAGATGCGCGCGACAGGGCTCTACACCGAGGCCGTCTATCCGGTGACGGAAGGAGCCGACGGAACGGTCATGCACGCTTGGGAGGGGTGTCCCGAGGCTGCGGGCGCTGTGCGGTTCGGCTCCATCGAGCAGATGGAGGCGGGGTCGTACATCACGTGCCCGGCATGCGGGTTCTCCGCTGCCAGCATGGGCAAGGTGGCCGCCGCGTCCACCTCGATCGACAACGGGTTCGAGTACCACTACGAGAAGGTGGCCGAAGCGGCCGAGGACTACGAGCGGGCGCGCGCCGAGCTCGATCCGCTTGCGAACGAGGTGCGCGAGCGCGCGGGCGGCCTGTTCGACCGCTTGGGCGATGCCTTGGGGTCGGTCGCGGGGATGCGCATCGACGCGCGGCCTCCGGGCGCTCTCGGCGTGGTCGTGCTGGCGGCGTGCACGGGAGCTTCGGAATCGGCGTGGCCGGGGCCGTTCGTCCAACCTGCGGGCGCGCTCGGGGCGCAGGCCGCCGTGTCTGCCGCCACGCTCGTGGCGGATCCTGCGGGAGAGGGGGCGTCGGTGGTGTCGTCTCTGCTCGACGGCCTTCGCGACGACGGCGGCGCGGCCGTGGGGGCGCTCGGCATCGTGCTCGACTGCTGGTCGGGCGTTCTCGGAGCGTACGCCGAAGGGCAGAAGGCGCTCGACGGGGCCGTGTCCTCGGCGCTCGACGGCCTTCCCCTGGCGGGGGCGAGCGGGCTCGGCTCGTGGGCGGCAGGTGCGCTCAGCGAGGTCGTCTCTGCCGTGGGGCTTGAGCCGGCCAACCTCGATGCGCTGAAGCCGGCGCTTGTGAACTCGGCCCATGTGGCTTCGGCCGACGACGGCGCGTTCGCCGCGCAGCTCTTGTCGCTCAAGCGCGGGGCGATGGAGAGCCCCTTCGCGTCGAACGACGTGTTCCAGTCCATCGTGGGATTGGTCGAAGGAGGGCTTGTCGAGGGCATCGACGCGGCGTCGGGGAGCATCGTGATCGCCGAGGTGCGCGTGTTCGGCGACAGCGGCCCTGCCGTGCCCATCGAGTTCGCGCTGCCCGAGGCGGCGAAAGGCATGGCGGTCGATGTGATCGAGCGGATCGCAGACGGTTTGAGGACGGTGTGCGCGCAGGTGACGGGGGCGAGGGTATGGGAGTGAGGCTTCATCAAAGAAGGGGCGGCGCGGCTTCGGGCGGCGAGGCGGGGCAGATGACCGTCGAGCTCGCGGCGGCGTTTCCCGTGCTGATCGCCGTGGCGGTGGTGGCCGTGAACGCGCTGCTGTTCTTCTCGGAGTGCGGAGCGTTCGACAACGCGTTTCGCGATGCGGTGCGTGTCCATGCGGCCTCGCCCGCTTACGGGCAGGGAGCCGAGCAGAGCAGAGCGCAGGTGCATGCGACGCTGTCCGAAGCGTTCGACAAGCCGTTCGAGCAGGTGAGCGTTGCGGTGCGCGGCACGGAGGGCGGGCATGTGGAGTTCGAGGGGACGCTCGAGCTTGCGCCCACGCTGTTCGGCTTGGGCCTGAAGCAGTCGGTGTTCGGCGTGTCGCTGCCGTCGCTCTCCCACCGCACGGCTTTCGTGGTGGACTGCTATAAGCCAGGGGTGCTCGTATGAGGCCGCGCGCGCCGATGCGGGCAGGGCCTTCGCCGATGCGGGCGCGCGTCGTGCGCGCGGTGCTTGCCCTCGGCTCGACCGCCGTCGCGGCTTCGTGCGCCTCCTGGTTCGGAGGGGTCGCCGGATCGGACGTGCTGAGGGAGGCGGCCGATCCGGCCTTGTGGGACGGCGCGGCCGAGGCGACGTCCGAGGACGGGGGCGATCCTGCCCCGGAGGGGTTCGAGGACGAGGCGCTTGCGCTCGAGGGTCGCGAGGACGTGCGGGCAGACGCGTCGGCGCCCGTTGTCGGGTTCACGACGCAGGGCGAGGTCGCCGTGGCGTTCGAGGAGGCGGCTGAAGAGCTGGAAGGGAAGGGCTGGACGCAGGTGGAGAGCGGCATGCCGGCGTGCGGCACGTTCGTCAAGCGCGACGGGACGTACCGGTGGCTGTTCGTCTCAGGCGTTCAGGTCGGAAAGGACGCGAGCATGGTGGTGCACTACGACGGGCAATTGGACGGAAAGGGCTGATCATGGTTAAAAAGACAGAGATGGAGGGCAAGGCTTTGACGATCGAGGCCGCGCCGAAGGGAGTCGCGGCGAAAGGAACGAGGACGAAGGCGGGGCGCGAACGCGCCGCCAACAAGGCGCGCAAACCGGTCAAACGCCGCGAAGCGCCTTCCGTCGGCGACGTGCGCGAAGGGCCGGCGGCGCTCGGATTGGCGACGAGCCTGGCGAAGCGGATGCGGGGCCTTCTGCTTTCGCGTCCCGACGAAGGGGCGCTGTTGCTGCTCCCGTGCGCCGATGTCCATACGGTCGGGATGGGGCGCCGCATCGACGTCGCGTTCGTCGATGGGACGGGGTGCGTGCTGGCGGCCTATCGCGACGTGGGGCCTTTCAGGCGGCTTCGCCACAGGGGCGCGGCGGCGGTGGTCGAGCGCTTCTCGTCGTGCTCGACGCCTTGGTTCGAGCCGGGGGATCGTATGGGCGTGGTGCCCGTGAAAGGGGGAGCGCGATGAAGACCTGTCCCGTTTGCCATGCGCGCGCTTTCGACGACGCCGAGGTGTGCTTCGGGTGCCTGCATCGCTTCGCCGCCGCGGAGCTGAATACCCCTCGTGCGGCGATACCGAAACCGGGCTCGACCAGGGGTGCGTCTCCTGCGGCAGAGGGCGGGGCGATCGCTGCGGAGGGAGCGGCTTCTGCGATGGCCGCTGTCGAGACGGCACCTTCGACCTCGGCTGCTGCGGCGGCTTCGTCTGCGATCCCCGCCTCGTCGGCTTTCGCGAGGACGTCGGGGTCGGTTTCGGGGAGGATGGGTCTGTCGGCGACGCCTTCTGCCGCGATGCCGTCGGCGGCGGCTTCTCCAGCGAGTCCCCAGCCGTCCATGAAGGACGATGTGCCGCCGGCTTTCCCTGCGAATGCCGTTTCCCCCGATCGGCAGACGGTTTGCCCGGGGGATGCGGCGGGCGTTGCGCGGGCTATGCCAGAGGGGGCGTTCGCAAGGGCGGATTCCGCAAAGGGACTGGAGGCGGCTGTTTTGCGGGCGCCGATGACGGGTCCGGAGGCATCCGCGTCGGCGTCGAAGGGCGCATCTGCGAAAGCGATCTTCCCGGCAGACGTTCCCGGGGGCGGCTCTGCGCCTCCTGGAACCTCTCGCACGTTCGTGGATTTCCCGTCATCGGGGGCGGCTCCCGCTCCTGCGGTTTCTTCGACGTCGGCTTCTAGCGCGACGTTCCAAGCGAGCTCGTCGGCTCCGTCTTCGGGGCGCGGCCTTGCGGTTCCCGAGGTTCCTTCGACTTCGGATTCGCCCTCGGTCCTTCCGACGGCCTCTCCGGCATCGTCTGCCCTCGCGGGGGCTGGTGCGAGCGAGTTGTCCGCTCTCATCCTCGGCCTCATGGAGCAGCTTCGGGGCGGGGCTACTTTGCGATCCGGGCCCTGCCCGTTCGCCAAGGAGGCCGAGGCTTCCCCGGCAGATGCGGAAGCGCCCGCGCCGCAGGTTTCCGCGGCGTCCGGAGGAGGGCTTCGGCTGCCGACGAGAGGTTGTACAGACGGTGCGGAGTGGGTCGTGCGCTTCGAGTTTCCCGAGGGGGCGATCATCGAAGGAGGGTTGGACGGCAACGTTGAGAAGGACGGAGCGAGGGGGCTTTCCCTCATCTTGAAGACCGGTGGAGTGGATGCGGGGAGGGCGTTTGCCGCGACGGGTTCGAGGGTCGCTGCGGCCTTGGAGGATGAGAGGGGGCGGGCATGCGCGTCGGGCGTGCGGGCTTCGCCGCGCGCCTCGGATGGGGCGTGCCGGTTGGCCGCGCGGGGCGCGCATGCGCGGGAAGCGCTCGTCTCCGGCTGCGAACCGGTTGCGGCGAAGGAGGCGTCGTGACGGCCGCGCTCGCGGCGGCCGCAGCGGGGTTCGCGGCGGGCGGCGTTGTCGGGTGGTTCGTCGTCCCGCCGCTTGCCGACAAGCTGCTCGGGCGCTCGCATGCGCGAACGGCGTCGTGGTGGTGGGAGAGCTGTGAGGCTTACACGACGTTCAAGCGCGAGCATCGGGCGCGCGAGCCGTGCGCGGGAGCGGGAGGAGAGGAGGGTGTGCTCGCCGTCTGGCGCGATGACGCGCTCGCGGCGGCGCGCGAGGGCTCTCTTGCGCGGGAGCGTGCCGCCGCCCTCGCGGAGGCTGGGTGCAGCGTCAATGTTTCGCTCGCCGTGCGCGACGAGGCGGCGCAAAGAGAGCGGCGCTCCTTCGATCCGACGCCGTTGCGTCGCGGCGCGTGCGCGCTCGGCTGCGCTTTGTGGTTCTCGGCGCTTGCCGCCTCGGGGCTGCCTTGGGCGGCGACGGTCGCCTTCGCCCTATGCGGGGTGGCGATGGCCGCCGCCGTTGCATGCGATATGCGGGCGCGGATCATCCCGATCGAGGCGTGCCTTGCCATCGCTTTGGCCGGCATCGCGGTGCAAGCGCTCATGGGCGGCGCGACGGCGCTCGTTGCGGGAGCGGCGTTCGGGACGCTTGTCGTCGCAGTCTGCGCGCTTGCGAACCGAGCGTTCGGACGCGGCGGGGTGCCCCCTGTCGGACGCGGGGACATGCGCTGCATGGCGGCGCTCTCGCTCGCGAGCGGCCTCGCCGCACCTTGCGGGATGCTCGCATGCTATGCGCTTGCGGCGGTCGTCTCTTTGGCGGGCATGGCTGCCGGGAAGTTGACGGCGAAAGACGGCATCCCCATGGCGCCGTTTCTGGCTGCGTGGCTTCCGGTTGCGGCGCTGGGGTAAGGGCGGGGCCGATGGCAAACGAGGCGGGACGGGCAAACTGACGAAACGGAAAAGCCGATCTGGATGGTCGGTCCGACGAAAGGAGCAAGCAATGACGAATGCGAATGCGAAGATCATGGCGGCAGCAGGTGCCGTGCGAGCGTTTCTGCTGCGCGGCGAGGAGGAGGGTGGCTCCGAGATCGTGCAAACGGTCATCGTGCTGGGGTTCGCCGTGGGCCTGGGGGCCGCCCTCCTTGCGCTGCAGGGGAACATCCAGGAGGCCATCACGGACGCGGGCACCGCGATCACGGACATGTTCTCGAAGGTCACATCCGGCGCGGCCTAGGAGATGGCGGTGCAGGCGAAGGGCCGAAGCCTTTCCGAGCGCGGCGGCAGCGTCGTCTCGTTCGTGTTGGCGCTGCCGATCCTCCTCGCGTTTTTCTGCGCCGCGGTCGATCTGGGGCGGGCGGTGTTTCTGGGCATGGCCCTCGAAGATGCGGCCTATGCGGCGTGCAGGGCGGTCTGTTCGGAGGGAGCGGAGGGGGCGACGTCGGATGCGCTGCGTGACGCGGTGTTGCTCGAGGCGCCCGCGCTGTCTGGCGACGGCTTGACGCTTGAGGTGTCCGTGCAGGTGGGCGAGGTTCAGAGGGAGCGTTACGCGCATCGTCTCTTCGATGCGGAGACGGGATCGTTCTTGGAGCGGCCGTCGCAGACGGCGTGCCGTCCCGTTCGCGTCGCCCTCCGATTGAAAGGGACGTATCTTACGTCGGTGGGCGCGCTTGCGGCGACCGCCTCCGGCGAGGGCGAAGCCGGATTCTCGTACGAGGCGGCGGCTGTGGGGACGATCGACGAGACGGTCGAAGGAGGATCGTGGTGAATGATGCCGAGCAGGGAAGCGAGGTCGTGCAGTTCGCGGTGGCGGTGCCGCTGCTTATGCTCGTCGTGTTCGCGACGGTGCAGCTGGGCGGCATGACGCTCGTCGCGAACCAGCTCTCCTCGGAGATAACGCGCGCTTGCCGACAGTTCGACGTGGGGGGCTTCGAGCGCGCGACGGACAAGGAGGCGTTCGTGGAGGAGGAGATCGTCGGCGCGTCTTCTCAGCTGCGGCCGGATTCCCTGCATGTGGAGCGGGTGCGGTGGGAGCGCCAGACGCGGCAGGACCGGGGCGGCGCCGAGGACGGTTCCATCGAACAGCGGACGATCCGGCTGGCGCTCTCGTACGATGTGCGCTACGAGCTTCCGTCCGTCCTCGACGTGCCCGGTCTTTCGGGTCAGTCGCTCGAAAGAAGCGTGACAAGCATCTTTTGCGAGGGGAGGGCGATCGAGGTGGAGGTGGGGTCGTGAGCGTGGGGAGGGGCGCGCATCGCCGCGCTGGGCGATCGCGCAGATCCGATGGCGAATGCGGGAACATGGCCCTTCTGGCCGTGGCGGCGGCGTTCGTCTTGTTCGCGGCGCTTGCGTTCTCCGTCGATCAAGGAATCGCCTACGCAACGAAGGCGCGCCAGGAAAACGCGCTCGACGCGGCCCGTGCGGCGTGCATGGACGCCTCGTTCGCCCTTAGGGCGAAGAACGACGACGACCCGGCGGCGCGGTTCGCCGAGCGCGCCGTGCGTGCCGTGCGCGATGCGGGATGCGCAGGGAGCGTAGCCGTGTGGTTCTACGAAGCGCCCGAGACGGACACGGCGGAGGGGGAGCGCATGTGGGCGGTGGGCTTGCAGGTGGAGGAGGAGTCCCCCACGGTGTTCGCCCGAGGGTTCGGCGTGGAGGGGATACCGGTCGCCTCCCATCGCGTGATGACGGCCATGCCCTATGCCGAGGACCGCGTGTGGCGTCCTGACGAGCGGACGTGCGGGCGCTTCGACGTCGCCGCGGGCCTCGATGCGGTTGACGCGGCGTTCACGCGACTGGGCTCGCTCGACGAGTTTCCCGCTGAAATAGGAGATCAGGTGCGGGCCGCCTTGTCGGATCGGGTGGATGAAGAAGAAGGAGGAAGGCAGCCATGATGGAAGCTCGAACGAACGGCGCGTCTGCGCGCTCGGGGGGATTCGCCGCCCGCGCGGCCAGCGCCACCGCCCCTCGCTTTGCGAGGCGGGAGGGGGCGTCGGGGGCGACGTCTGCCTCGTCCGCGCCGTCGGCGTCTGCGGCGGCGACGGGGCCGGCTCCGGCGGACCCCCTGCGTTTTGCGAAGGGGCCGCAGGACGTTCGCCGTGCGAAGCGCCTCGCCCTCGTGGCGGCCCTTTCGGCTGCGGTCGCCGTCATCGCGGTGGGCTATGGCGCGTGGGCCGTTGTGTCGGCAAGCGCTCAGGTCGGCGCGATGGAGTCTGATCTGGCTCCCACGCTCGTGGCGACGACGGGCATCGCCGCCGGCGACGCCGTCTCCCCAGACCAGCTTGAGGTGGTGGAGGTGCCGCGCGCGTTTCGCGCGGAAGGCGCCCTCGATGCGGATGCGGTCGAAGAGGTGGTCGGAGGACGGGCGGCGGTCGACATCCCCTCTGGCGCGCAGATCGTGCCGGGCCTTGTGGCCGGGACGGCGGGAGGCGACCATCTGGCCGCCGCGCTTGGGGCCGGCATGGAGGCGGTTTCGGTGTCGGTGGACACGGAGACGGGCGTCGCCGGCCAGATAAGGGCGTTCGACACGGTGCGCGTGATGGCCGTCGAGTCCGCCGCTTCCGGGGAGACGTTTCTGACGACCGTTTGCGAGCGCGCGCTCGTCGTGTCGGTGGGGGCGGGTCAAAGCGAGCTTGCGACCTCGGGCGGCGCGGTGACGATCGCGGTGTCTCCCGAGGAGGCCGACGCGGTGCGCGAGGCGCAGTACGCAGGGAGGGTGAGCTTTGCCCTCGTGGCGCTCGTCGATGCGATGGAGGAGGAAGAGGAGCGTGGATAGATCGACTGAGCGAGCGCTCAAAGCGTCCGTGCGAGAGGAGGTCGCTTCGAGGTTGAGGGCGGGACAGGCGAGTCCTTCGGCGGTTGAAGCTCTTATCCGAGAGGTGGTGGGCCAGGTCGCGTTCGAGCAGGGCGAGCCGCTTTCCCTGTACGAGTTGGAGTCGCTTGCGGGCGGCATCGTCGATGACTTCCTCCGTTACGGCCCGCTGCAGCCTCTGCTCGACGACCCTGCCGTCACCGAGATCATGGTCAACGGCGGCGGGGTGGACGAGGCCGATCCGGCGCTGCCGTTTCGCGCCCCCGTCGTGTACGTGGAGCGTGCGGGGTTGATCGAGCATCGACCCGACATCGTCTTCGACGATGCCGACCATGTGCGCCGCATCATCAACAAGATCGCGGAGCAAGCGGGCATGCGCTGCGACGAGACGCACGCCATGGGGTGCGCGATGCTGCCCGGAGGCAGGGCGCGCGCGACGTACGTGGTGCCTCCCATTTCGCCGGACGGGCCGGCGCTCAACGTGCGCACGTTCTCGGACGGCATGCTGAGCATGGAAGATCTGCTGGGCGTCGGCGCGCTGTCTGCGGCCATGGCGGATTTCCTCTGCGCAGCGGTGCAGGCTCGCTGCCCCATCGTGATCTCCGGCGGCACAGGCTCGGGCAAAACTACGTTGCTCGGTGCGCTCTCCGGTTTCATTCCGGCGGGGGAGCGCGTCATCACCATCGAGGACACGCCCGAGCTGCGTTTGCAGACGGCCCATGTCGAGCGCATGCAGACGCGCGAGGCCAACGTGGAGGGCGAAGGGGCCGTCGGCATGCGGGAGCTCGTGGCGCTGTCGCTGCGCCGCCGGCCCGACCGCATCATCGTGGGCGAGTGCCGCGGTGCCGAGGCGTACGACATGCTCCAGGCCATGCAGACCGACCATCCCGGGTCGATGACCACCATCCACGCGAACGATCCGTCGAACGCGCTCAGCAGACTTCGCACGATGGTGGGCTACGCCGACGGCGACCTCAGTCGCGAAGTGATCGCCCAGCAGATCGCCGAATCACTGCAAGGGGGCCTTATCGTGCATGTCGAGCGCATGAGGGACGGAACGCGCAAGGTGACAAGCGTCGTATCCGTCGATCCGCTGCCGGAAGGCTCGATGGTGATACCGCGAGCCGAGCTGTTCGCCTACGACGTGGAGGGCATTGACGCGAACGGGTGGGTCGTGGGCGCGTGGCGGCCCTGCGGCGTGCAGCCGCAAGGGATCAAAGCGCGCATGCGGGTGGCGGGGATTCCGTTCGATCCCGCCTGGTTCTTCGGAAGCTAGGGCAAGGAGGTGCTTGCGATGACAGGGACGACGGCTGTTTTCGCGGCGCTGGCCGCAGGGGGATGCGCGCTTGCGCTGTGGGCGTACGCGCTGTTTCGCCAAGAGCGCGCCGCGCAAAGGGGAGAGGCGCTTTCCGATCGGACGCTGTACGAGGTCGGCAGGAAAGCCGCCGCCCGACGCGACGCTCGTGGCGCGCGTTCCAAAGAAAGCGGCGACTGGGAGGGGCCATCGATGCGTGTGCGGGCGCTTGCAGTTGCGGGAGGGGTGCTGGCCGCATTCGTCTTCGCGACCATGTTGAGCGGAAGCGCGCTGGTAGGGACGTGCGCCGCGATCGGAGTGGTGGCGGCGCGTCGCGCGTGGCAGGGCCGCGTGCGAAGAAAACGTCGCGAACTGCTTGATCGGCAATTCGCCCGCATGCTCCCTCAGCTTGCCGCGAGCGTGCGAAGCTCACTGACGGTCGAGCGGGCTTTGCGGGTGGCGTGCGCCCGCATGGACGATCCGCTGCGCGACGAGCTGACCCGCGTCATCGCCGACATCACCTACGGCACCACGCTTTCCGATGCGCTCGAGGACATGGCGCGCCGCACCGGCAGCGGCGACGTGCGCACGCTCGCGGCGGCGGCAAGGATGCAGCAGAGGTTCGGCGGCTCGCTCGCTCCGGTGCTCGACATGGTCGCCGGGCACGTGAACGCGCGGCTCAAAGCCGCGCGGGAGCTGGAGACTGAGGTGGCGGGGACGCGCCTTGCCAAGTGGTTCGTGGCGCTGTCCATGCCGTGCATCTTCTTCATGATGTTCGCGACCAACGCCGATTTCGCACGGTTCTACACCGAGGAGCCGCTTGGATGGGCGTTGCTGGGAGGTGCGGTCGCTCTCGAGGTGATCGGGTTGGTATCGTGCCGCGCCATCACTTCGCTCGACGAGCCGAAGACGCGCCGCGCACGCACCGCGAGGCGTGCGGGTGGCGCCGAAGACAAAGGAGGACGGGCATGGCTGCCTCTGCGATGACGATCTGCACGCTGGGGGCGTTCGCCGTGCTGGCGGGCGTTGCCGTGTACGAAGCGCTTGTGCGCGCGTTCGCGCCGCTGCCGCGCGTGGCCGTGTGGGGCGATGCGCGGCGGGAGGGCGAGCGCGCTCGGGCGATCGGGCGCGATGCTCTTGTCCGGCTGTTGGGTGTCGCGTCCGAAACACTCGAGAGGCTTGTGCCGTCGGCTCGCTCCGATGCGGACGAGTGCCGCAGCCGGCTCTCTCGGGCGGGGGTGTCCCTGCAGCCCGAGGCATGGCGCTGTCTGCGGGTGCTCGCGGCGGTGTTCGGCACGTGCACGGCGGCGTGCGTCTCGTTGGCGTGTGGCCTTTTCCCGAGCGCTGCCGGTATCGCGTTTGCGGCGTTCGGCCTGGCAGCAGGATGGCTGGGGCCGCGCGCGGCGCTCTGGGCCGCAGAAAGGAACCGCCGCCGCGCCATCGAGGCGAGCCTGCCCGACGCCATGGAGCTGCTCGGCATCGCCGTGGCGGCGGGATCTCCGCTCGAGCAGTGCTTCAAAGAGGTGGCGGCAAGCGTCGAGGGGCCTCTTTCCGAAGAGTTGTCCCTTGTCGACCAGGAGGTGAACCTTCTCGGGCACGGGCGCGAGAAAGCGCTTGAGCATCTTGCAAGGCGTTGTCGCAGCCAAGACGTGTCGGCGTTTGTCGCGCAGCTTATCCAGGCCGTGAGCCAGGGGTCGTCCATTGCGGAGGGCCTTGCGAGCCAGGCCGCGCTGTCCCGCGAGGTCGCCCAGGCGAGCGCGCTCGAGCGCATCCGCAAGATGCCCACGAAGCTCGATGTCGTCCTGTCCGTGTGCTTCCTGCCGCCGACGGTGGCGCTTGTGGTGGTGCCCACGGTGGTGAGCTTGCTGAGTTTCTTGAACGACACGATGGCGTGAGGAGGCCGAGATGGAGAGGGGTGGCAGCGTCGAAAAGCGCTCCGAGTGCGGAGGCGCGGGCGAAGTGCGGCGTATCGGGAATCGCGCGCCGATGACTCGGCGAGCGTTTCTCGCGGCGGGAACGGCCGTCGGGCTGTCGTGGCTCGCCGGCACGAAAGTCGCGTGGGGCGGCGTGGGCGGCGGCGGGTGGGGCGCGATCGGGTCGGTCGCGGCGCCTGGCAACCATTTCGGCTATGACGGGGGATGGGGTTATTCGGACAACGGAAAAGTGTGGCTGTCGGTGAGATGCGATGCGGTCGTGGGCCGTATGACGGAGCTGTTCCTCGAGATATCCGTGACTTCGTACTACGCCAACGGAGGGGTGTGGAACCCCACCTGGTTCACCGACTACCCCGACACCCATGTTGACTCGTTCATTCGGGATGAAACGGGCTGGCTCGCCTCGAAGAGCGGCTTCTACGATACGACCTACGACAATTCGAATTACCACGGGCCTTATGTCACCGACACGCTGCGGGTCGCTCGCAGATCGTGGGATTGGTGGGCGTGGGCAGGGGTGCGGGCGTGGTGCGATTCGCCCGATAGCGCTTACGGCATCGACACGACGGCCGAGGCGTCCCAGATCATCCCCGCCCATGTGCTCAACGACGATGCGAGTTGGCGGGGAAAGATCGTCACTGTGCGCCCTCGCTCGGCCGAGCATCTTTTCATGGACGCGAGCGGGGGTGGCCTCGACGTGCGGACGAACGTCGTCGGCTGGCAGGACACCTTCACAACCAATCAGAACTGGATCGTGGTGGAAAGCCCTCAGGGGAGGACGAGCCTCGTGCCTGTCCATACTGGTGCCTCGGCGCTGTACCTCGACTTGCAGGGAGGGGATTGGTTCGACGGCGACAACGTGCATCTTTGGACGCCCAACGGAGGCACCGCCCAGTCGCTGTATCTTCATGATTTCGGCGATGGCTACCATATGCTCGTGTTCGAGTGCAGCGGGTGTGCGCTCGATCTTGACGGCGGCGGCCAGGATAACGGCACGAACTTCCATCAATGGAATCCTTACAACGATTGGGTAACTCGCAACCGCCACATGAAGATCGAGGAGGTCGTGTTCGGGCCGCGCTCGGAAGGGGCGTTCGCGATCGAAGGGGAGCCAAGGAAGGGAGGCGACCTGAGTCCGTCCGACCCCAATGCCACGTGCCATCCGTACAACTATCCGGGCACGGCGGGCATGGCGTATCGGTACGCCTGGTACCGTGGCGGGCCGGATTCGCGCGGCGAACTCGTGCAGGGACCTGGTGATAAAGCGACGTACCGCGTGACCGAAGCAGACGAGGGCGCGCGCCTCACCTGCGTGGTCACCGCGTATGCGCGGTTTCAAGAGACGCCCTATCGAGGGGAGGCGGCGGCGTATGCTGACGTGCCGCGTGGGGAGGTCGCCGTGCGCTTTTTCGCAGATGGAGAGGCGCGGGCGTGCTACGAGGTCGAGGCGAGGCGGGACGAGCCGTTCTTCGTGCCGCGAGAAGCGTGGGATGCCGCTGAAAAAGAGGGTTGCGCGGGCGTGGAGGGCTGGTTTTCGGATGCCGGTTGCTCGGTTCGCTTCGAGGACGGGGCGATCGTTTCGGAGCCGCTTGACTTGTATGCCTACAACCGCGTGACGCTGGCATACGCCCAGGCCGACGCATCGTGTCTGCTGCGGGACGATCGTGCCTACTTTCTCGACGAGGCCCTTTCGACGCCCTTGCAGGAGGAGGACGCGCTGCCGGACGGACGCACGCTGCGCTTTGGCGAGCGCGTCGTCTTCGAACGCGGCGCGCCGGCTTGGTTCGAGGAGCGAGGCCGTGTGCGGATGGCGACGTGCGACCTCGGGGCCTATGCGAGCGCGGCCGCCGAAGGCGTCGCGCAGCGCGCAGCCCGTCTCGTGCGCAACACGGAGGCGTACCTGCTTTGGCGCACGCCCGCCTACGACGGGATCGAGCTCTCATGAACCGCCTTCTGTCTCCGCATCGAAATCTCGCGCGCGCATTGGGGATGCCCTCTCTCGAGCGCCCGCTCCTCTCGTCCTTTTTTGCGGCCTCCGACGAAGTCATCGAAAGGCGCGCCTGCCTGCATGTGTCTCCGTGGGCGAAACGGTATATTCGCTTCCGGAGACCGTGCCCGTCTGCATATGTCCCCGCAGCCGCAAGGGAGGGGTTCGAGTTCGCGGGGTGTCGCCCCCGCTGGCTGCTCGGCGCTTCTTGCGCGCTGTGTACCTGCGGAGCGCCGAGCCTATCTTCCCGCATCCTTCGCCCAGTCTTCTTCCTGTCGATCGGGCTGCGCCTGTTCGCGCAGCTGGCCTCTGCTCGAAAACCGGCGACGACGATGGCGGGCGCTTCCCCGTTCGACTTCCAGTGTTTTCGCTGGTGCAAGGAGGTTCCTGCGTCTGCGGAGCGTCGATCCGCTTTCTCTGTCTTCCTTCTCCGTCGAAGCCGTCGGAAGGTGCTCCCTCCGACGAGCGCTGCTGGAGCAGGAGGGCGCTCGTCTGCGCCAGCAGCGCTTGCGTCCTGCCTGCTCGCGTCCGGCTCGCCCGCTTTCCGCTCGCCCCTTGCCCTCGCGCTACCTCCGCACGCCCGCCGCAGCCGCATTGCCGCCGGCGTCGGCGCCTTGCACGCGCAACCGGCTCGCCACGAGCGCGACGGCGAAGAGAGCGAGCGCGAACAGCAAGAGCACGCCCATGTCGCAGAAGATCGGCGCGAGCGCTTCGGGCGTGGGAGCCTCGAGCGCGGCCGCCTTCTGCAGCGCGTCGGTGTACCAGAAAGCGGGCGAAAAGCGTCCGATCGCCTGCACGGCGGGGTCCATCGCGTCGAAGGACACCCATACGCCGCCCAAGAACGACACCGCCATGCCCGCGATGTTGCCGACGGCGTTGCTGATCGTCTCGCTCGCCCCCATCTGCCCGAGCAGGTATCCCGCCGACAGCGGGACGGTGGCGAACGCGAACGACAGCGCCAGCATGAGCGCAAGCCCCGCGGCGCTGATCTGCGCCGCGGCTTCGCCGAACGCGACGAAACCCAGCACCACGGTCCACAGCCACACTCCCGTGGTCACCGCAAGCGCTGCAGCTGCGACCTGCAGGTTGTATCCGGTCGTCGGCAGGGGAGATACGAGGTTGCGCCGTCTGAGGTCGGTGCGGTTGAGCGTGCCCATGAGCAATCCCACGCACACGACGATGGAGGCGAACAGCGTGTAGGTACCCCAGCTGAAATAGAACACGAAGCGCTGCGCGCTTCCCGATCCGCCGCCAAGCTGCACGGTGTCCACCGGTGCCGACGCGCCCGTCGCGTCGCCCGCATGCGCGGCGACGTCGGCCAACGATGCGTCGGGGACGAGCGCCGCATAGGCACGGGCAAGCCCCACGTACTCGTTGGCCTTCTGATCCAGAAGACTGCCTTCGAGCGACGAGTAGCTGTATACCGTCTCGAGCATGGGCGCGTCGCCGCCTGCGCGTGCGGTGTCGAGGACCGCCTGCCCGAACCCTTCCGGCACGATGAGGACGTACGAGACGCTTCCTTTCGCCACGGCGTCCTGCAGGGCGATCTCGGCGTCGTCCAGCGGCATCTCGATCCCGTGCTCGCCCAGGCAATCCACCAGTCCCCGGGAAAGGTCGCTGCCGTCGCGGTCGATGACGGAGAACTTCGCCCGGTATGCCGCAAACGGAGCGTCGTCGCCCTCTCCGAACGAAAGGCTGCTCGCCATGAGCACGCCCAAGAGGCTGAGCACGACGGCGTACACGAGCAGGTAGAGGGGGTGCCGAAGCGTGATCGCGACCGCTGCTTTAAAGACTTTCATAGCGCTGCCTCCTGACAAGGACCAAGGACACGGCGAGCAGCACGGCCGTCGTGGCCAGCAGGACGAGCACGTGCTCGAACGCGCGCTGGAAGGTGTCGTAGTACATGATGCTGTAGAACGTCTGCGCTATCTGCGTGGCGGGGTTGACAAACTCAAGCGCCGGAAACGCCGCGTTCAGCTCGTCGGCCAGCTCCATGACGGGCTGCCCGTACAGTCCGGCGAACAGCGAGGACACGCACACGATGCCGCTGAGCACCCCGCCTTTGATGCCCGCGTCGACCTTCGTCGCGCTTCCCACGAGCGTGCCCAGCGCCGTCGCGAGAAGCGACGAGGCCGCCAGTGCGACGAGGCACGCTCCGTCGCGGCCTCCGAAATCCACGCCCGCCGCAACGCGGATGTAGGCGTAGGCTGCGACAAGGCAGGCGAACGACAGCGTCCAGCTCGCCCCGAGCGTGGCGACGAGCGTCTTCGCACGGCTCACCGCCCCCAAGGCCCGACGTGCGCCGAGCGCGCTCAGGTTCGGCTGCGCGCGGCAGATGGCGATCATCCCCGTTTGGCCGCCGAACAGCGCCGCCATGCCCAAAAGCGCGAAATAGTAGCGCACCGTCTCCTTCGGCGGGTTGCGCGTGACGTCGATCCTCTCCGTGAAATCGGGCGCGTCCAGCAGCTGGGCGACGAAACGCGTGTCGGCAAGGGCTGCCGGATCCTCGTTCGCCACGTCTTCGATGAGCGTGCGGCTGCTCAGGTAGTTGTCGACGACCGTCTTGAGAACGGACTGGTTCGCGCTGTCTACGGAGTCGGGCAGCGCGCCGCCGCGCACGTGCACTCCCGGCACCCCGTCGGCACCCACCGCCACGTAGCCCACGACGCCCTCGTTCGACCCGCCGCCCGGTGCCGACGAGCCGGCGTCGGTGGCGCGCATGAGCTCGATGGCCGCATCCTCGCTTTCCACGCGCGCGACATCGAGCAGTTGACCGTCCCCCGGTTCCGACAGCGCGTCGATCACCTCGGCGAACCCCGGCGCGTCCTCGTAGCGCGCATCGGCCACGACGGCCACGCGGACGGGTTTGAGCTGGGCCGCGTCATCGAGGTGCGCGAACATGAACGCGAACATCGTCGAGAGGACGAGCGGAAACGCGAGCACCCAGATGAAGACGGACCGCTCCCGCGCCAGCGCCAGAAGCGTTCCCTTGAACACGCTGATCATGCTGCCACCTTCCAATCGCATGGGCCGTGCCGGCTGATGAAAGCCGGAGAGGGCCGCCGCGCCCCGAACTGCCGTTTCCGCGCCCGTCCTCGCGCGCGAGGCGCACGGTTGCACGACGCGGCGAATCGGAGCGCCGCAGTGGGCTGGGGCGTCGGCCCGCCCCGATGCCCCGGCGAAGCAGCGGGGCCCTCAGTCCCGCAGCTCCGTTCCGGTGATCTCCAGAAACACGTCGTTGAGCGTGGGCGGCTCGGCCCACACGCGCCCGAACGCGGCGCCGAAGGCCTGCAGCACGGCCAGCACGTCTCCCAGGTTGTGCGTGCCGTTCGCGCAGGCCAGCTCGAGCACGCCGTCCCGGTAGAGCGCGCGCCTCACGTGCGGCAGCGCCCTGAGGCGCTCAAGCGCCGCGTCAGGAAACTCCGGCACGTCCACCTGGATCTTCTCCCCGGCATCGACCATGGCTTTGAGCTCGGCGTTCGTTCCGGTCGCAAGCGCTCGTCCCCGATCCATGATCATGAGGCGCGTGCATATCTCCTCGACCTCCTCCATGTAGTGGCTCGTGTACACCACGGTGGACCCGGCGCGGTTCATCTGGCGAATGCCTTCGAGGATGGCGTTTCTGCTCTGGGGATCGACCGCCACGGTGGGCTCGTCGAAGAACACGAGCTCGGGCTTGTGCGCGATGCCGCAGGCGATGTTCAAACGGCGCAGAAGCCCTCCCGACAGCTTTCGCGGCCGGAACCGCTCGTAGCCTTCCAAGCCCGCGAACGCCACGGCCTCGTCCACCAGGTCGCGCCGACGCGCACGGTCGCTCACGTACAGCGCGCAGAAGTAGTCGATGTTCTCGCGCACCGTCAGCTCCTCGAACACGGCCACGTTCTGCGGCACGACGCCGATGCGCCGCTTCAAGTCGTAGCGCGAGGGCCGCATGGGCTCTCCGAACAGCTCGATCGTCCCCTTGTCGAACGTGAGCAGCTGCAGCATGCAGTTGATGGCCGTGGTCTTGCCCGATCCGTTCGGCCCGAGCAGCCCGAACACCTCTCCCGGCTCGATGCGCAGATTGAAGTGGTCGAGCGCAAGCACCTCTCCGTAGCGCTTCACCAGCCCGTCGACGGCCACGATGCTCCGGCCTTCGTGCGGTGCGCCCGCCAACTTAGGCGCGCGCGGCCCGCCCGCCGTCTCCAACGCGGCTTTCGTCCGGGCGTCGCCCGTCGCCGCGCTCCGTCCCGCCTCCATCGTGTTCGCCAACTTCGCCACCCCCGTCGCTTGCGCGCGTTCTCTTGCGGTTTCGCCGCGCTCGATCACGCGCGGCTTCTCGATCCAGCGTCCATAGTGCCCGATCTGCGGTCGTCGCGGAAGTGCCGGCCGTCACCGTTTGGCGCGAGGGGAGTGACATTTGTCACGGTTGCGGATGCCGTCGCTCATGATCGTCCCGCGCGCCGCGCCGTCGGCCCGCCCGGAGGGCTATACTGGCATCATGAACAGAGAGCGCGCCATCGACCAGATCATCCTCGCGGCGCTTTGTCTGGCGTCCTTGCCGTTCGCGCCGCCTTCGGATATGCACGCCGTCGCGTTTTTAGCGGCTGTGGCGGCGGCATGCTGCCTCGACGTGGCGTCGTCGGCGCCCGTGCGGTTCGCGGCGGCGGGCGCCTACCTCGCGGCGGCGTGCGCGCTGCCCTCGTTCGCGTCGTTTCTGCCGCTTGCCGCGCATGCGCTGGGCTTCGAGCGCTCCCGGCTCGCGCGTGCGGCGTGGATCGCGCCGCTGGCCGCGTCGGCTCGCTCGCTCGGCATGCCGCTGACCGTCCTGCTGCTCGCGCTTTGCGTCGCCGCGTGCCTCATGGCGTGGCGCGAAAGGCGGGCAGAAGGGGAGCGGGCCCGTTCCCGCGCGCTTCGCGACAGCCTGCAAGAGCGGTCGTTGTCGCTTGCGCGGAAGAACCGCGACCTCATGGCTTCGCACGATTACGAGGTGCGCCTTGCCACGCTCGCCGAGCGTGCCCGCATCGCCCGCGAGATCCACGACAACGTGGGGCACTTGCTCACGCGGTCGGTGCTGCAAGTGGAGGCGCTTCAAGTCGTCCACGCCGAAGACGAGCAGGTGCGCGCCGACCTGGCCCGGGTGGGAGCGACGCTCCATGAGGCTATGGACACCGTGCGCAAAAGCGTCCACGACCTGCACGACGACGCGTTCGATCTGCGCTCCCGCCTTGAAAGCGTCGTCGGGGCCTGCGGGCTGCCCGGCGCGCGCCTGTCCTTCGACGCGCGCGACGTGCCGGTGCCCGTGGCGTACTGCTTCGTCGCGCTCGTGCGCGAGGCGCTTTCAAACGTCGTGCGCCACAGCGATGCCGCGCGCGCGGACGTGTCGGTGGTCGAATATCCGGCGTTCTACCAGCTCGTCGTGCAGGACGACGGCTCGGCGGGCGAGGTGGCCACGATGGCGGCTGTTCCAGCGGTCGAAGGGAGCGGCCTCGGGCTGAAATCGATGGAGGAGCGCGTGGCGGCCTTGGGCGGCCGGCTGCGCGCCGAGTATCGGGCGGGACGGGGGTTTCGCGTGTTCGCCATCGTGCCGAAGGAGGAGAAAAGCCTATGATCAGGACGATCATCATCGACGACGACCCGTTCGTCCGCTTGTCGCTGCGCACCATCCTTGAAGCCCAGAAGGACGTGGAGGTTGTCGCCATGGGCGGCACCGGGGAGGAGGCTGCGGCGCTGTTCGACGAGCACGCGCCCGATGTGCTGCTCATGGACATCCAGATGCCGGGTGCGGGCGGCCTCGAGGCCGCCGAGCGCATCCTGGCCGCGCACGGCGACGCGCGCATCGTGTTCCTCACCACGTTCTCCGACGACGAGTACATCGTGCGCGCCCTGCGCCTCGGCGCGCGCGGCTACCTTATCAAGCAGGAGGTGGCCACCATCGCGCCGGCACTGCGCTCGGTCATGGCCGGCCAGAGCGTGCTGGGAGATGAGGTGCTCGAGCGGGTAGAGGCCCTTGTGCGCGCGAAGCCTGCCCCGTCTGCCGCCTCCGAGCGCGTCCCGTCCGTTCTCGGCGTGCTCACCGAACGCGAGCGCGCCATCGTGGAGCTTGTCGCCGAGGGCCTCGACAATCGCGAGATCGCTGCGCGCCTCTATCTGAGCGAGGGCACCGTCCGCAACCACATGAGCGCGATCCTCCAAAAGCTCGGCCTTAAGAACCGCACCCAGCTCGCCGTCTGCTACTACCGCGGGGCGTGACGAGGGAACGGGGAGGTGGCAAAGCGCGACGGTGACAAAGGGACGGGGACGTTGTCACGCCGGCGTGACAACGTCCCCGTCCCTTTGTCACCCCTTTGCCCCTTTGTCACGGCTCGATCTGCAAGCGTATTCCTTTGTCGTTTCCAATGCCGACAACCGGGAAACTTGCCTCGAAACGAGGGGCGAGCAAGAGAAACGGTCCGCAGAACGCGGCAGTGCCTTCAGCCATTTCACCTTCCGGCCTCTTGCAGCGTCTGTGCGGGTTTCAGCCGGGGTCCTTCGCGGGCCTCTTACTTCATCAGCCGCGCGAACTCTTCTTCGGCTTGCTTCTGCAGCTTCTTCTCGATGGCGAGGTAGGCGTCCAGAATCCGATCGCCCGCCTCCGTGAGCTGGCTGCCGTGCGCGCCGTCGCGGTTGAGCAGTTGCAGATCGAGCGCGGCCTCCGTGTCCTTGATGATGCGCCACGCCTTGCTGTAGGCCATGCCCATGCCCTTGGCGGCGGCGTTGAGCGAGCCGGACGTGCGCACGCCCAAGCACAGGCTCGCGATGCCGCGGCCGAACAGCGACCCGCTCTCCGCGTCCGGGTTCATGATGGAAAGCCTGACGGTCGGCTTCAGCTTCTCGAGTTTGCTCATGATGTCGTTCCCTTCTCGTCTCGCGGCGACATGCTCATCAGGCGCTCAGGCGTCCAAGCGCTCGAGGAAGCGCGTCACGGCAGCCTCGATGTCGCCGGTGCCACCTTCGACGACCTCTTCGAAGCGGATGGGAAGCGCGTCGAGCTCGGCCAGGCCGCGCGGGATGTCGGTCGCGCCTGTCTCGCGGGCGATCAGCTCGTTGAGTGCGCAACCCGAAAGCGCCGCCACGTCGTCGGGCAGCAGATCTCCCGGCGCGATGCCGTGCAGCGCGCGGTACACGTTGTCGCCGAACTTCGCCCAGTGCGCCGTGCTCGCGATGAGCACGGGGTTCTCTCCTCGCAGGTTCTCGGCGGCTTGGTAGGCCACCGCGGTGTGCGGGTCCAGCAAGTAGTCGTGCTCGTCGAACACGCGCTTGATGGTGACGAGGCACGTGGCGTTGTCGACGGAATCGGAGGCGAAGGTCTCGCGCACCTTCGCGAAGGTCCCTTCGTCCACGCGGAAGCGCCGCTTCTCGCGCAGGTCGTCCATCCAGCCGGCGATGGCGCTCGCGTCGCGGCCCGTCAGCTCGAAGAGCTGGCGCTCCAGGTTCGACGACACGAGGATGTCCATGGACGGCGACGGCGTGAGCACGAAGTCGCGTTCCGATATGTCGTAGGTGCCCGTGTTGATGAAGTCGGTGAGCACGCGGTTCTCGTTGCTCGCGCAGAAGAGCATGCCCAGCGGCACGCCCATGCGCTTGGCGTAGTAGGTGGCCAGGATGTTGCCGAAGTTGCCGGTGGGCACGCATACGTCCAGCTCGTCACCCAGCCCCAGCTTGCCGTCGGCTACGAGCTGCGCATAGGCCGACACGTAGTACACGATCTGGGGTATGAGGCGCCCCCAGTTGATGGAGTTCGCGCTGGAGAGCGCCACGCCGTGCTCTTCGAGCAGCCGCGCGGCGAAGGCTTCGTCGCCGAACACGTTCTTCGCGCCGGTCTGGCAGTCGTCGAAGTTGCCGCGCACGCCCCACACCTGCACGTTCTCGCCGCGCTGGGTGGCCATCTGCTTGAATTGGATGTCGCTCACGCCGCCGTCGGGGTACATGACGCCGATGGACACGCCCTCGGCGTCGCGGAAACCCTCGAGGGCCGCCTTGCCGGTGTCGCCCGACGTGGCCACGAGGATCATGAACTCGTGATCGAGCTTCCCCTGCTCGCGCAGCTGCTTGGCGCTGGCGGAGAAGAACTTCGGAAGGCACTGCAGCGCCATGTCCTTGAACGCGCTCGTGGGGCCGTGCCAGAGCTCCAGCACGTGGGTGGTGGCGTTGAGCGAGGTGATGGGGCAGATGCGCTCGTCGTCGAAGTTGTCGCCGTAGGCTTGGGCCATCAGCTCGTCGACGACGTCTGCAGGCAGATCGACGTCGAACGCCCGGTAGATGCGCGCCGCGCGCTGCGCGTACGGCTGGTCGGCCAAGGCGCGCACATCGTCGAGCGAGAGTTGGGGAATGCGCTCGGGCACGTACAGGCCGCCGCCCTCGGCCAAGCCATCGATAACGGCTTGCGTGAAGGGAACCGGGCGCTTGGCGCGTCCGCGCGTGTCGGTGTAGAGGTTGTGAGCCATGCCTTGCTCTTTCTGCCGTGAAGATTGCCGTGACAGCGGCGGGCGCTTTGCGTCCACTGCCAGTATACTATGCCGCAAAACCCCCGGTGGTGGAACTATCGCTCGATTTTCCATGCAATTCGCAAGGGCTGCGCGCCCCGGCGGCAATCCCGGGGCCCCGGCTGCCGTCCTTGCAGCTGCGGGTGGCAGCCGGCGCATGTCTCGCGTCCGTGGCGCTCGGGTTTCCTGCCGCCCTTGCAGTTGCGGGCGACAGCCGGGGTGCGCCGAGGCTTTCCTCTCCGCTTCCTTCGTGTTCCCTTCCCTGCTCTCTCGCTTTCGGCGTGGTTCGGGCCGCCCCTCCAAAGGGAGAGTATGGGCGGGGCTTCGCGTGCGCGAAAATCCGCGGTTTCTGGCCAGCAATCCGCGTTCTGGCACGGAGCGAGCCCATCCTGGGGCGCTCCGGAGCGCTTTCATCGCGAACCGAATTCGCCGACCTGGGCTTTTCCCGGGCGCGGGCACCCTCCTGCGTCGAGAGAGGGCGGGTTGTGTGCCAGAGCGCGGTTTCGTGGCCAAAAATCGGAGATTTTCGCGCACGGAGCGGCGCTTGTTCGGACGGCGCGAGCTTGAGCGTCGCGCTTGAAAACGCGGAGAAGGGCGCTCGCTTCAAGCGGAAGGACGGTGAAGGGCGCTCGCCTCGAACGGAAGGGCGGGGAGGGGCGCTTGCTTTAAGCGAAGGGG
>NZ_PPEL01000034.1 GCF_002899695.1 Rubneribacter badeniensis
CGGCCGCCTCGGTCAGGCTGAACCCCGCCGCGACGGCCTCCACGGCGAGCTCCCTGGTCTCCAACGGGTACATGCGGACTCCAATCCGGACACCGGAGTGTCCAACTTTTTGTCCGCACCCCCCTTCGATTGTGGAAAACGTGGAAAACTTCGCGTTCATTCGTAAGCCCCTGTGGAAATCCCCAACGAAATCGTTTTGTCAAGCACTTTTTTCTCTCCGTGAATAAGCCTCCTATCAGGCACGAAAGAAAACCAAAGCTATCAACAAGCTTCTGACCTGGTATTTTCTAACTTCAAAAGCACAATCTACGGTGACCTCCAGGCAAAACGTCACCTTGAGGACACCCCGGCGAAAGGCCGCCGAAAGATAAGGGCACCGGTTTCGATTTCTCCGAGAACAAGGTCGATCCGGGCCGGGTTTCAACAATCGGCGAAGGTTTTACACCAACGCCCGTACGCCCTTTCAGATGTCTTTCGCGATGTTTTCCACAATTCCTGAATAAAAAGTGGAAAACGTTGAAAACACCTTATGGAAAGCATCATTTAGTTTTCATCGATGCAAGTTTTCAACTTTCAAAGCAACGGAATCTCCCAGGTGGATGGATTCAAAAGGGGAAAAGCGCTACAATGCCGTTGAAAATTGTTGAAAAATGCTGAATATCGAATCTGAAAAACGGAACACCATTGAACAACCAGATTGAAAGAGCAGATCACAGCCATGAAACCCCCGATGAGCACGCAGAGGGGTACGACTACGCGCGCGTGAACGCCGTCGCGCGCATCGCCTTGTACGACGACCTCCGCAGCGCGCCGCGCGTCACGGAAATACAGCCGGCCCCTACCGGAGAGTTCATCGAGAACCTCGCGTCGAAGGTTTACGAGCAGGCGAAGACCTCGGGCGGCACGATCCCCTACACGGTGATCCGCGAGGTGTCGGAGAACTTCATCCACGCACGGTTCGCCGAAGTGACCGTCTCCATCCTCGACGACGGGAACACCATCCGCTTCGCCGACCAAGGCCCGGGCATCCCTCAGAAGGAGAAAGCCCAGCTACCGGGGTTCACCTCGGCCATCGAGCCGATGAAACGCTACATCCGCGGCGTGGGATCGGGTCTGCCCATCGTCAAGGAGTACCTCGAGTTCTCCCATGGCACCATCTCGATCGAGGACAACCTGGGAACAGGCTCGGTGGTGACGATCAGCCTCAAGGAAGCGCCCGGCGCGACCGAGTTCGCGCCCGCCAACGAGCTCGGCCGCACGGAAAGCGCCCCTTCGGAAGCGACGGTCCCGCATGCGGCAGCGCTCGCCCCGTCCGCGCAAACGGGGCTGCCCACCGTTGGAAGCGGCCTCGGAGGCATGCCGGCGGCCGGAACGCCGCAATACCAGGCCGGTGGCGTGCAGCCCTTGCCCGCGGGCCCCTCGCAGTACGCCCCCGCCTACCAAGCGGGGTTCCCACCGCAGCAACCGTATCCCCAGTTCCAGCAGCAGGTTCAAGCCCAGCCCTACCAGCAGGGCTATCCCTACCCTGCGCAGCAAACCTCCGCGTACCTCGGCCAGCCCGCTGCAGCGTATCCCCAGACCCAGCATGCGATCGCCCCGCTCGTTCCACCCTTGTCCAACCGCGAGCGGGAATTCCTGCCGATCTTCCTCAGCGAAGGAGCCCTCGGCGTGACCGACCTGGTGCACCTCACCGGCGTCCCCCAGTCGAGCACCCACGTCACGCTCACCAAACTCGAACAGGCGGGCCTCATAGAGAAGACGGCCGGCCAGAAGCGCATCTTGACGGAGCTGGGATACCAGGTGGCGAATTCGCTCTGATGGATATACAATCGAGCCGAAGCGAGCGGTTCGAAACCGCGCGCCGCAAGGCGCGAACCGACGCCCGATGAAGGAAGCAGCCCATGAACAGCGAAAAACTCGAGCAGGTCTGGCAAGAGGTGTGCGACCAGATCAAGAGCTACAACAATATAGACCCCACCCAGGTCAACGCGTTCTTCTCGCGGCTCCACCCCCAAGCGATGAGCGAAGGGTTCCTCATGCTCACCGCCGACAACGACTTCATCAAGACCTGGATCGAGCGCCACTACGCCGAATTCATCAAGCAAGCGCTCGCTGATTTGTACCAGGTGCCGTTCACCGTGGTCATAGAAGTCGACCTCGCGCCCGCCGTGCCCGCGCCAGCTACCGCCCAGAGGAGCGGCGGCCCCTCGGAAACCGCGCCGACGATCGCAGGGGAGGCAGCATCCGCAAAGACGCCGACCCCTGCCGAGCCCGCAGCGCCCGCTCCCCCTCAGAACTCTGCCGAGCACGCAGCGCCCATGACGACGCCGAACCTCGCCGGGACGGATGCCGACGCATCCTCGACCGCCGACGGCCCCGCCGCCGCAAACCCCGAAAGCGCCAATCCTTCGGTGGCGGGCATGGAAAACGGCGCCGACGGCCCCACCTCCACGCTCACGTTCGAGAACTTCGTCATCGGCGACTCGAACCGCATGGCGTACTCCATGGCCGTGGCGGTGGCCGAAATGCCGGGGAAGGCGCACCTGAACCCCCTGTTCATCTATGGAAAATCCGGACTGGGCAAAACGCACCTCATGCGCGCCATCCAAAACTACGTGAACGAGACGATGCCCCACCTGTCCGTCGTCTACGTGGACTCGGCCGAGCTGCTGAGCGACTACATGGAGGCCAGCGCCGCACACGACAAGGAGAAGTCCAGCTACAAGAACTTCAAGACGCGCTACGAAGAAGCCGACGTGCTGCTCATCGACGACGTCCAGTACCTGCAGGGCAAGAAGCAGACGCTCGACATCGTGTTCCAGATATTCAACAAGCTGACGAGCCAAGGCCGCCAAGTGGTCCTCTCGGCCGACCGCGCGCCGAAGAACATCGACATCGACGAGCGCTACAAGAGCCGCTTCAACTCCGGCGGCACCTTCGACATCCAGCCCCCGGAGATCGAGACGAAGCTGGGCATCGTGAAGAGCTTCGTGGAGGAGTACCGGGAATCCGAGGGGTCGCGCGACTTCGACATCCCCGCCGACATCCAGATGTACATCGCGGAAAGCTCCAGCTCCAACATCCGCGAGCTGAAGAGCGCCGTGACCAAGGTCATCTACCAGATGACCTTCTTCAACCAGCCGAACCTGAGCCTCGACGACGTGCGATCGCTCCTCGAGAACCACTTCTCGGGCGGCCCGTCGAAGCGCCTCACCATCGCCGACATCCAAAAAGAGGTCGAGACGTTCTACAGGGTGAGCCACGCCGAGCTCGTGGGCAAGAAACGCGCGAGAGAGATCATCCACGCCCGCCAGATCGCCATCTACCTGTGCCGGCAGATGCTCGACCTGCCGTTCAACGACATCGGCAAGAAATTCAACCGCGACCACTCCACCGTGATGTACTCGGTGACCAACATCGAGGAGAAGATGAAGGAGAACCGCGAGCTGCGCGAAGAGCTGGAAACGTTGCGGCAGATCATCCGCGAGATCTAACGGCACCGTACTCGGCGAAGGCATCTTCGCGGAAAGCGAAGGCCGAGGGAAAGAGCAGGGAGCGCGGGGGCGGGACGGGACGGAGCGGAGATCTCGGAGATCCACCCCGGCTGCGGTACCCCGTCCGGAATGTTTCACGTGAAACATTCCGGACGCACGATTCGCGCCGAACCGCTTCAGGGCTACGGCCCGCACCCGGCCCAGGCTATCCGGAAAGGCAATCGTTCCGCAGAACGAGCGAACGCGCGTTCTGCGGAAACATGACTGAAACATGACTGACAACCTGCCGAAAACCCTGTGCCGAATGGGGAGAGATAACAAAAGCGATAATTCATGTTGAAGGAAAGCGCTCGATCTCAACCGCCGCAAACGCATAACAGAGTGGTCGTCACATGGGAGAATGCGTGTTTTCCACATTTCCACCGACCTTATTATTATCATTATTAAAACCTTAGATATATAAAGAGATGAAGATCGAACTATTGAGAACCCACTATCTGCCATCGTCCGAAAAACTCTCGGACGATGTTTCACGTGAAACACTTCGGAACGTTTTATAATGGCAGGCAACCTCGAGGGAAGGAACCACCGTTGAAATTCAGCATCAACCAATCGGAGCTGCAAAACGCACTCGCCGTCGTTCTCAAAGGCATCGCCACGAGATCGACGCTGCCCATCCTCTCGGGCATCTACCTCGATGCGAAAAACGATTCGCTCACCCTGCAAGCTACCGACCTCGAACTGTCCATCCAGTACACCGCCCCCGCGCTTGTGGAGGGTGAGGGCCGCGCCGTCGTTCCCGGCAAGCTGTTCTCGGAGATCGTGAAGAACCTGCCCGACGCCGCCGTTCACGTGGAGGCTGAAGACGATTCCGCGGTCATCACGTGCGACACCGCGTCGTTCTCCATCAAGACGCTCGACGCCGACGACTTCCCCGGGTTTCCCCATGTGGACGTGCAGCAGGAGATAGCCATCCCCTTTTCGCAGTTCGCCTCTATGGTGAAGCGCGTTGCGCGCGTGGTGTCGAAGGATGAAAGCCGCGCGATCCTCACGGGCGTGCTCATCACGCTCGAAGGAACTCTGCTCAAGATGGTGGCCACCGACTCGTACCGCCTCGCCATCACCGAGGCCGACGTGCCAGATGCCGCAGTCGAGGACTTCCAAGCAGTCATCTCCGGAGCGTTTCTGCAGGAGATCGCGTCGCTGTCGCGTTCGGACGACCCGCTGCGCATCGCGCTTGCCGAGAACCAGATCGTCGTGACCTACCACGGGACGGTGTTCATCAACCGGCGCATCGAGGGCAACTTCCCGAACTACCGGCAGCTTCTGCCCGACACGTACGCCACGCGCGTGAGCTTGGAGGTCGACCACCTCGTGGCCGGCGTGAAGCGCACCTCGCTTCTGGGCCAGGCCAGTTCGCCGGTGAAGTTCGACATCAACATCGCCTCCCAGACGGCGCAGCTGTCCGCGGTCGCCCAGGACGTTGGTTCGGCGCAGGAGACGCTTCCGTGCGAAGGCGAGGGCGAGGACGTGGAGATCGCGTTCAACTACGCCTACGTGCTCGACGGACTGGCTTCGGTGAGCACAGATAAGGTGTTTCTCGAGGTGCAGTCGTCCCTCAAGCCCGGCATCTTCAAGGCCGGCGAGGGCGAGAACTTCCTCTACCTCGTCATGCCGGTGCGCATCTCGTAAGTGGATCTGTCGATCAGTCATATCTCGTTCGCGAACTTTCGCAGCTACGAGCGCTTCGACCTGGACGGCATCGGCCCGCTCACGGTGCTCGTGGGGCCGAACGCGGTGGGCAAGACCAACGTCGTTGAGGGCGTCCAGCTGCTCACGGCGCAGTCGTCGTTTCGGCACCCGCCCGTCGAGCAGCTTGTGCGCATGGGCGCCCCTTTTGCCCGCTTGACAGCTGATGCGACCGACGGCAGCCGCCAGCTTCAGCTCGAGCTGCGCATCGCCGAGGGTCGCAAGCGGTTTCTGCTGAACGGGAAGGGCAAGCGCACGGCCGACCTCAAGGGGCTGGTGCCTTCGGTGACGTTCACCCCCGACGACCTCGAGCTGGCGAAAGGGTCGATGGCTGTGCGCCGCGCGGCCATCGACGCGCTGGGATCGCAGCTGTCGGCGAACCACTACCTTATTCGGCGCGATTACGAGAAGGTGCTGCGCCATAAAAACCGGCTGCTCAAAGACGAGGCTCCCGCGTCGCTGGTGGCGGCGCTCGACGAAACGCTCGTCATGTGCGGCGCGCAGCTGGCGTGCTACCGCGCCGCGCTGTTCGAGAAGCTGTCCGAGCGGATGGCATCCTATTACGCCGAGATCGCCGATGGGCGCGAGCGCTTGCGCGCCTGCTATGTCCCCTCGTGGGAGGCGCACGACCCTGCCGCGCCCGCCACGTTCTCCTTTGGGAGGGACGACGCGCGCATGGCCCTCGCGTCCGCTTTGGCCGCGCGCGGAGGCGAGGAGCGGGCGCGTCGTCGGGCGCTCGTGGGGCCGCATGCCGACCGCATCGAGCTCTTCATCGACGGGCGCAACGTGTCGTCGTTCGCGAGCCAGGGTCAGCAGCGCTCCGTCGTGCTGGCCTTCAAGCTGGCCGAAGCGGCGCTCGTGCAGGATATCCTGCACCAGAAGCCGGTGCTTTTGCTCGACGACGTGATGAGCGAGCTCGATGCCGCCCGCCGCCGTGCGCTCGTGGCTTTCATCTCGGGCGACATCCAGACGTTCATCACCACTGCGAACCTCGACTACTTCGACGACGACCTGCTCGCCGCCGCCCGCGTGGTGAGGCTTCCCCTCGCGGAAGGCTGACCGCCGCCCCGCGCCCGTCGCCCGCCGCGCGCTACCCGCCGGGACGTGGGTGTGCGGTCGTTGGCAATCGCCGTTCCCGCCCCGCGGCGCCCTCTGGAGTGTTTCACGTGAAACACCGGGAACCAGAAGAAGGCATCGACAAAGGACATCGACGTGGACGTTGGCACGAGCTGCCGAGGGGTTCGTCATGGTTGGATGTTTCGTGTGAAACACTGGGGGAGCCGGAGGTCTCTGTCAAACCGAGATTGACAGAGGTCAGGTCGGCCCGCCGAGTGAAGCGTCCGCTCGGAATAAGTTCGGCTTGAGGTGAGGCGCGCACGTGTTCGTGTCGATCCTGGTTTGACGGAGGGGCAGAGAGCGTCGACGTGAGCCTCCGAAAGGTTTTGCCGCAGCAAGGTGTTTCACGTGAAACATTGAGGGACGGTTGAGGGCCGCCGGAAGCGGTCAAAGAGGGCGTCGACAGCTGAGCAGCGCGCAGCGGGGCACCGTCCAGGCGTTCATCGCCGTCGCGAACCTCGACCACTTCGACGACGACCTGCTCGCCGCCGCCCGCGCGGGTGAGGACTGCCGCTTCGTCGTGGCGCTGACCGCGCAGGCGGCGCTGCGCGACGTCATCGGGCGCGCGTCGGTGTCGAACGTGGTGATGCGCCGCCACCAGCAAGATGTTTCACGTGAAACATCCAGCCGCCGCACTGCTTGCCGCCGCACCGCTTCCCGCCTCCCGCCTTCCGACCCCGGCTCTCTCCTGCTCCGCACCCTGCCGCATGCTCCCGCTTTTCAGCCCCTCTCCCGGCTCTATGGGCCGATTTGCATCGTTTCCAACGTGTCATCGTGCGATTGGCCCTCAAACGGCTTCTCAAAGCTGTTGAACGCTTTGTTTTTTATTGGTACCACGAATTACTATGGTAGAATTTGAAAGTTAGCGGCGAAGCGTGCGTGCGCGCCGCATCACTCCCCATCGCACTACAAAAGGAGCATGTCAGTGGCAAACAAACCTGACCATTACGACGGTTCGGACATCCAAGTCCTCGAAGGCTTGGAGGCCGTCCGCAAGCGTCCCGGCATGTACATCGGCTCGACGGGCCCCCGCGGCTTGCACCACCTCGTGTACGAGGTGGTGGACAACTCCGTGGACGAGGCGTTGGCCGGCTACTGCGACGAGATCGGGGTGTGGATCCATCCTGACAACTCGATCACGGTCGAGGACAACGGGCGCGGCATCCCGGTGGACAAGCACCCGAAGGAGAAGATCCCCACGGTCGAGGTGGTCCTCACCATCCTGCATGCCGGCGGCAAGTTCGGCGGCGAGGGCTACAAGGTGTCCGGCGGCCTGCACGGCGTGGGCGTGTCCGTGGTGAACGCGCTGTCCACGCGCGTGGAGGTGAACGTCAAGCGCGACGGCAAGGAGTACGCCATCGCCTTCGACCATGGCAAGACCTGCGAGAAGCTTCACGAGGTGGGAACGGCGAAGCATACGGGAACCAAGACCACGTTCTGGCCCGACCCGGCCATCTTCACTGAGACCATCGTGTACGATTACGACACACTGGCCAGCCGCTTCCGCGAGATGGCGTTTCTCAACAAGGGCCTCAAGATCGTGCTGCATGACGAGCGCGTGACGGATGCGGACGGCAAGCCCCGTACCGAGACGTTCCAGTACGCGGGCGGCATCGTGGACTTCGTGAAGTTCCTCAACGAGGGCAAGGAGACGCTCAACAAGCCCATCTACTTCGAGGCCGAGAACGCCGACGGCACCGTGGAGGTGGCCATGCAGTGGTCCACGTCGTACTCCACGAACTCGGTCATGGCGTTCGCGAACAACATCAACACCCACGAGGGCGGCACGCACCTCGACGGCTTCAAGCAGGCCGTCACCCGCTCCATCAACGAGTACGCGCGCAGCAAGGGCATCCTCAAGGAGAAGGATTCCAACCTCTCCGGCGATGACACGCGCGAGGGTTTGGCGGCCATCATCTCCGTGAAGCTGCACGACCCGCAGTTCGAGGGCCAGACGAAGACGAAGCTCGGCAACACCGAGATCCGCCCCCTCGTGCAAAACGCCGTGGCGCAGGGGCTTGGCGAGTACCTCGAGGAGAACCCCACGCCCGCAAAGCGCATCATCGGCAAGGCCACCCAGGCGCTGAAGGCCCGCGAGGCCGCGCGCAAGGCGCGCGAGATGACGCGCCGCAAGGGCGTGCTCGACTCGTTCGCGCTGCCCGGCAAGCTGGCCGACTGCTCGTCGAAGAACCCGTCCGAGTCCGAGATATTCATCGTAGAGGGCGATTCCGCAGGTGGCTCGGCCAAGCAGGCGCGCGATCGCAAGACGCAGGCCATCCTGCCGTTGCGCGGCAAGATCCTTAACGTGGAGCGCGCCGGATTGCACCGCTCGCTTTCCAGCGAGACCATCAGCTCGCTCATCACGGCCATCGGCACGAACATCGGAGACGACTTCGACGCCGACCAAGCGCGCTACCATCGCATCATCATCATGACCGACGCCGACGTGGACGGCGCGCACATCCGCTGCCTTCTGCTCACGTTCTTCTACCGCTACATGCCGGAGCTCATCAACCGCGGCTACATCTACATCGCCCAGCCGCCCATCTTCGGTTTGAAGAAGAAGAACTCGCGCAGCCCGAAGATCGAGCGCTACATCTACGACGAGAGCGCGCTTTCCGCGACGCTCGCCGAGTACGACGATCCCAACCGCTTCGACGTCCAGCGCTACAAGGGCCTCGGCGAGATGGACCCCGACCAGCTGTGGGAGACGACCATGGAGCCGGCCACCCGCACGCTTCTGCAGGTGAACATCGACGACGCGGCCGAGGCCGAGCGCGTCGTGTCCGAGCTCATGGGCGACTTGGTGGAGCCGCGCAAGGAGTTCATCCAGAAGCACGCCCGCGACGTCCGCTTCCTCGACATCTAGCGCTTCGGCGGTCGCAGGGCCGCCGGAGCCTTCCCGAGGGATTGTTTCACGTGAAACATGTCAGAACCAAGGAGACACATGGCAGACAACACTGAAGATTTCGAGCCGACCGACGGCGCGCGCGGCGAAGACGCCGGCCGCGACGGCGCGTTCGACGAGATGCTTTCGCGCGCCGAAGCGGATTACGATGCCGAATCCGGAGCGGGGGAAAGGGGCGACGCCCGTCGCACGGAGCTTGCCCGCGATGCGGAGGCTGACGGCGCGTCGGATGGAACGGACGGCGAAACGGAGGACGAGGGAGAATCCGCAACCCGTCTGACGGGCGTGGGCGTGTCCGACGAGGACCGCGCCCGCTCGCTGATCGACACCTCGTCGTTCGGCGCTCCGCACGGCTCCATCATCGAGGGGGCCAACGGCGGCGAGGGAACCATCGTCCGCTCGGCCTACCTGGGCAAGGAGATGCAAGCGTCGTTCCTCGAGTACTCGATGAGCGTCATCGTCTCGCGCGCGCTCCCCGACGTGCGCGACGGTTTGAAGCCGGTGCACCGCCGCATCCTCTACGCCATGAACGAGAGCGGCTACACGCCCAACCGACCGCACATGAAGTCGGCGCGTACCGTCGGCGACGTGATCGGCAAGTACCACCCGCACGGCGATTCCGCCGTGTACAACACGATGGTGCGCCTTGCGCAGGACTTCAGCCTGCGCGTGCCGCTGATCGACGGCCACGGCAACTTCGGCTCCATCGACGGCGACGGCGCGGCGGCCATGCGCTACACCGAGGCGCGCCTCGACCGCGCTGCCATGGAACTTCTGCGCGACCTCGACAAGGAGACGGTGGATTTCCAACCGAACTACGACGAGAGCTTGGAAGAGCCCACGGTGCTGCCCGCCCGCTTCCCGAACCTCCTCGTCAACGGCTCGAACGGCATCGCCGTGGGCATGGCCACGAACATCCCGCCGCACAACCTGGGCGAGACGATCGACGCCACCTGCCTCATGCTGGACGATCCGGAGGTGTCCACCGAGGATTTGATGAAGGTCCTCCCCGGCCCGGATTTCCCCACCGGCGGCATCATCATGGGCAAGAAGGGCATCCGTGACGCGTACGAGACGGGCCGCGGCTCGCTCACCGTGCGCGCGAAGTGCAAGGTGCAGGAGGGCAAGAACGGCAAGAGCTCCATCGTGGTGACGGAGATCCCCTACCAGGTGAACCGTCAGCGCTTGCTCGAGAAGCTTGGCGAGCTCGTGCGCGAGAAGAAGCTTCCCGAGGTCAGCAACATCCACGACGGCGCCGACCGCCACGGCATCGACATCATCATCGACCTTAAGAAGGACGCCATCCCGCAGGTGGTGCTCAACAAGCTGTACAAGCACACGCAGCTGCAGGTGGGCTTCGGCGTGATCATGCTGTCGCTTGTGGACGGCGTGCCGCGCGTGCTGTCGCTCAAGGAGATGCTGCACTACTACATCGCCCACCAGGAAGACGTCATTGTGCGCCGCACGCGCTACGAGTTGGCCAAAGCCGAGGAGCGCGCGCATATCCTGCAGGGCCTCATCGTCGCGCTCGACAACATCGACGAGGTCATCCACATCATCCGCTCGTCGCAGACCGACAAAGAGGCCTCCGAGCGCATGATCGAGCGCTTCGGCCTTTCGAAGAAGCAGACCGAGGCCATCCTTGAGATGCGTCTGCGCCGCCTGACCGGCTTGGAACGCGACAAGATCGAGTCCGAGCTGGCCGAGCTTTTGGAGAAGATCGCCTACTACAAGCGCGTGCTCGGCGATCCGAAGCTCGTTCGCGAGATCATCAAAGAAGAGCTTTTGGAGGTCAAGAAGAAGTTCGGCAGCCCGCGCAAGACGCTTCTGTCCGAGGCGGCGAAGGACCTCGACGTGGAGGACCTTATCGCCGAGGAGAACATGGTGGTCACGGTGACGAAGTCCGGCTACGTGAAGCGCCTGCCGGTGGCCACCTACCGCCAGCAGAAGCGCGGCGGCAAGGGCATGCAGGGCGTGAACCTCAAGGACAACGACTACGTGGAGCATTTGTTCGTGGCGTCCACGCACTCCTACATGCTGTTCTTCTCCACGAAGGGCAAGGTGTACCGCCTCAAGGTGTACGAGCTGCCCGAGGCCGGCCGCCACGCGCGCGGCACCGCCATCGTGAACCTGCTGCCGCTCGAGAAGGGCGAGACGATCAGCGCCGTCATCGCGACGAAGGACTTCCCGTCTGACGAGTACCTGATGTTCGCCACCGAGCACGGCATGGTAAAGAAGACCTCGATGGACTTGTACGACCGCACCCGCCGCGACGGCCTCATCGCCATCAACCTAAAGGACAACGACCGCCTGATCAGCGTGCGTCGCGTGGCTCCTGGCGAGAAGGTGCTCATGGTGTCTTCTGCCGGCAAGGCCATCATGTGGGACGAGGGCGAAGTGCGCGCGATGGGCCGCGACACCATGGGCGTCCGCGGCATGAACGTGCCGCCCATCGCCAAGGTGCTGGGTATGGAGATCGCCCAGGACGACACCGACCTGTTCGTGATCACGGAGAAGGGTTACGGCAAGCGCACTTCGGTCGCCGAATATCCCGAGCATCATCGCGGCGGCCAGGGTGTGTTCACCATCACGATGACGGAGAAGAAGGGCCTTCTGGCCGCCATGAAGATCGTTGCCGTCGACGACGAGATCATGATCATGTCCGAGGACGGCGTGTGCGTGCGCACGCCGGTGTCCGGCATCTCCGAGCTCGGCCGCTCGACGCAGGGCGTGCGCGTGATGAACGTGGCCGACGACGACCGCGTGACCGCTGTGGCCATCTCCACGCGCGGCAAGAAGAAGAAGGCGTCCGTGAAGCCCGGCGAGGCTGAGGAGCTCGACGAGGACTCCATCGACGACATGGAGGAGGGCGCCGAAGGGACTGCGGGCAGCGGAGGCGATGCCTCTGGCGCCGCCGATGCCGCCGAGGGTGCGCCCGTGCCCGACGATGGCGGGGTCGACTCCGAAGACTCCGAGGAGTAACCCTCGTTTCGCTGGCGAAGCGGAGCGTTGGAGCGCTTGAAGGGCCCGCCGCATGATGCGGCGGGCCCTTCTGCGTATGGCTCTCGCGTATGGCTCGCGCGAGCCGCTTCGTGCGGATTGTCTCGGGCGCATTGCCTCGCGAGCGGCGGTTATCTCGGGCGCATTGTCCCGTGAGCGTCGGCCCGCGCAGGTGATGCTGGGCTTTTCAAGTCGGTTGTCTCGGGTGTGCGGCTTCGTGCGCGTCGGCCTCGTGAGCGTCGATCCATGCAGATGATGCTGGGCGTTTCAGCCCTTGTGGATGAGGATGTTTCACGTGAAACATCTTCCCGTTTGCAGTGAATCGCTTCAGGGCCGACAGCGTCCGTTTCTCGCGCGCCAAGGCGCGTCAAGGCACGGCTGTCGGTTCCGTCGCTTTGCACGGGTGCGGGTGCAGAGGCGGCGATCATGCCGGCTGCGCGCTTGCACCCACTCAACATGAATCGCGGTCCTGTTCGCTGCCCTCCCTTGCCCCGTCGTTCTTTGGAGGGTTGGGGGTGGCGGGTTGTGTTTCACGTGAAACACAGCCTCTTCGGCGTCCCCGTCGCGTGTGCCTACGGGCGCGGACTATGGGTGCGGATCACCCTTGCGAAATCGGCGATTCCTGAAAAAGCCGCGTGGTTTGTCTCCTATGGCATCTTGCCAAACGGATTGCGCAAGACGCATCCCATCGGGTCGTTCCCGATTCTTCGTTCTCAGCGCTATCCACGTTGACGATATTCATCTGCCTTCCAGTCGCACTCATCCTGTCGTCAAGCCGAAGCCCGGAAAACCTTCTCCTGTTGCGCATCTTCGCCGCATCCGCTCGTTTCAGTGCGCTCATCACGTCCGACGTTCCCCTCGCCCACGCCTCGCTTTCCGCATCATCCCGCCTTCCATCTCCCTTCCCCCTTGCGCGCTTGTGTCGCTTTCGACGAGCGCGCTCGACATCTCTCCCGATCCCACGGGCGCGCACCTCCCGCGTCCATGTCGCCCTCAACAGGGCGCATCCCGATGTTTCACGTGAAACATTCGTTTCTGACGTGGGGTTATACGATCAGGAATGCGAAAAACGTGAAGGAGGGCTCTGCTAGGGACGCTTCTGTTGACGTGCCGTATACTGCACGCCCTGCACCCGTTGACGGAAAGGAGGGCATCGAGCCTATGACCATTGCGGCTTTGGCGCAAGGGGCCCAGGCGCGCGTGCGCGCCGTCCGCACGGAGCGTGCCGCGCGCACGCCTGCCGAAAGGACCGCTCCCAGCGACGTGCTCGCTTTGAGCATGCCGTTGTTCGTCGAGCTGTTCATGCAGATCATGATCGGCAATATCAACCAATTCATGCTCGCGCCCCTCGGCACGCAGCCGGTTGCCGCCGTGGGCAACGCCTTGCAGATACTCAACATCGTGACCATCGCATTGTCGGCGATGGGGACGGCGTCCACGGTGCTGGTAACCCGCGTTCTGGGAGGGTCGGGCGTTGACCGCTCGCGTTCTGTTTCCGAGATAGCTACCTTAGCGCTTGTGGTGAACGCGGTGTTGGCGGGTCTTATGACCGCGGTGCTGTTCGCGTTCTGGCCGCAGTTCTTCTCCCTGCTCAACATCGATCCCGCCCTGCATGGCATGGCCTCGTCGTTCCTTCTTGTGGTGGGCTCGACGACGATGCTGCAAGGCGTGTTCTTCGCGTTCACCGCCCTGCTGCGCGCCCATGCGCGCACGGGCGACGTGATGAAGGCGAGCTTGGCGATGAACGCCGTCAACATCGCGGCAAGCGCCGCGCTCATCGGCGGGGTGGGGGCGCTGCCCGCTCTCGGCGTGGAGGGCGCGGCGGCGGCGAACGTGGTGGCGCGCGTGGTGGGGCTGCTGGTCGCGCGCGGGCTCGTCAGGCGCAACACCGACGTGCGGATGAGCGTGTCGTACCTGCGGCCGTTTCCTTGGAGCACGCTCAAGCGGATGCTGGGTGTGGGCGTGCCCTCGTCTGGCGAGCAGATGAACTACGACCTGGCGCAGATCGTCATCCTATCGTTCATCAACGTGCTGGGGACGACGGTGGTGACCGTGAAGGTGTACTGCTCGATGATCGCGGGCATCGCCTATCTGTACTCCATCGCATTGTCCCAGGCCACGCAGATCGTTCTGGGCTATCTGTTCGGTGCGGGGAAATTCGACGCCGTCGCGCGGAGGGTGTGGGCGGCCGACCTCATCGCCATCGTGCTGACCACCTGCGTGTCCGTTCTGATCTATGTGAATTCCGATGCCGTGCTCGGCCTGTTCACCGCCGATCCGCTCGTACACGAACTGGGGCGGCAGGTCATGCTGGTGGAGGTGTTCCTCGGCGTGGGCCGCGCGCTCAACATTGTGATGGTGAAGGCGCTCATCGCGGTGGGCGATGTGAAGACGCCGGTGACGGTGAACGTGCTGTCATCGTGGGTGTTCGCCGTGGGCGGCGGCTACCTGCTGGGCATCGGCTTGGGATGGGGCATCGTGGGCATGTGGTTGGCCATGTGCGTGGACGAATGGCTGCGCGCGGGGTTCTTGCTCATCACGTTCGCACGCGGAGGATGGCGCCGCCGCGCGCTCGCGATGCGGGAGGCCTCCGCGGCTGAGAAGCCGAAAGAGCCGAACGTGCAAAGCGTGCCCGTGCTCATGGCGCTCGCCGCGGACGACGACGGCGCGCTTGCCGACGGCGTGGTGGACGCCGTCTCTGAAGTCGCCCGCCAGCTTTGGTGAGAACTCCGGCCCAAGCAGCTCCGCGCTCGTCGCGCCCGCGCGCCGCTACGCCTCGAAATCGTCAGGGGCGATCTTCTCGAGGAACGTGCGGAACTCGGTGAGTTCCCGCTCGTCGATTCGGTCGCCCCCTTTCCGCTTGAGCACGTAGGGAAACGACGCGCGCTCAAGAACGCTCTCTTCGATGTAAAGGGGCGCTTTCTGCCGCACGGCCAAAGCCAGCGCGTCGCTCGGTCGTGCGTCGAGGTCGATGAGCCGATCATGCTGGCGCAAGGTGAGCCGCGCGAAGAACGTGGAGCCTTTCACGTCGTTGATGACCACATGGTCGATGCGTGCGTCGAGGTTGGTGAGCGCGTCGAGGAACAGATCGTGCGTCATCGGCCTCGAGAAGCGCGCGTACTCCAAGGCGATTCCCATTTGGGTGGCTTCGTTCATTCCAACCCAGATGGGAACGATGCGGAACTTCCCTTCTTGCGTCACATCCTCGACGGGCTGCAACACGATGATCGATGGCGCTGGGGCGGTGGAAACGATGAGCGTTTGTACATTCACGGGCACCATGACGGCTCCCCTTTCGCAGAAGCGGTGCGTTGCAGACTGATCGGAAACCCTGCGGCTGTTTCGTCGTTCGATTATAGCGCTCATCCGTTTGTCGCGCCGGTGCCCTTTTCTACCGGATGCCGCTTTTCAGAAGCTTTTCGAGCTTTCGGTACGCCTCGCTTTTCACATCCTTTTCAGTGACGAGGCACAAGGGGATGGGCTTTGCGGTGCGCTCGTCCAAAGGTACCGTCGTGGTGTGCGGCAGCATCTCTCCCAGCATAGGCACGTTCAACATAAGGAACACGCCGTGTTCCTGGTAGAACAATCGAGGCATATCCTCCTCGTTGGGTTCGATAACCCTCTCAAGCAATCCTTCGCGACGATAGGTGACTACGATCGAATTGTTGAAATGGTCGAACGTCTTCGAGGCGAGCACCGGATAAGGCTTGAGTTCGTCGAGCGCTATCGAAGCGCGGTTGGCAAGCGGGTGGTTGTTCGCCATGCACGCGCCTACGGGCATGGTGCCCGCGATAAAGCAGTCGTGCTCGCCATCGTCGAGCGTCCCGATCGTGATGATGGCGTCGCATTCCCCTCGAGCAAGTGCGGCGATTCCCTCTTCCCCGGTGCCGAGGTCGACGCGTGCTTTCGTGTGCAAATACCTTTCGAAGAACAGGGCTAGTTTCTCACGAGCGCTTTCGTTGTCGCTGAACGCGGGAGCGACAAGGAGCAAGGCGAGCTGCGGGTCGTTCGGATTGCTGTCGGACATGTTTTCCAGCTGAGAGAAGGACTCGCATACGGGTTTCGCCTTCTCGAGGAACTGCTTCCCGAAAGCGGTGAGTTTGATGCCCTGCGGTATGCGTTCGAACAAAGGAGCGGGAAGCTCTTTTCTCAAATCCGACAAGGCTTTCGACATCGCTTGGGTGGAAATGCCCTTCTCACGCGCTGCAGCCGACATGCTTCCGAGTTGTGCTGCTGAAACGAAATAGGAGATTTGCTTGATGTTCACGGCACCTCCTTTTTTGTATGCGTTTCGTTCATAGGGTATCACGATCAACCGCTCGGACGCCATGCGAAGGTACCGCAAAGGGCATGACGATCCGTTGCCAATCGCAGCTGCCGATAGAAGATAGCGCTGAAAGGTTGAAAACTCGGCATAATTCTTTTAAAAACACCTTGACCTTCCAAAGGTATTTGAGGTAAGGTAGCTGAGCACTTTTTTTGGGCCCGTAGCTCAGTTGGTTAGAGCGCACGCCTGATAAGCGTGAGGTCGCTGGTTCAAATCCATTCGGGCCCACCATTTTTTTTTGCGATAAACGCTCCACCGTGAGCCGAGTTTGCCGGTGGAGCGTTTATTACTGTCTGGGGCGGTTTGCCGCCATGCAGTTGGGGCATTAGCTCAGCTGGGAGAGCGCGGGCTTTGCAAGCCTGAGGTCAGGGGTTCGATCCCCCTATGCTCCACCAACATTTCAGCAGGTCAAACATTGATTGTTTGGCCTGTTTTTTTATTTTGGGCATCGTCAAAATACAATTTGCGGGTTATAGGACAAAAAGCGAGCGGGCGCGGTGAAAATCCTGTATTTGAGGGCCCTTTCGCAAGGAGTGTTTCACGTGAAACATCCGGATTGTGGGCAGGCATCCCTCGCGCAGACGCGGAAAGGCACCTCGCGAGCCGGATGGTTCGGCCTCTGGCGCTCTCAGTGCTCCTGGTGTTGCCGCCGCCTTCGAGCATTGTCCCTCCTCGTCGCATTCGGTCGGCGCACTCTCCCTGCGCGTACATTCTGTGTCGCGCTTCGGGGCATCTCGGTTCTTCGCTGCGCGACGTGGTAGTATACGGATTCGGAACGATCGACGACACACGGGGAGCCATGAACCGAACGGAAGCGCTGCGCATCTTGGGGCTTGACAACGATGCGACGGCTGACGATATCAAGGCCGCGTACAAAGAGACGGCGCAGATACTGCATCCCGACCGCTTCGCCGGCAACAAGAAATTGCAAGACCGTGCGACCGAGCAATTCAAGAACCTCCAAGAAGCCTACGAGTATCTGACGAAGGGCCGCGGATCGCGCACCTCATCGCGCTCGGGGTCGCGTTCGGATGCTTCGCACGCGCGTCCGCGCACCGTCGCAAGCGATCTCGAGGCGCGCTTGGCTGGCATCGCCGCCGCGCGCACGCAGCTGGTGAAGCAGCGCGACGCGGTGTACGACGAGCGCCGCAACGGCATCGCCATGGCTGCCATCGGCGGGCTTGTGGCGCTGTTCGCGGGGCGCCGCCCTGTCGGCATCCTCGGCATCGTGGCCGCCATCGCCACCACGGCGGCGGTGTGGGGGATCGTGCAGGTGGTATCGTCCCAGCGCACCATCGCGACGCTTGACGAGCATATCGCGGCGCTCAACAAGGAGGAGCGCCGGCTTTCCCAAGAACTGGACGACGAGGAATAGGAAGCAACCGTGAAGCAAGAGAACATCCGCAACGTGGCCATCATCGCGCATGTCGACCACGGCAAAACCACCATCGTGGACCGTCTGCTGTACACCAGCGGCGTATTCCGCGAGAACCAGCAGGTGGAAGAGCGCGTGCTCGACTCAAACGACCAAGAGCGCGAGCGCGGCATCACCATCCTGTCGAAGAACATCTCCGTCACCTACGACGGCGTGAAGATCAACGTCATCGACACGCCGGGGCACGCGGATTTCGGCGGCGAGGTGGAGCGCGTGCTGAACATGGCCGACGGCGCGCTGCTCATCGTCGATGCGTTCGAGGGCCCCATGCCGCAGACGCGCTTCGTGCTCAAGCACGCGCTTGAGCTGGGGTTGCGCATCGTGGTGGTGGTGAACAAGATCGACCGTCCCGGCTCGCGCCCCGAAGAGGTGGTGGACGAGGTGTTCGACCTCATGGTGGAGCTGGAAGCTTCCGACGAGCAATTGGACTTCCCCGTCATCTACACGAGCGCCATGAACGGCTACGCGCGCTTCGATCCTGCGGACGACAACATGAACATGCTGCCCTTGCTCGACACCATCCTCAAAGAGGTTCCCGCGCCCGACTGCGAACCGGCCGGCCCGGTGGCGCTGCAGATCTGCACGGTGGACCATTCGAGCTTCGTGGGGCGCATCGGCGTGGGTCGGCTGTTCAGCGGCACCATCCACAAAGGCGAGCCGGTGCTCGTCATCAAAAACGACGGCACGCGCTACAACACGAACATCAAGCAGGCGTTCACGTTCGAGGCGCTGGGCAAAAAGGAGCAGCAGGAGGTTCACGCGGGCGACATCGTGGCCGTGGTGGGCGTGGAGGACGCCGACATCGGCGACATGGTGACGAGCCGCGAGCACCCGGTGCGCTTCGACCCCATCCAGGTGGAGGAGCCCACGATGGCCATCGTGTTCGAGGCGTCCACGAGCCCGCTTGTGGGCCGCGAGGGCGAGATCGTCGGTGCGCGTCAGCTCAAAGAACGCCTCATGCGCGAGAAGGAAAGCAACATATCCATGCGCATCGAGGAATTGGAGGACAAGTCGGGCATCGAGGTGGCCGGACGCGGCGTGCTGCACCTGTCGGTGCTGATGGAGACGATGCGCCGCGAGGGCTTCGAGTTCCAGGTGGGCCGTCCGCGCGTGCTCATCAAGACCGACGAGCAGGGGCGCAAGCTCGAGCCCATTGAGGAGGCCACAGTGGACGTGCCGAGCGAGTACGCGGGCAAGGCCATCGAGGTGTTCGGCGGCGCGGGCGGCGAGATGGCCGACATGTTCCAGCGCGGCGACCAGACGCATCTCGTGTTCAAGATTCCCACGCGCGGCACGATGGGTCTGCGCACGCGCCTCTTGAACGCCACGCGCGGCGAGGCCACGATGTTCCACCACTTCAGCGAGTACGGCGCATATCGCGGCGATTTCGCCGGCCGCAAGAACGGCTCGATGATCTCGATGTCCACCGAGAAGAGCGTCGCGTACGCGCTTGACACGCTGCAGGAGCGCGGCAGGCTGTTCGTGGGCCCCGGCGAAGACTGCTACGAGGGCATGATCGTGGGTGAAAGCGCCAAGGAAGGCGACATGGTGGTGAACATCGCCAAGTCGAAGCAGCTGGGCAACCAGCGTTCCTCGGGCGCCGACAAGGCCATCCAACTCACGCCGCCGCAGACGTTCACGCTCGAAGAGGCGCTTGAGTACATCGAGGACGACGAATTGGTGGAGATCACCCCGAAGAGCGTCCGTTTGCGTAAGCGCATCCTGTCGGCCACCGAGCGCAAGAAGGCCGCCAAGAAATAGCGCCGCCTTATAAGACCTGAAACTCCCGCACCCCTCTTTCGCTGACGATGCGCACGTGTTCGCAGCGGGGAGGGGTGCTGGCTTCAAGGTGGGTTGCCAGCGTGGCCTCCGGAGGCGGGAGGCGGCGCCAGGGCAATTCCGAAGTTCGGTCTATGAATCGAAAGTGGATATATTGCGCATCGAGACAACCCCATTTCACGCGTGTGCGAAAATACGGCGCAAGTAACACACGTGCGACGATCCGCAGGTTGCGCAGATGGTGGTTCGCGGGCGGCGCATGATCGAGGGAAGGGTCATATGAAAAAGTCTCACATCATGAAAGCCGTGTGCGCCGTTGGGTTGTCGGCTGCATGCGTCTGGAGCCTCGCTGCCTGCACAAGCGGCGATCAGGCGTCGGGCGATAGCGGGGCTGTGGCGGCTACGGTTGGCGACGTGCCCATTTCCGAGGACACGGTGACCAAGTACATCGAGAGCATCCGCTCCCAAATGGGCGTGACCGATGAGGATTCGTGGGGCAACTGGCTTGCACAGAACGGCTACACGCCCGAATCCGTGCGTGAGGAAGTGGTCAACTCCTACGTTCAGCGCGAGCTTATCAAGAAGGGTGCCGATGAGCGCGGCATCACGGTTGACAGCACCGAGGTCGATGGATACGTCGATCAGATGAAGCAGAACTACGACACCGACGAGAAGTGGCAGGAAGCGCTCACTCAGGCCGGTATGACCGAGGACGAATATCGTTCCGAAATCGAACTGCAGTTGAAGAACCGGGGGCTTTTGGAGTCGTTCGCTTCCGACGAGGAGCCTTCCGAAGAGGACCTGCTGCAGTACGCGCAGATGTACGCCACCACGTACGACGGTGCGAAGCGCTCTTCCCATATCCTGTTCGATTCGGGGGACGAGGCCACGGCACGGGAGGTGCTCGACAAGCTGAACGCCGGCGAGCTCGACTTCGCCGAAGCGGCCAAAGAATACTCCAAAGACGGCAGTGCTTCGGATGGCGGCGACGTGGGCTGGGACAAGACTTCCAGCTTCGTGGAGGAATATCAAACGGCTCTCGATGGGCTTGAGAAAGACCAGATGAGCGGTTTGGTGACGAGCACGTACGGCATCCACATCATCAAGTGCACCGACGTGTTCACCGCGCCTGAGGAAGTGACGAGCCTCGATCAGATTCCGTCTGACTGGGTGGATTCCATCAAGTCCTCCCTGAAGTCCCAGAAGCAAAACGAGGCGTACCAGCAGTGGCTTGAAGAGTACAAGGAGAGCTCCGACGTGGTGATCAACCCCATGCCGGAAGGATTGCCCTACGCGGTCGACATGTCGAAATACCAGACCTCTGACGATGCCGCTGCCGAAGATGGATCGGACGAAGGTTCTGACGCTTCGAACGAGTCCGGCGAGAATGCCGATGCCGCGGCCGATGCCGCCGATGGTGCTGCCGATGGCACTGATGCCGGTGAATCCACTGGCGAATCGTCCGACAACGCAGAAGATGCGGGCGCGTCGGCTGACAACGCCGCGAACGGCGAAGGACAGCCTGCCGAGGGAGCGGAAGGATCGAGTTCGTTGTCCGAGTAACAGACGCGAAAACGAAATGCTCGCTGCACGCGAGAGGCATTGGGCGGGGAACCGGCGGTTCCCCGCTTTTTCATGGAAAGGATGATCGGTGGATACAAACAGGGAAGCACCTCCTTTTTTGCAGTTGCGCGACGCTACGGTGGTGCGCGCGGGAAAGCCGATTCTCGAGGTCGGCTCTTTCTCGCTTGCCGAAGGGGAGAGCGTTGCTTTGCTGGGGCCGAACGGTTCCGGTAAATCGACGTTCGTCAAGCTCGTCACACGTGAGGTGCTTCCGTTGCATCGAGACGAGCCGCCTGTGCGTTTCCAGGGAAATCCTCGCGCCATGCTTTCCCAAGTGAAGGCATGCGTGGGCGTGGTTTCCTCGTCGATGCAGGATCAGATAGCCGTGCACCTTCGTGCGGTGGACGTGGTCGCGGGAGGGCTGTACGGTTCGCTCGGCGTCCCGGCCCGCGCACAGGACGCAGACGGGGCACGCGAGCGGGCGCTGGCTTCCATGTCTCTGATCGGCATCGCTGGTTTGGCCGAACGCGACATCATGACGCTGTCCACCGGTCAGGCTCGCCGCGTGCTCATCGCTCGCGCCCTTGTGCACGATCCGCGCATGCTCGTGTTCGACGAGCCCTGCACGGGGCTCGACCCCGAAGGCATGTATTACGTGCGTTCGAGCATGCGCTCGTTGGCCCGCGCAGGAAAGGGCATCGTGCTGGTCACTCATTACCCCGAGGACATCATCCCCGAAATCGACCGCGTCGTGCTGCTCAAAGATGGCCGGATACACGCCGACGGAACGAAACGCGAGCTCATCACGGACGAGGTGATGAGCGAGCTGTTCGAGGTGCCTTTGCGCGTTCGGCGCGAGGCGGCGTCGGCATCGGCGATGGGTCCGCTTTCGGGGGTTGATTCAACTTCGGGCCAAGGGGTGTCTCGTGGAGAGGATGCGAGAGAGGAGTATTTCTCGCTTGTGAGCGCGTATGAGCTGTTGTATACTATATAGCTGCTGCATGGTCGGATGGGACTGTGCGCCTGTCGGAGACGCGGAGAGATGTCCGAGCTGGCCGAAGGAGCACGATTGGAAATCGTGTATACGCCAAAAGCGTATCTGGGGTTCGAATCCCCATCTCTCCGCCACTGAACGACAGGCTCGGCATCGCCCCTACGGAAGGGTGGCAGAGCGGTTGAATGCGGCGGTCTCGAAAACCGTTTCACCGGTAACCCCGGTGACCAGGGTTCGAATCCCTGCCCTTCCGCCAGTTGATCGAAAGCGCCTACGGCTCACAGCCTCGGCGCTTTTTTCGTATCCTGGGTTCGATCATGGGATTGGAGGGTTGTAGGACGCAAAGCGGGGGTCTGCTCTGGTTGTTCACTGGCGGTATTCGACTGTCGTGTGGAGTTCTCCCCACGCAGCCTCCGATTCGCGTTTGTCCGGATTGGATGGAAAACAGTCCCGCCTTCGCCGAGGTTGCCGCCGAGCGCCCGACCGGTTCAGGTGCGAAGGAGCCGAGTGAGGTGCCCTTGTGTTTCACGTGAAACACAAGGCTTGTTGCTTCGTGGCTTTAGCCTGCTCTCCGCGCCGCAGGGGCAAGAGGCTGCAAACCACCCGCTATACGGATGGCCATGATTGATCCCCTCCTTACTATACTTATTCATGAATAATATAAATATATTGTTTTACCAGGTAAAATAATTAATCAATGAATTATTTTGAATAATAGGTTGCATTATACTGGCAAGGCGTATAGTGGTGTTCGTACGAAGCGATGCATGAGAGAAGGAATCCAGTATGAACGAATCGACCAAGACCCTTGCCCAACTGAAGAAAGCCAGCAAGCTCGTTCGCCTTGCGTTTCGCAAGAACGGTCCGAAAAGCTTCAAGCGCGGGCAGGGCGCGCTGCTCAACGCGCTGGTGGAGCACGATGGGATCACCCAGCGTGAACTTGTGTGCATCCTCGGCTTGAACCGCGGCGACCTCAAGGACATCGTGAAGAAGGCCGCCCGCAACGGCTATGTGACCATCGAGGACGTCAACGAGAAGCGCACGTACGCGGTGAAGCTGACCGACGAGGGACGCGCCGTTGCCGAGAAGCGCGTGGCCGCGAACGACAAGACGGCTGACGATATCCTCTCCTGCCTGTCGGATGAGGAGATCGCCCAGCTTAACGCGCTGACCGAGAAGATCATTCTCTCGCTGAAGGACAAGGGCATCAACGGCAAGAAGAAAGGGCGCAAAGCGCACGAGTGCCGCTGCCGCTAGCCGAACGTGGCCGGGAGCCTCATGAGGGTGTGCTGCTTGCACGTTTGAAACTTTGTCAAGTGCGGAATGCGAAAGCGCCCCGTCCGTATGCGAGTTTTGCGAGCACGTGGTTTTATCGGCGCGCCGACGTTCGGGTTCAGTAAGGCTCTTTGCGGCGAGACGCCAGGGTCTTATCGAATCCGTCGACGCGCACATGCTTGCGAGGCGCGATTTCTGCAGGGGTACGCCCATGATCGCCGCCCAATTAAGCTGTCTGGCCGCTTTTCCTCCCCGATGTTTCACGTGAAACATCGGGGCTTTCTTTTTGTGCCTTGGTGCGACCTCTGCGCAGTGTTCGTTGATGGTTGCTGGTTCCTTTGCGAAGCGACGATGATACGCGGATGTTGTGGCATTTCTGCATCCTGGCTTTTCCCGTGTTGGAGCGTTTTTTGACCTGCTCTCCCCAACTGAATGTTTCACGTGAAACATTCGGCTCCGTCTTTGCGTTTCCCACCTCTGACGAGATGCCCTTTCGCTCTTGAGTCATTTTTCGGGCTTTTACGTGACGCGCTTTCAGATTAACTCTTTTCGATGTGCCCTTCGTCCGCCGCCCCCGTGCGTCGTGCGCTTCCCCTTGGCTGCTCTAGACGGTTCCCTTCGACGTTGCGACGGCCAGACCCTGCGCATTTTTGAAGATACGCCGAATAACCCAAACGCTTCGCCGTTTGCCACCTGCTCAGGCTCTACACTGGTCGGGAACGAAAATGCCCCGCGCATTCGGGCGCTCCGATGAAAGGATAAGGCAATGGCCGATCGCATGGTGGAAAGCTCCGACGTCGAGGTGCCGGAGATTCCCGAAACGCTTGAGAAGGTGCTGCTCTTCACGTTGGAAGAAGCCAAAGAGAAGATGGAGCATGGCGAGGACGTGGTGCCTTTCACGGCGCTCGTGGTGAAGGAAAACCTGTTCATGGAAAGCCATCCGGGGGAATCGGCCGACGAATGCTTCAACTTCGCGCGGCACACGGTGGAGCACGCGCGCGGTGCCGAGGCGTACGCGTTGTGCTATGACGGCTACATCGAGGTGGACGACGGCGAGAAAGACGCGCTCATCGCCGAGGGCGGTGTGCCGGGCGGCGATCACGGTTACGCCGTGGGCTACCTGTACGAAGTCGGCGAAGACGGTGCGGTGACGTTTGAAACGGAGCCTGCCTACATCGGCGAAGCGCCGAACTTTATGATCGCTCTGCAGAAGGCCGATTCCTATAGCGACGACGAGATCGATGCGAAGTACCTTGACGGGGAAGAGTCCGAGGGCGAGCCAGGGGAGTAGCGAACATTCCTCCCGTACGATGTTCAAGCGCCGCAGCTTTCGGGTTGCGGCGCTTTTTTGTATGCGCGCGCATCGGTCGCTGGTTGTCGTGTCCGTGTCGGCCATGGAAACGCAGCGAATGGGGGAGATGAGCCTTTTGGACGGTGCGTGCCTGATCGGGAGAGTGCTTTGCCAGATGGGACGGGAGAATGTCGAACGCTGTCGAAGAGGCGGGAGAGTTTTCGGACACGTTAGTTGGTGGCATCCTCTTTCACGACGGATCGGCGTTGGACATGTGCGAGGGTCGCGCAAGAGGCGCGTTGGAAGTGTGTTCGAAGAGGAGGGATATGCGCTTTCCCTGTGTGAGAAGCATGTTGGAATCACGGAAGAACGACGCGTTTCTGCGTTGGACGCACGCCATGCCCCTGCAAGAATCGGTTGCTATGATGGTTCCACGATGTTCGGCACGTCAGCTGGGCAGAGGCAAACTCCGACGGACTCGTTCGGTGCTCGCATTCCTGCGCAACCAACCGCGAGGAGCGCTGCGCTGCATGCGGGTCCGTCGGAAGCGGCGAGGGCGGATGCCGTTCGCGCTGGGCAATGGAGTGTGACGAAACGGTGAAAAAAGGCGTTCGATTGGGTTGGGCTGCTTCGACCTGCGCTTTTTTGCTAGAATAGTCAGGCTAATCCTGCCCCGGTGTTTGCCTTCACCAGCCCGGGGCCGTCAAGTCCAAAGGAGGTGAGCTGATGAAGGCTTACGAACTGCTGTTTTTTGTCGCTCCGTCTACCGACGAGGAAACCCGCACCGCTGTCATGAAGCGCATCGAGACGACGATCTCCGACGCCAAGGGCACGGTTGACAACGTCGACAACTGGGGCAAGCGCAAACTCGCTTACGAGATCAACGGTCTGACCGATGGTGACTACACCCTCGTCGATTTCCATGCCGATCCCGCTGACGTCGCCGAGCTCGATCGTATCCTGCGCATTACCGACACGGTGGTGCGCCATATGATCGTCAAGCGCACGGATCGCGACTAAGGAGACGTTTGGGACCTGGGCGCATGCCTGGGTTCGGCATGAGAAGAGGTGGGCTACATGAGCATCAACCGAGTGATTATCAGCGGGAACCTGACGCGCGACCCCGAGCTGCGCTCCACGGCGGGCGGCATGCCGGTGCTCGGCTTCGGCGTGGCGGTGAACGACCGCCGCAAGAACCAGCAGACCGGCGAGTGGGAGGACTACCCGAACTTCATCGACTGCACGATGTTCGGCGCCCGCGCCGAGGCGCTGTCCCGCTACCTCAACAAGGGCACCAAGGTGTCCATCGAGGGCAAGCTCCGCTGGAGCCAGTGGGAGCGCGAAGGGCAGAAGCGCAGCAAGATCGAGGTCATCGTGGACGAGCTGGAGTTCATGTCGAGCCGCGGCGACTCGTCGTCGTACGGTGGCGGCATGGGGGGCGGCTACTCTGCCCCGGCCCCGGCGGCTCCTGCGTACGCGCCCGCACCCGCACCGGTAGTCGACGCCTCTTCTTCGGTCTATGACGAAGACATCCCGTTTTAGCGATACGAAAGAGGTTTGAAATGTCCGATTACGCGAAGCAGCCGCGTCGCAAGTACTGCCAGTTCTGCAAAGAGGATGTGCAGTACGTCGACTACAAAGATACCCAGATGCTGCGCAAGTACGTGACCGACCGCGGGAAGATCAAGCCGCGTCGCGTGACGGGTGCCTGCACTCAGCACCAGCGCGACATCGCGAACGCCGTGAAGCGCGCTCGCGAGATGGCTTTGATGCCCTACGCGGTTCCCGCCATCAGCGGCCGTGGCGACCGCCGCAACCGCTAGGCGCAAGGAGGAACCATGAAAGTCATCCTGCTCCAAGAACTGAAGGGCAAGGGCGGTGAGGGCGACGTCGTGGACGTGGCCCCCGGTTTTGCCAACAACTACCTGCTGCCGGAAAGGATCGCCATTCTTGCCACGAAGGGCAACCTGAAGCAGCTCGAGGAACGCAAGCACAACATCGCCAAGCGCGAAGAGAAGCGCATCGCCGATGCCAACGCGACGAAGGCCGCTCTCGATGGCGCCGCTATCAAGGTGATCGCTCAGGTGGGTGACGAGGGCCAGCTGTTCGGCTCCGTCACCGCCCAGATGATCGCCGACTCCATCAAGGAGGCCACGGGCGTCGAGGTGGACAAGCGCCGCGTCGAGCTCGGCCATGCCATCAAGACGGCGGGCGAGCACGAAGTGGCCATCTCGCTCTATCGCGAGATCAAGACCACGGTGAAGGTGATCGTCGGCGGGGAGAACGACGCTGTCGTCGCCGAGGAGGCCGAGGCTGCGGAGGCGACCGAGGTCGAGACGGCCGAGGTCGCAGCGGATTCCGAGGCCGTCGAAGAGGCCGAAGCTTCCGAGGAGACTGCGGAGTAGCTTTCGCTGAGAGAACTCCTTAAGCCCCGAATCGTGCCAAAGGCTTTCTGCGGCATGGTTCGGGGCTTTTTTGCGTTTGGCTTTCTCTGCTGAAAGAAGATTGGCGCGAATTCGGGTTTGCCGAAGATAGCTCCATAGAGTTCACCTCCTTCCCGCGTGGAGTAGAGGACGGGAGTTAAGGGCTTGTCCTCTCTGCCCCTTTCGCTCCGTACCCGTTCGGGAGATGGCTCTTGAGTGCGTTTTTCAGAAAAAAGTTGAAAAAAGCAAAATGGGTACCGTCAAGAATCTTGCGCACTTTTCCGACAGCCTCATAAGCCCGCCGTCCGGTGCGGCTACCCCTCCAGCAGAGTCACGTCCAGATAGCGCCTCGAGCCCCACTCGCTCTCGGCCACGTACT
>NZ_PPEL01000035.1 GCF_002899695.1 Rubneribacter badeniensis
AAGCCGCCGAACGCCCCGCCCCCGACCCCGCCCCATCCGCCCCCGACCCGAAGGCCCCGCCATGAACGTGACCATCATCGAAGATCCCGCGCTCGACGACATCGAGGTGCAGGTGTCGTGCCCGCGCATCGACGAGCGCACGCAGCGCATCGTCGCCAGCCTCGGCGCGTTCGACCGCACGCTCGCGGGCATGCGCGACGGCGCCCTCTACCGCGTGCCGCCCGGCGACGTGCTGTATGCCGAGACGGTGGACGGCACGGCGTTCCTCTACACCGCCGATGCCGTGTTCGAGACGTCGCTGCGCCTCTTCGAAGTGGAGGACAAGCTGGCCGGCACCGAGTTCGTGCGCGCATCGCGGCAGATGCTCGTGAACTTCGACCATGTGCGGTGCATCCGCCCCGCTCCCGGCGCGCGACTGCGGCTTTCGCTCGACAACGGCGAGGCGGTCATCGTCTCCCGCCAGTACACCCCCGCCATCAAGCGCAAGCTAGGACTGTGACCCAGCCATCCTCTGAAAGGAGCCCTCATGAAGCGCTTCATCTCGAAAACCGCTCTTGCCTCCTGCGTCATGTTCTCCGTCATCATGGCGTGGTTCTTGGTCATGGGATACCTGTTCGCAGGGCCAAGCTACGGCCTGAACCTCACCGCGAGCCTGATGGCCGCCTCCCTCGGCATGGCCGTTCTGCAAACGCTCTGGTTCTCCGAAGCCGTTTTCAAACGGCTCGCCTATCCCGCGCGCATCGCCGGGTTCGGCGCATGCGGGCTGCCGGTCATCGGCGCGTGCGCGTGGCTCGGCCGGTGGATGCCCGGCGAGGTGGGGCCGGGCGGGGCCGCAGCGTTCGTCGTCGCCTACCTGCTCATCCTCGCCGCCACGTCGGCGGCCTATGCCCTCTACTACAAGAAAGCCGCCGGAAGCTACGACGAGGCCCTTGCGCGCTACCGCCGCGAGAACCCGCATACGTAAGCCCTCCCAGCGGGAAGGGAGGCCTTGCCCTTCCCGCCGACCACGCCACAGCGCCCCTCATCTCACGTCGCGCCCGGCAACGCAAGCGGCTCGCCCCCGCGCATGTCGCGCCGTCCGTCCCACGCCGCAGCGCCCGAGCCGCGCTGCTCCTTCCCTTCCCCGCCCCTTGCCGCATCCCGCCTCCTGCCGCACCTCACCCGCTCAACCGCCCCGCTCCTTCGGCCCCGGCATCGAACAAGCCGCCGTCAGGTGCTAAACACCGCGGCGCTCATGAGACGAGCGACAGCCCCACGGCGCTCTCCCCGAATCGCAGCACCGCGATCCTCTCTCTTCCGCACCCCTCTTCTGCACCCCGACTGCGTAGGCGCAGCGCCGTCGTTCTCGAGCTTCAGTCGCTGGCCCCCGTCCGCATCCCTCTGCCGCATCCGCCAAATGCGAACAACCGCGCCATTCGCCGACGGAGACGCGCCGCGCATGACGGCTCTCCCGCCGTTCGCCTCGCTGTCGAGCGCGGCCTTGCGGCCCATGCTACCTTTACACCGGCAATGCGACGACAGCCCTGCTCCCGCCCGCGCACGTTCCCTCATGCGCGGGCGGGAAGGCGGACAGACCCACGCGAAAGGACGGCCCATGGGCATCTACGTCATCACGGGCGCATCGAGCGGCATCGGCGCGAAGACGGCCGAGGTGCTGCGCGAGCGCGGCCACGAGGTGGTCAACATCGACCTGAACGGCGGCGACATCACCGCGAACCTCGCCACGAAAGAAGGCCGCGCAAGCGCCCTCGCCGCGCTGCACAAGCGCTATCCCGACGGCATCGACGCCATGATCTGCAACGCGGGCGTGTCGGGCGGCAAGGTTCCCATCTCGCTCATCATCTCGCTCAACTACTTCGGCGCCACCGAGATGGCGCGCGGCGTGTTCGACCTCCTGGAGAAGCGAGGCGGCAGCTGCACGGTCACCTCGTCGAACTCCATCGCGCAGGGCGCGGCGCGCATGGACGTGGCGGGCATGCTGAACAACCAGGCCGACGAGGACCGCATCCTCGCCTTGGTGAAGGACGTCGACCCTGCTGTCGGACACGTGTACTACGCGTCCACGAAGTACGCGCTCGCCCGCTGGGTGCGCCGCATGAGCCCCGAATGGGGCTCGCGCGGCGTGCGCCTGAACGCCGTCGCGCCCGGCAACGTGCGCACGGCCATGACCGCGAACATGCTGCCCGAGCAGCGCGCCGCCATGGAGGCCATTCCCGTACCGACGCACTTCGGGGAGGAGCCGCTTATGGAGCCCATCGAGGTAGCCAACGCCATAGCCTTCATCGCCAGCCCCGAGGCATGCGGCATCAACGGCGTGGTGCTGTTCGTGGACGGCGGGACGGACGCCCTGCTCAATTCCGAGAAAGTGTATTAGGAGGCAGCCATGGTCATCAACGATTTCGTCGCGGCGATGCAGGCCAAAGACCACCGGGCCCTCGCCGCGTGCTTCGCCGAGGAGTGCCGCCTCGTGGATTACTGCCCCTCCCAGGTCAAGCGGCCGAACGCGTTTCTGTACGGCCGAAACGCCATCGAGATGTTCTACCACAACAAGTTCATGTTCGGCGGCTTCACCATGCACGACCCGCGCGTGGTGAACGAGCGCACCGTGAACTTCTACGCCGACTACCACGGCACGCTCATCCACGCGCTCGCCCAGATCGAGAACTGCACCGACGGCACCTGCGACCGCGACGGCAGCCTTATCCAAGAACTGGTGGTGCGCCCGGCGTAGGGGCGGCAGGATCGGATCGGCGGGCCGAGCGCAGCCTCCGAACGCAGCGCGCCTCGCCTCGATAGCCATGGCCGACAGGCGGCGCGAACCTGCTTGACCGTTTGGTAACGACCGGTAAACCGCGGATCGTCGAAGAGCGAAAACCCGTATGGTATGAAAACGCGCCCTCGGATGAAACTCGGATCCGAGGGCGCGTCGCGTGCGCGGGGCATCGGCCACTGCGCACCGTGCGGACAGGGAACAGCGCCATGCACCGCTCAAAAAAGCCGCGGCCTCCGCGCCTCGGTGGCGAAATCCGCAGCGCAGAGGCCGGGCTGACACGGCCGGCGCCCAAAGCCGGCAAAGGCCGGCTACGCCGTGATCACCGTGCCGGTCTCGCCGCGCAGGCCCGCCGCGGCGCACTCAAGCGACGTGATGAGCGCCTTGCCGGCCGGGAACTGCTCGACGTATTCGATGCAGGCCTCCACCTTGGGCAGCATGCTGCCGGGGGCGAACTGGCCCTCCTCGATGTAGGCGCGGGCCTGGGCGACGTCCATCCCGTCGATCTCGGCCTGCTCGGGCGTGTTGAAGTTCACGCACACCTTCTCCACCGCCGTGAGGATGACGAGCATGTCGGCGCCGAGCTCGCGGGCGAGGAGCGCGCTCGAGCGGTCCTTGTCGATGACCGCGGGCACGCCCGCGTAGCCGCCCTCCTCGAACACCGGCACCCCGCCGCCGCCCGTGGACACCACGACGTAGCCGGCGTCCACGAGGTCGCTGATGGCGTCGAACTCGACGACGCGCACCGGCTTGGGGCTCGCGACGACCTGCCGCCAGCCGCGCCCGGCGTCCTCCTTGAACGTCCAGCCCGTCTCGGCGGCCTTGGCCCTGGCCTCCTCCTCGGTGAGGAAGGCGCCCACCGGCTTGGTGGGGTTCTGGAAGGCCGGGTCGTCGGGGTCGACCACCGTCTGGGTGATCACGTTGACGGTGGAGCGCAGGATGCCGCGGGCCTTGAGCTCGTTGAGGATGGCCTGGGAGAGCTGGTAGCCGATGTAGCCCTGGCTCATGGCCCCGGCCTCGGGGAAGGGCATCTCGGGGGTCTTGCCGTCGTTGGCGCTCGCGTAGGCGAACGCGTTGTTGATCATGCCGACCTGCGGGCCGTTGCCGTGGGAGACCACGACGTTGGTGCCGTCCTCGATCATGTCGACGATGTGGGCGGCCGTGTTCTTCACGAGCTCGAGCTGCTCCTGGGGCGTGTTGCCCAGGGCGTTGCCGCCGAGCGCGATGACGACGGTCTTGCCCTCGCCTTTCTGATAGGGCATGGGGCTCTCCTTCCTTTCAAACGTCGGATAATGCGGTACTGTACCGCTCAAGACGCGACGGGGGTATTGTTCGGCGGGACAAAAACCCTCCCGCGGTTTTGTCCCGCCTTGCACAAAAGAATCGCCGCGGGACAGCCCTGGCGAAGGAGCTGCCCCGCGGCCTGCGGCCCGACCCCCTCCCGCCGATGCGCATCGGGTGCTCGGAAGGAGGCCGGGCCATCTGGAAAACGCCTGAACGAAAAGCCGGGATTGCCGCGGCCGGAGACTGTCAGGCGACGGATGGGCTTACTTCGCGGCCGGCTCCTGCTGGGTGATGCAGTGGATGTTGCCGCCGCCGAACACAACCTGATCGGTCTTCACGCCCACGGCCTTGTACACGCCCTCGCCCCACGCCTCGTCGAACGCGGCCTGGATCTGCTGCACGGCCAGCGCGTCGTTCTCGTCGCCGTACTGCGGCACGATGACGCCGCCGTTGACGATGAGGAAGTTCATGTAGGAGGCGATGAGCGGCTCGTCGGCCACGCGCGGCTCGGCGTTCTCGTCGGCGTCGATGGAGTCGCAGGACGCCTGGTCCATGTACAGCGGCTTCACCGGCATGCAAAGCTTCGTCACCTCGATCTTGCGCCCCTTCGCATCGACGGCGTTCGACAGCGTCTCGTAGGCGGCGCGGCACTCGTTGTAGAACGGGTAGTCCGGATCGTCCGACCAGATGCACAGCATCTTGCCGGGGGCCACAAAGCACGCCACGTCGTCGATATGGCCGTTCGTCTCCTCGGGGTCGATGCCGTCCTTCACCCAGATGACCTTATCGACGCCCAGGTAGTCCTTCAGGTAGCCGTTCATGTACTCGCGCAGCTCCTCGGACCAGGCCGCATGCTCGGTCACGGACGCGTTGCGGCCGGGATCAAGCAGGCACATGTCGGTGGTGACCACGGTGCCCTCGCCGTCCACGTGGATGGAGCCGCCCTCGAGGATGAGGCTCTCGGGACGGTAGCGACGGCAGCCGCTCATCTCGGCCATCTTGAGCGCGATCTGCTCGTCTTTGTCCCACGGGAAGTACAGGCCGTTTTCGAAACCGCCGTAGGCGTTGAAGTGCCAATGCACGGCGCGCTTGCCGCCCTTGTCGTCGATCACCCAGGTGGCACCGGTGTCGCGCACCCACGCGTCGTCGGTGGTCATCTCGACGACGGTGACGTTCTCGTCGTCCTCGAACACGGCCTTGGCGTTGGCGTAGTCGGCCTGGTTCACGCACACGGTGACGGGCTCGAACTCGGCGATGGCGCGGGCCACCGCGGCGTACTGCTTCTGGGCGGGCTTGGCGCCCCACGCCCACGTGTCGGTGCGGTGCGGCCAAGCCATCCACACGCGTGTCTGCGGCTCGAACTCGGCCGGCATGCGGTAGCCGTCGGCCTTCGGGGTGGACTCGGATTCGTGAATGGTCTTCATGATGCTCGATCCTTTCTTCGCAAAAACTGATGACCCTTGCTTGTCGTCCGGCCCGCCGCCATGGCGGCGGGCCGGACGTGAAACCCGATAGCATGCCCGGCGTCGACATTCGCGCGACGCCGGAAGCGCTACGCGACCGGCACCGACACCGGCTCGGCGTCAGCCTGCGGCTTCGCCTCGGCGTCCTCGGACGTTGCAGCCTCCTCGGCAGCCGCCGCGGCCTCCTCGGCCAGGCGCGCCTCGGCCAGCTCGGACGTCAGTCCCCGGTACTCCTCGGTGCGTCCGCGCTTCGACCAGATGCGAACCACCTCGCCCAGAAGGACGAACACCACCACGCCCACGAGCATGGGGATCTTCGACAGCTCCTCCTCCGAGCCGTTGAGCGGCACGATGGTGGCGACGATGGACAGCACCAGCTCGATAGCGGGAATGGCCAGCATAACGTACATGAGCTTGCCCTTGAAGGGGAAGGAGAAGATGCGCGTGCGGTTCGGATCGACCTTGCGCAGCTTCAAGAACGCGGGGAACATCGGGATGTAGCTGATGAGCAGGAACACGACGTTCATCGAGAACAGCATCCAGAAGATGCCCTCGGAGATAGCCGGAATCGGGATGAGCTGCAGCATGAGAGCGAGCGAGGCCACCACGCCGTTCACGATAGCCGCACCGGTGGGCATCTCGGTCTTGGCGCTCTCGTGCGAGAACACCTTGGGCATGTTGCCATGCTTCGCAGCGTAGTCGGCCACGAAGTTCACGCCGAACGACCACGACGCCATGTTCGCGAACAGGGTGACCAAGAACACGAGGCAGATGATCACGAAGATCGGGGACGCCTCGCCCACCATGGTCATGACCGCGTAGATCATGCCGAAGTCGGGGTCGATCTGATCGGCCGGGATGGCCGCGCCGATGCCGAAGCTGGCGAACAGGTAGATGGCGCCGATGGCCAGACCGCCCAGCACGATAGCCTTGGGAATGTCGCGCGAGGGGTTCTTCATCGCACCGGCGAAGGTGCAGATGACCTCGAAGCCCATGAAGTTGAACAGGATGATGGACAGGTACGTGAGCGCGTTCGTGTTCGTGAGATCGGGCAGGAACGTGGCGGGAGACATGTCGCCCGCAAACCCGTTGTTGACGGCGTACCAAATGCCCAGCCCGCCCACGGCCACGGCGATGAGCACCTTGAGCACGGCGCCGCCGTTCAAGATCCACGCGGAGTCGGACACCTTCGAGAAGCTCATGAACACGACGATCCACACGAAGGCCAGCTCGATGGCCAAGATGACGGGCAGGTCGAACTCCACGCCGAACACCATTCCCAGGATGTCGGGGAACAGCGTTCCCAGGCTGGCTATCCACAGCGGGAAGTTGATCCAGTAGTACCAGGCCACCCGGCTGCCCCACGCATCGCCGAACGCGTCGCGGATCCAGTCGTACAGCCCGCCGTCGCTGTCGTAGGTGGTGCCGAGCTCGGCCACCACCATGCCGTACGGCAAAAGGAACGTGAGGATGAGGAAGATCCACCAGAAGAACTGCTGGTTGCCGATGGCGGCGGCGGGGGCCGCGGCCTCGGCCACGAACACGACGCAGATCACCGAGAGGATCACGCTGATGAATGAGAACTTTTTGACTTTATCGCCCATGGTCACTCCCCTTCCAGGGGTTCAGCCCCGCCGGGCCGCGCACGCCTTGCGCGCGGCCCGACCCGGCAGGGCATTCGATCAATGCGCCAACGATTTCCCCGAGTTGGCGTAGTGCGTCAGCGGAAACGGCCGCGGCGCCCGCAGCGCCCGGCCCGTCCCGCCGGTCGTCCCGCCGGCCTTCCGGCCGGCGGAACAGGCTACTTGCCGATCTTCGCGAGCACCGCGTCCATGCGGGCCTCGGCCGCATCGGCCGCGGCGTCGTCGGCCTTCCTGTCGGCCTCGTGCCGCAGGAGCAGGTAGGCGAGGATCGCACGGATGGAGTGCTTGCGGTTGTCGGCCTCGTCCCAGCAGAGGCTGCGCGTCGGATGGTCCATCACCTCGTCGACGACCTCCTCGCCGCGGGTGGCCGGCAGGCAGTGCATGAACTTGGAGTTCGGGCCGGCGAAGTCCATGAGGTCCATGGTCACCTGGTACTTCGGATAGAAGACGTCCATGTAGCTGGCACCCTCCTCCTCCGCGTCGTAGAGGCCGTACCACACGTCGGTGTACACGAAGTCCGCGCCCTTGATGCACTCGATGTCGTCGGAGATGGTGATGGTGCCGCCGCTCTCCTCGCAGTTCTTAAGGCCGATGGCCAGAAGGTCCACGTCGGTGTCCACCTGCAGGCCGCCGTCGGTGATCTGATGGCCCTTGGGGCCGAACTGCACGAAGTCCATGCCCATCTTCGAGGCGATGAACATGAGCGACACGCACACCTGCGTCGCGTCGCCGATGAAGGCCACCTTGCAGTCCTCGATGCGCTTGCCCTCGGGCAGGTTTTCCACCATGGTCATGAGGTCGCCGAGCTCCTGCGTGGGGTGGTTGAACTCGCTCATGCCGTTGACGACGGGGGCGGGGCTGTACTTGGCCAGGTTCTGCACGTCCGCGTGGCGGTTCACGCGGGCCATGAGGATGTCGAGCATCGTGCCCATGACGCGCGCGGTGTCCTCGATGGACTCGTGCCCGCCGAGCTGGATGGTGCCCGGGCCGAAGAACTCGGCGTGGCCGCCCAGGTCGGCCATGGCCGTCTCGAAGGCGATGCGCGTGCGGGTGGACACCTGCTGGAAGATCATGCCGAGCGACCTGTCCTTGAGCAGATGCGGGTAGCGGCCGCCCTCCTTGATCATCGTCTTCATGGAGATGGCCAGCTCCACCATGTCGAGCAGCTCCTCCTTGGTGAAGTCGTTGGTGTCGATGTAGTCCTTCACAGCCATGGATCCTCCTTACGGGTCGATGTCTCGCGGCTCGGGGACGAACGCCCCTTCGGCCGCGCCTCTTGGCGCACACTATGCGGCCACCCCTTCGTTTCTGTGAAGGAATAATGAAGATTATTTTCTGGCGCGCGCATCTATACCCAAAATAATCTTCCCCTAATCCCCCTTTTGAACAGGCACGATAATGGCACCGTTCAAAAGCCTCCCGACCCCGGCGCAAGCCCCCGAAACCGCACGGTACAATTCCGAACGCAGAACATCGACCAACCCAACTAGCGATAAAAGCAGGGGGGGGGGGCAGCCTTGGAGATCGGCTTTTACTTCTACACCATACTCGTGATGCTCGTGTGCATCGCCGCCGGAACCATCTCCCTTTCGGCCTACTTCGTGTCGCGCAAGCGCAGCCATCTCGCTGTCGTGGCGTTCTTCCTCTTCTATTTCCTCGACCTTGCGCTCATCTTCCAAAACGAGTACCTAGGGCAGAACACCGATTTTCCGCTCGATGCGTTCTACGGCATCGACTACCCGGCTCTCAAAACCCTGTTCTCGCTGGGCACCATCGAATCGCTGTGGCTCATCGTATGCGACTACCTGGACGAACGCCGCCGCCCGCTGCTTGTCGGACCTGCGGCGGCGTTCGTGCTGGCAAGCGCGGGCATCGTGATCTTTTTGCCCGAGGGCCCTTGGCGCCAGTACCTGTTCTACAGCATGCGCCAGGTGTTTCTGCTGTGGTGCCTGGGCTACGCCCTCTTCCGCTACCGCACCGCGCCCACCCCGGTAGAAAAGGCGCGTCTTCGGCGCCAGAGGCCCTTATTCGCCGTCACGCTCGCGCTGACGTTGTGCATCGTCGCCGAGGACACGTTCATGATGCTCGTCTGGACGCCCGACCCTTCGCAGACCACGATGCTTCCCCTGTACATCTCGGAGCGCAACTTCTCCGAGAACTTCCTCATGCTGGCCTTTGCCTTCTTCAGCCTGCGCGAGGCGGCGGGCACGCTGAGGATGCGCTTCAAGGAGCCGCCGACCTCCGAGAACCCTATGGTGCGTCAGCATATCGACGATCTGCTGCCCGCTTACAGCGCGCGCCACGGCTTGACGGCGCGCGAACGCGAGATCCTCGCACTTGTGCTGGAGGGCAAGGACAACCAGAACATCGCGAGCGACCTCATGCTGGCGCTTGGCACCGTGAAGGCGCACGTCCACAACATCCTGAGGAAAACCGGCCAGGCAAGCCGTCAGGAGCTCATACAGGACTTCTGGAAGGAATAGCCCCGGGAGCGGGGGTTCGGCAGAGGCGGCGGCTTAGCAAGGGCGTGGCGTGACAGGGGGACGGGGATATTGTCACATTCCGGGGCACCTTGCAACGCCGTATGACAACCGGGAATGTGACAATATCCCCGTCCCCCTGTCACGCCACGCCCGTCGCACCCTGCCCCTGTCGCACGCTACCGCCCCGCCACGCTTTGCCCCGCCGCGAGCCCTGCCAGCTCCCCTTGCTGCGCAGAGTGGGAGGCAAAATGCAAATGGAGACAGCGAACGAAGAGAGGAACTATGAGCGAGGCATGGTTTTGCTACACGATACTGTTCATCCTCGCATGCCTGTTCTCGGCGAGCATGGCGCTTTCGGCCTACTTCGTGTCGCGCCGCGAGGTCTATCTGGGCATCATGGCGTTCTTCCTCATCTTCTGCCTTGAGACGGCGCTCATCCTCCTCGACGAGTACTCGTACCTGAAGCCGAGCACGCGCGAGGGCGTGCTCGGCTTCCCCTTCCTCCATCCATGGATCAAGCTCGCGCTCTCCGAGGTGTTCGTGGCGAGCGTGTGGTGGGTGGTCCTTGAATTCATAGAGCGGCGCACGTGGATGCGCATCGCCGTGCCTTGCGCCCTCTGCGGCTTCGTGCAGACGTCTGCCATCTTGCTCGCGCCGGATTCGCGCTGCGCGCAGTGGGTGTTCTACGGCGTCCGCGACGTGTGCGTATGGGCGTCCCTCGGCTACGCGCTGCGGACGTACCGCGTGCATGCAGACGACGCGCTCAGGCGGCATCTCGCGCGCTACCGCGCGCCCTTCCTGGCGTTCGCGGTGCTGGTGGGGCTCGTCTTGGCGGAAGACTCGCTCATGATGTACTTCTTTGCCCCGCTCATCACCGACATGTCGTTCATCTACCACCTCAGCGAGCGCAACATGTGCGAGAACGTCGCCGTGATCGTCTGCGCCGTGCTGGTGGTGCGCTCGGCTGCCGGCACGCTGACCGTGCGGTTTCACGAGCCGCCCGCCGCAACGAGCACGAAGATCGAGCGCCGCGCCCACGATCAGCTGTCCCGCTACGCCAGCCGCCACGCGCTCACCCCGCGCGAGCGCGACGTGCTGGCGCTCATCCTGGAGGGCAAGGACAACCAGAACATCGCAAGCTCGCTCACGCTGTCGGTCGGCACGGTGAAGGCGCACGTCCACAACATCTACCGCAAAGCCGACGTGAGTTCCCGCCAGCAACTGCTCCAAAGCTTCTGGAGGGAAGATTGAGGGTCGGTTATCGTCGGCCGATGCAGTGCGCCGCATAGAGGGGCACGCTCTTGATGCCGCGCTCAAATCCGAAGTTCTTCGTCGAAAGCCGCAGAACGACCGGAGGATCGTACGCTTTGCGATACGCTTCCAAACTGCGCGCGGACACGTTCGCCCCCGATTTCACCTCGATGGGGATCGCGCCCTCGCCCTCCAGCTGCACGACGAAATCCACTTCGGCCTTGCTCGCCGTCCCCCAATAAAACGGCTCCACGCCGCTCGCCCGCAACTGCTGCATCACGTAGTTTTCCGCAACGCCTCCGCGAAAGCGCGACCCTTTGTCGGAAGCGGGCTCCAGATCACTGGCATCCAATCCCTGCAACGTCGTCAAAAGCCCCACGTCGAGCACGTACAGCTTGAAGAAATCGTGCTGCGCGAACGCCCTGAGCGGCTTGCGACCCTCGCTCACACGGTAGCAGAATGAAACCAGCCCTGCCGCATGAAGCCAGTTGATGGGGGCCTCGTATTGGAAAGCGCGCGCCGACGAGGCGATGGTGGCGTACTGGAACTTATGGTTCTCCTTCGCCAACTGCTCGGGCACGCTTCGCCACACGTTGAGGATCTTGGACGAGTCGAGCGGGCTGGCGTACTTCGTCATGTCGGCGAGATAGGCATCGGCGATCCCCTGCTGAATCGAGCGCACCGCTGGCAGACGAGCGCCCTCCACGTGCGCCAAAACCGCCTCGGGAAGCCCTCCCACCAGCAGATACGAACGGTAGAGCCGAAGCGCCCGCTCATGAAGGCCGAAAAGAGCGTCGGAAGCGTACGCCTTCTCGATGAGGCTCGCAAGCTTCTCCTCACCCGAAGCCCAGAGAAACTCCTCGAAATCGAGCGGATGCAAGGTGAGCGTGTCAACCTTCCCAACCGGATAGGAGTACTCGCCGCGACCCAACGCCACGCCAAGCAGGCTGCCCGCAGCGATGACGTAGCACTCGGGAGCGCGTTCGTAGAAGTACTTGAGCGCCGTGAGCGCACGAGGGCACGCCTGCACCTCGTCAAAGAACACGAGGGTCGTCGCAGGGTCGAAGTCCACACCGCTTGCCGCCTCGATCTGCGGCAGAAGGGCTTCCGGCGTGATATCGCCGTCGAACAGCGCGCAAAGGTCTTTCTGCGCCGAAAAATCGATGTAGATGACGCGCTCGAACGCATGCTCGGCAAAGGCAAGGACAGAGTGCGTCTTCCCTACCTGGCGCGCGCCATGGACGACGAGGGGCTTTCTGGACGGCGAAACCTTCCACGCGAGCAATTCGGCATCGATCCTGCGCTTCAGCTCCATAGCGCTCCTCCTCTTTTAAATAGAAATTTCGTTGTCATTATAACTTTTTTTCCGGAATTTTCGTTCTCTTGGAAACAAAATTTCACGTTCGGCGATAGTCGCCCGCTCCTAACCCTTTCTAATCCCGCATGAGGGGAATCCAACCCCATCTAAACTTCCCAACCCTTCCCTGTGGCGCGTAAGGTCGCCCCAAGAGGAAACGGCGCAGGCCGTTTCGCAAGAGGGGACGGCACGAGCCGTCTCGCGGAGCACGGCGGCGCGTGACGCTTCGCAAGGAGCAGACACGCGGCCCGCAGCTGCCAGGGCGAACCCAAAGGCGCGGATCGCCCGGAAAGCGCGTGGGGCTGACGCTTCGCAGACGCGGGGCGCAGCGCCGTCCACGAACGGGAAAGGAGGGCAGCGCTGATGGCAGAGAAGGCAGTCGCAACCGTCGCATCGGATGAAAGCCGCGAGCTTTCCACCAAGCCGGTGCACGGGCTGTTCGTCAAGTACTCGCTCATCACGCTCATCGGGATGGCCGCCCAGGCCGTCATGGTCATCTTGGAGGGGGTGATCATCGGAAACGGTCTGGGATCGTTCGGCCTGGCCGTCGTGGGCATCATCATGCCGCTCGAGCTGCTGAACCTGGCCCTGGGCGGCGCTTTGGGCATGGGCGTGGCCACCGTCGCGGGCAACCGCCTGGGCGCGGGAGATGCCGATGGAGCGCGCAAGGCGTTCTCGCAGGGCTTCTGGCTGTCCGCGTATTTGATCGTCGCCGTTTCGGTGCTCATATTCGCATTCGCACCGCAGATCGCGCTCGTGCTGGGCGCCACGCCCGACCTCGCGGACGGCGTGGTCGAGTTCATCCGCATCTTCATGTGCTTCTACCCGTTCTGCATCCTCGGGCAGATGATGGGGTCGGTGCTGCGCGTGGACGAGAAGCCGGGGTTGGCCACCGCCGCCCAGTTCGGTTCCGCCGTGCTGGCCGTGGTGTGGCTGTACTGCTCGGTCTTCCTGGCGAATCTGGGCATCGCCGGAGCCGCCGTGTACTACGGCACGTCCATCGGCCTGTGGTTCGTCGTGATCTTCTACTTCGTCTTCAGCAAGAACACGAAATTCAAGATCCGCTTCTCCGACATGAAGCTGGACGGGGCGTTGTGCCGCGAGATCCTCGTCATCGGCCTGCCCACGTTCCTCATGCAGGCCGCCAGCCTCGTGTACACCACCGTCATCAACAACTACCTGGGCGCCCTCGGCGGCGACCTGGAGATATCCGCGTTCGCCATCCTGAACGGATACCTCGTGTACATCCTCAACATGATGTGGCTGTGCTCCACGTACGGCGTGCAGCCTCTCGCCAGCGTGAACTACGGCGCCAGACGGGCCGACCGCCTGAAGACGCTCATCCGCGTGGCCGTGGCGGACACCGCCGTCGCCATCGCCGCGATCTCGGCGCTGTTCATCGTGTTCGCCGCGCCCATCTGCGCCGTGTTCTGCGGAGACGAGCCCGATCTTGTCGCCCTGGCCTCCGAGAACGCGCTGCCGCTGTGTCTGCTCGCCTGCCTGGGCGCAACCTCGAACGTGATGTCGGCGTACTTCCAAGCCGTGGACAAGGTGGTGCTGGCCACCGTGCTGGGCATGAGCCGCTATCTCATCTTCACCGTTCCCTGCATCATGATCATGTCCTCGTTCATGGGCGTCACGGGCGTGTGGTGGGCGCAGCCGGTGGCCGACGCGCTGTGCTTCGCGTTCACCTTGGTGTTCGTGGCGCGCGAACTGCGCCGCTTGAACGCCCTGAAAACAACCGACGCGCCGCGTGACGCGGCTGACAAGGAAGGAGCCGTCGCATGAAGCCGGCCAATCTCATTTTGAAAAGCACCCGCATCTTCACTGCCGAACCGGGCGAGAACGCCACGATGAGCGGCAGCGTCGCCATCGAGGGCGGACGCATCGCCTTCGTTGGATCGGACGAGGCGGCCGCCGCCTACGTCGGGCCCGGAACAATCGTGACAGACCTCGGCGACGCGTTCGTCTGCCCCGGGTTCCACGACTCTCACCTGCACTTCTTCCCTTCGGCCATGGATCGCTCGCCCTACGTGGTGTTCTGCGAGGGCACCTGCCCGGAGGACTGTGTGGAGGCGCTCAAGCAGGTGGAGGACGCGCGCCCAAAAGACGAATTCATGCTGTCGTACGGCTGGTACCACCCGCTGTGGGACAACCCGGTGCTGCCCACGAAGGACATCCTCGACGCCGCCTACCCCGACCGCCCCGTGTGCCTGCAGTCGGGCGACTCCCACACACTGTGGACGAACTCGAAGGGCCTCGAGAAATTCGGCATCACGAAAGACTCCGTCCCGCCCGCCGGCGGCGTCTATCAGAAGGACGAGAACGGCGAGCTGACGGGCATCATCCAAGAAACGGCGGCCACCGCGCTCATCCCCATCATGCTCGCGTTCAGCGAGGAGGAGACGAACGCCGGCATCAAGCAGTTCCTGGCCGACCTCAACGCCGAGGGCATCACGAGCGTGTGCGACGTGTCGCTTCTGGCCGTGCCCGGCGGCGACTTCGTGCGCGACGACGTGTACCGCGCGCTCGAGGAGCGCGGCGATCTGACCGTGCGCATCAACATGTTCCCCACCGCGCTTGAAGACCTCTCGCGCGCCCGGAAGCTGCGTGACGAGTTCGTCGACAACGACCTGCTGTGCTCGCCGGGCCTCAAGCAGTTCTTCGACGGCGTGTCGTCCACGCACACCGCATGGCTCACCGAGCCGTACGCGAACGCGTACTTCGACGGCGACTGCGGCGCGCCGGTCACCGACCCCGAGCGCATGCGGCGCATCGTGCTGGGCGCGGCCGAAGAGGGCTTCGCTGTGCGCATTCACACCATCGGCGACAAGGCCATCCACGTGGCGCTCGACATCTTCGAGGAAGCGCGCGCGAAGTTCGGGCCAGTGAAGGGCCAAAACGGGCTGGAGCACCTCGAGAACTTCCTACCCGAGGACATCGCGCGCCTGGCCGAGCTCGACGTGTCGGCCAACTGCCAGCCGCCCCACACGGTGCTCGACCCGAACGGCATCGAGCGCGACCTGGGGCCAGAGCGCGCGCAGTGGATGTGGCCGTATCGCAGCTATCTGGACAAGGGCGTGAAGTTCTCGTTCGGCACCGACTCGCCGGTGGTTGACATCAACTCGCGCGAGGTTATCTACGACGCCGTGACGCGGCAGAGCCCGGCCACGGGCGAGCCCGTCGGCGGCTGGCAGCCTCAGGAGAAGATTCCCGCCGCCGACGCCATCCGCGCCTACACGCTGGGCAGCGCCGTCGCCGCGGGCCGCGGCGACGAAGTGGGCTCGCTGGCGGTCGGCAAACTGGCCGACATCGCCGTGCTCGACACGGATCTGACGACCTGCAACCCTGAGGACATCCTGCGCGCGAACGTGCTGGCCACGTATCTTGGCGGAAAGAAGGTTTACGAGCGGTAAAGCCGCCGGAGCGCGGCGGGCCGTCCTCCCTGCGGATGGGCGGCCCGCCAACCACCGGAAGAGCAGGATGCGCGAAACGGCGCGCGCCCTTTGCCCGCGATCGTCTTTTCGCCCCCGCCCCGCTGATAATCTCAAATAAACCCGCAAACCGGCGAAGCGCAACCGGTATAATCCCCCGCTCTTCCCGCGTTCGCGGTATGGTTTGCCTCCGGGAACACCGCCACGAGGCTAGGAGGCCGACGGCCATGGACGATCCGCTCATCGAGCCCGAGCCCGCCGAACGCGAGCTGGGCACCGCCCCCGTCAAATCGCTGTTCGCACGCTACACCGCCATCACGCTTGCCGGGATGCTCGCTCAGATGGCAATGGTGGTGCTGGAAGGGCTCATCATCGGCAACGGCCTCGGGCCGCTCGGGCTGGCCTCGGTGACCGTGATCCTGCCGCTTGAGCTTTTGAACCTGGCCTTGGGAGGGGCGCTCGGCATGGGAACCGCTGCGGCAGCGGGTCGGCGCTTGGGCAGCGGCGACGCAGCCGGCGCGCAGAGGGTGTTCACCCAAGGGTTTTGGCTGGCGGCCTACACGCTCGTGGCGCTTTCGGCGACCATCGCGCTATTCGCACCGTACATCGCCACGCTCCTCGGCGCCACCCCCGATATCCACGACGACGTGACGGCGTTCATCCGACTGCTCATGTGCTTCTACCCGTTCTGCACGCTCGGTCAATTGCTTTGCGCGCTTCTGCGCACCGACGAAAAGCCCTCGCTCGCCTCCGCGCTGGCCGTCATCGCCTCGGCGATGTCGCTCGCATGGCTGTATGTTTGCGTGTACGTGCTGAACCTGGGGTTCGCCGCAACGGGGGCGTACTACGGCATGACCACGGGCCTGTGGTTTCTCGCCATCCTGCGCTTCCAATTCAGCAAACGCTCTTCGTTCAGAGTGACATTGTCCGGCATGCGGCTTTCGCGCGACGTGTGCGGCGCGATCATCTGGCAGGGGCTACCGCTGTTCCTCGTGCAGGCGGCAAGCCTTCTGTACACCGTCGTCATCAACAACTACCTGGGATCGCTCGGCGGCGACGGCGACTTGGCCGCATTCGCCGTCATCAACGGCTATGTGGTCTACCTGTTGAACATGCTGTGCCTCAGCGCCACGTACGGCCTGCAACCCATCGCCAGCTTCAACTGCGGCGCACGACGACACGACCGCTTGCGCGAACTCGTGCGCACAAGCATGGTGGGCTCGTTTTCCCTGCTGACCGCCGCATGCGCGCTTGCGATCGCCTTCGCAACGCCCATCTCGGCGTTCTTCGCGGGAGACGATCCCGACCTCGTCGCGCTCACCGCCTCGCACTTCCTCCCGCTGCTCGTATGCGCGCCGTTCGGATTCCTGGCCCAGATCGCCTCGGCGTATTTCCAGGCGGTCGGACGAGAGCGCACGTCCATCGTGCTGGGCGTCTGCCGTTATCTGCTGTTCGCCATCCCGCTCATCGCAACGATGGCGAACGCGTTCGGCATCAGGGGGGTATGGTGGGCCCAGCCGCCGGCCGACCTGCTGGCCGCTGCGCTTGCCATCGCGCTCTGCGCGCGCGAGATGGCCAGGTTGAAGCGCGAGGAAGCCGATCTCGACCTGCACGGCGAAAGGCCTCTGCACGAAACCCCTTCGGACGACGTTGCAAGGCCCCCCGAAATGTGACAATATCCCCCCTTATCACACCCGCGAAGGAGGGCCAGCCGGAAACGCCGCACCCTCTTCGGGCATGGCGAAACGCGATCCCCCATCGGCGCGCCGGGGGCGCCCGCTTCCGCGGGCAGCCCCGGCGCTCCCGCCGACGCCTGTCCTAGCGGCTTTGCGGCGCAGGCTCCTGCTGGGTGATGCAGTGGATGTTGCCGCCGCCGTAGGCGATCTCGCGCGTGCGCACGCCCACGACCTCGCGGTCGGGGAACATGGCGCGCACCTGCTCAAGCGCCAGCTCGTCGTTCGGGTCGTCGTACTGCGGCACGATGACGCCGCCGTTCACGATGAGGAAGTTCATGTACGAGGCGATGGCCACGTCGTCCACCGTGCGCGGCAGCGTGCCCTCCACGACGTCGATGGCGGCCACCTCGTCGGCGCTCATGTACGTGGGCACCTGCGGCATCGTCAGCTTGTGCACCTTCAGCTGGCGGCCCTTCGCGTCGGTGGCGTTCGACAGCGTGTCGTAGGCGGCATGGGCGGCCTCGTAGAACGGGTTGGTCTCGTCGTCGGTCCAGATGCACCCCACCTCGCCGGGGCGCACGAAGCACGCCACGTCGTCGATGTGTCCGTTCGTCTCCTCGGGGTCGATGCCGTCCTTGATCCAGATGACCTTCTCCACGTTCAGGTAGTCGCGCAGGTAATCCTCGATCTGCTCTCGGGAAAGCTCCGGGTTGCGGCCTTCGGACAGAAGGCACATCTCGGTGGTCAGCACGGTGCCCTCGCCGTCCACGTGGATGGAGCCGCCTTCGAGCACGAGCGAGTCGGGACGGTAGCGGTCGGCGCGCGCGAGGTCGGCCACCTTCATGCCCACGAGCGCATCCTGATCCCACGGGAAGTACAGGCCGTCCACCAGGCCGCCCCATGCGTTGAAGTGCCAGTGCACCGCGCGCAGGCCGCCGTTGTCGTCCACGACGAACGTGGGGCCGCAGTCGCGGATCCACGCGTCGTCGGAGGACATCTCGATGACGAGGATGTTGTCCTCGCCGGCCAGCGCGTAGTGCGCGGCCTCGTAGTCCTCGGGGTTCGCGCCCACGACGACGGGCTCGAACCGCGCGATGGCCCGCGCCACCTCGGCGTAGGCGCGCTGCGCGGGCTTCGCGCCGTCGCGCCAGTTGTCGGTGCGGTGCGGCCAGAGCATCCACACGCGCGTCTGCGGCTCGAACTCGGCCGGCATGCGGAATCCGTCGGCCTTCGGGGTGGATTCGTTCTCGTAGATGGTCTTCATAAAAGGTCCTTTCTGTCGTTTGCGGAAGGGGAAGAAAGAGGGGAAGGAGAAGGGCGGCCAAAAAGCCGAGAAGCGCCCTTCCCTCGCGGCGCGCGCCAGGCGCTTGCAAAACCGCCTCGCACGACGCACGCCGCGAGGGAAGGCCGGAGGCGAACGACGAGCGAAAGCCTCGCAGACGGCGCGCGCTCATCGCACGCCGCGCCAGTCCTCGCGACGCGCGATGCACAAGATCGGCCCGCGGGCGTTCGACGCTCGATGCGAAGGACCGCGGGCCCGCTACATCAGATCGCGCGGCTCGCGCCCGATGACCCGATCCTCCTCGACCGCAATCTTCTCCGACTCCGGCATCTCCACGTAGCCTTGCGCCACATCGAACGCCAGCGGATCGCCGCTTGCGTCCATGCCACGGTACTCCACCGTGCGCCCGCGCGCCGACACCACGCGCACGACCTCGCCGATGAGTACGAACGCGATCACGCCGATGAGCATGGGGATCTTCGACATCTCTTCCTCCGAGCCGTTGAGCGGCACGATGGTGGCGATGATGGACAGCACGAGCAGCACCACGGGCAGCCACGTGGCCACCAGAAGCACGCCGCGGCCTCCGGGCACCTTGAACACGCGCGGCGCGGCGGCGTCGACGCGGCGCAGCTTCAAAAACGCCGGGAACATGGGAATGTAGCTGATCAGCAGAAACACGATGTTCATGGAGAAGAATATCCAGAAGAACCCGTCGAACCCGGCCAGCTCCATGACCGGCGCCAACAGCACGAGCGCGCTCGCCACCACGCCGTTGATGACGGCGGCGCCGGTGGGCATCTGGTTCTTCTCGCTCTCGCGCGCGAAGGGCCGGGGCATGTTGCCCTTCTTCGCGGCGTGCTCGGCCACGAAGTTCACGCCGAACGACCAGCTGACCATGTTGCCGAACAGCGTAACGAGGAACACGATGCCCACCACGACGAACAGGGCGCTTCCCACGCCCGCCATGATGCCCACCGCGTCCATGATGCCCGAATCGAGCGAGATGTCCTCGGCGGGGATGGCCGCGCCGATGCCGAACGAGCTGAACAGGTACAGCGCGGCGATGGCGATGCCGCCGGCGATGATGGCGCGCGGAATCTGCCGGCTGGGGTTCTCCATCGAGCCCACGTAGGTGGTGATCACCTCGAAGCCCATGAAGTTGAACAGGATGATGGACAGATACGTCAGGCCGTTCGCGTCGAAGGAGGGCAGAAACGTCTCGGGCGCCATGTCGTTGGCGAAGCCGAAGGTCAGCGCGTACCAGATGCCAAGACCGCCCACCAGAAGCGCGATGCCCACCTTGAGCACGGCCGACAGGTTGAGGATCCACGCCGAGTCCGACACCTTCGAGAAGCTGAGGAACACGACGATCCAGATGAACGCCAGCTCGATGGCGAGCGCGGGGAGAAGGTCGAGCTCAAAGCCCGTGATGAGCGCGATCGTCTCGGGGAACAGAATAGCCAAAGACGCCATCCACAAGGGGAAGTTGATCCAATAGTACCAGCTCACACGGCTCCCCCAGCGGTCGCCGAACGCGCGGCGCACCCAGTCGTACAGGCCGCCCTCGTCGTCGTAGGTGGTGCCCAGCTCGCTGACCACAAGCCCGTAGGGCAAAAGAAACGCGATGATGAGGAAGATCCACCAGAAGAACTGGGAGTTGCCGATGGCGGCTGCGGGAGCCGCCGCCTCGGCCACGAACACCACGGTGATGACCGAGAGGATGGCGTCGATCAAGCGGAATTTCTTCGTTGCCATAGGTTTCCTTCTTTCGAAAACGAGCTATCCGAAAACGCCCCAAAGGGATCCGTTCCCTTTGGGGGCACGAGGGCCTCTAGGCCGTCGGAACGCCTTGTTTGCCCAAACCCTCCAGCAGGTAGTTCAGCTGGTCACGCGCGTCGTCGGCCTCGGGCTGATCGAGATGCGCCTGGGCGCAGAAGTACGCGAGCAAGCCGCGGATGGAATGCTTGCGGTTCTCGGCCTCGTCCCAGCAGATGGACTGCGCGCCGTCGATGACCGCGTCGGTCACCTCCTCGCCGCGCGTGGCGGGCAGGCAGTGCATGAACTTGGCATGCGGGGCGGCCAGCGCCATAAGCTCCTCGGTGACCTGGTAGGTGGGGTAGAAGATGGCCATGCGCTCGTCTTTGGACAGCTCCTTGTCGTACAGGCCATACCACACGTCGGTGTACACGAAGTCGGCGTCTTTGAGCGCGGCCTCGCGGTCGTCGGTGACGGTCACGCTGCCGCCCGACTCCTCGCAGTTCTTGCGCCCGACGGCCAGCAAGTCATCGCCGATCTGATGGCCCTTCGGCCCGTATTGGACGAAGTCCATGCCCATCTTCGAGCAGATGAACATCTCGGACACGCACACCTGGGTGGCGTCGCCCACGAACACGAGCTTACAGTTCTCGATGCGCTTGCCCTCGGGCAGATGCTCGATCATGGTGAGCAAATCGCCCATCTCCTGCGTGGGATGGTTGTAGTCCGACATGCCGTTGATGACGGGCACTTCGGCGTATTTCGCCAGCTCGACGACATCCTCGTGGCGATCGACGCGCGCCTCGATGACGTCGAGCAGACGGCCCATCACGCGCGCCGTGTCTTCGATGGTCTCGTGCCCGCCCAGCTGGATGCTGCCGGGGGCGTAGAACTGCGCGATGCCGCCGAGGTCGGCCATGGCGCCTTCGAACGACAGGCGCGTGCGGGTGGAAACCTGCTGGAAGATCATACCGAGCGTCTTGTGCTTCAAAAGCTCGGGGAAGTACCCCGCCTTCACGCAGCGCTTGAGCACGCGCGAGAGCTCGATCATGTCGAGCAGCTCGTCTTTCGTGAAGTCGTTGGTGTCGATAAAGTCCTTGGCGGTCATCGATGATCCTCCTTTGGGATAGAAACGGACGAACCGTCGTCGCAAGCCGCACGCGGAATGAGCGGCGGTCGGCTGACGACGGGCAGCGCAGCGGCGCGGCCGGATTGCAGTGCGGCCGCGCCGTGTGGCCAGTATCGACGCACGGACGGGCCGGCTCGACAAGAAGGGAAGGTCGTGCGAGAATCGAGGGGAAACCGAAACCGAACCGCAAAGGGAAGCGACCATGAACCTGCCCGGACTTGTCACCGTCCAAGCCGACCAAACCGAGGAGCTCGACGCGCTCGCCCGTATGGTGGGCACGTGCTTCCTCGAGGAGATGTGGTACGTCACCTGGCTTGAAGCCCTCGACGAACTGGACGTCCGACCCGAGCGCAAGCTCGAGATCACCCGCGCCGTCATTCAAGCGGATTACGCCGTGACCGCACCCTACGGGTGCGTCTACACGCTGCCCGACCGCTCAGGCGCGGCGAACGCCTACCTGCGCAGCGAGCTAGGCGATGCGACCTGGCCCGAACTCGAGGAGAAATCGGGCATGCTCCTGGCCGAAGCGCTCACCGCCGAGGAGGCCGCGGCGCTGGAACCGCGCGCCGAGAAGATGGAGTCCCTATCCGACACGAGCTGGCCGCTTGAGCGAGCGGGCGCGGAAGAGGACTTCATCTATTTCGTCTCCATCGGCGTCGATCCCGAGAAACGCGGCAGCGGCGCGTTCCGACGCCTGATCACGCCGTTTCTCGCCCATGCCGACGAGCGCGGCTTGGATTGCTACCTCGACTGCTACACCGACCGGCTTGAACAGCTGTACGGGCACTTCGGCTTCCAGACGGTAGAGCGCCGCAGCAGCGACACCTTCCCCATCGAAGAGCGCCTTATGATCCGTCGGCCGCGCTAGGAGCAGGATGCGATGAGATCGAGCGAAGTCGCGCGCTTGGCGGGCGTCACCGTGCGGGCGCTGCGCCACTATCACGCCATCGGCCTTCTGCCCGAACCGGCGCGCAGCGACAACGGCTATCGCGACTACGATATCGATGACCTCGTGCGCGTGCTGCGCGTGAAGCGGCTCGCCTCGCTCGGGTTTCCGCTCGAACGCATCGGCGGCATGCTGGAAGAGCTGGATGCCGATGCCGTGGCAGACGGGGGCCTTTCCGCAGCCGAACGCCAGCTTGACGAGCTCGACGCGGAACTGGCTCGGCAAATCGAGCGGCTTGAGCGGCAGCGGCACACCATCGCCGAGATCAAGCGCGAGCGAAGCTTGCCCGACATGCCGAAGCGAGGCGCACGGCTCATGGAGGTCGTGCGCGACATCGAGCGGGATGCCGGGCGCGCCGCGAGCGTCGATACCACCGACCGCGCCGGCATGCTCTTGGCCGCGCATCTTTACGACAACGCCGAGTTCGACGAAGTCATGCGCATCTTCACAGCCGTCCGCGATCGCGGCTTGTCGGATCAGCTGTACACCATCGGCGAGCGTTGCGACGCGCTTGCCGCCGATGCCCCGCAATCGAAGCGCGACGAACTGGTGGACGAAGCGTTCGCGCTGCTCTCGCAGGTGATCGATTGCTTGGATCCCGCGATCTGGCTGCGCGACTACAACCAGGTGGAGCGCCTTATCGACGCCTCGGCGCGCAAGATGATGAACCCGGCGCAAATCGAGGTGAGCGACCGCGTCGAAGCCCTGCTGGAGCAACGCGTCCGCGACCGCGCCGCCGAAGCGGCGACGGGCTGAGAACGCTCCGTCGCGCCCGTCAGAGCGCGGCAGGCGCGCACGGTTTTCGGCAGGCGTTGAAGGCTGAGGGCGCGCAGCCCTCGCGGCAAGGCAGCCCCCTCCCTTGCGGAGAGGCCTCGCTTTGTTGCGAGGGGCCTCGGATGCACGAAGATAGCCGCTGCGAAGCCCTTACTTGCCGCGCCGCCATCGCAGCAGGATCGCCCGTCGGAAAAGCCCCAGGTGGCCGAAGGGCCTTCCCGCCGAAACAACTCTTTGTCGCTCCGATGCGCACCGGAAGAGCTTCGCGACGGCGATCTTCACGCATCTGGAGCCATCGTCGCGGCGAGACGCGCGATGGCGGCGAGGGGTGGCGAAAGGATGGGACACCGTCCTTATGCCACCCCTTCGATGCCGACCGGAATCCCCGACCACCGAAGGGTTCGAGCGCCACCCTCTCGACATGCGAAACCACTCTCCGCTGCTCAACCTCCATCGGCGCGAACCCGCATTCGCCGGATCGTCAGCAGAGCCCCCGATCGGGTGCTTCGGGGACTTCGCATTTGCCGATCGGGACTTCCGAAGCGATGGCGGGGCCTTGCGCGGCAAGCCGATTTGGCCCATGCCGATCTTGGTTTAACAGCGAAAACCGCCCGATCTGGCACGGATCGCGTCTTGTGCATAGGCTTTCGCTCTCCGAAAGACCGTTTGAGGGAATTGCGGAGAAAACGACCTGCGGAAATGCCTTTAACCGACCGTATTGATCCACTGCAAGCCATACACAAAACGTAATCCGTACCAGTTTCGGCACTTTTCTCTGCCAAACCAAGATTTACAGAGAGAATGCCCATTCGTGGCGGGTTTTGACGGAAATCCGCGATCGCTCACGTGCCCTTGCGGCATGCGGGCGCGCGAGCGCAGGCGCGACCAGGCATTTCCCAAAACAGAGAGGAAGAGCCGCCCTCGGTGCCTCCCCTTCGACCGCGGTTTTTCGTCAAAACCTGCCACGAGGGGCCTCTGTTAAACCAGGATTGATAAGCGGGTCGGCCCGCCGGTCAAGGCTCTGCCGTTTCGGGCCGAAGCCTATGACAGACCGGAATCAACGCAGCTTGCGTTCTTCCGATATCGAGCCTGATCGGGATAAACTCGGCTCGAGACTCGGCGAACGCGAGCTCGTGTCAATTTTTGCTTACCATAGAGGGGACACCTCTCCAGTACAAAATCACGGTTAAGAACGATTTTTCAGCCGAGTGGAATGTCGCGACCTGGCGTTTCTCCAAAAACAGTCTCAAAAGGAGCGAGAAAATCGTTCTTAACCGTGATTTTGCGCTACCGCCTCCATCTTCCGCTGTTAAACCAGGACTGACATGGGACAGGTCGGCTCGTCGCGCAAGGCCCCGCCATCGCTTTGGAGGTTCCAGCCGGCAAGCGGGAAGCCTCCTCCGAAGCACCCGACCGGGGGCTTCAGAGGAGGCTTCGGCGAACGCGGGTTCGTGTCAATTTTGGTTTAACAGCGGACTCCATCTCCCTCTGTTTGGTCGCCATTGACAGAGGCTAGGCCGTTCACTGTGCCCGACCAGAAAGGCTCGGCTCGGAATCCGGCAAGCATGAGTTCGCATCAATCCTGGTTTAGCGCAAAGCGGCGTTTTCCTTTGTCAAACCAAGATCGACAAAGACCAGTCCGGCCCGCATCAATGGCGGTTTGGCAGAAGGCGACGCTTTTCATTGCCGAGGCGGCACCAGTTCGGCTCAACGCACCGCCCCGAACGCGCATCCCAGCCCCCGCCTCGCAGCGACGGATAGGGCCGTGCGGACATGCGCGGTTTCTTCACAACGGCGTTTGACCCCGACGCAGCGTCATGGTTTTTACTGCAACAGAGCAGAAAGGACCCCTCATGCACGAACACCGCATCGCACCCCGCTTCCTCGCCTCAAGCGCGCTGTCGCTGCTCGGCAACTCCGTCGCCGGCGTGGCGCTGCCACTTATCCTGCTGGCCACGACCGGCGACGCGCTTGCCGCCGGGACGCTCGCGCTCATCTGCGCCGTCCCCCAAATGCTCATCGGCATCGCGGGAGGCGCGGCGCTCGACCGCTTCAACCGCCGCGACATCTCCATCCTGTCCGACCTCGTGTCCGCGGCAAGCGTGGCGCTCATTCCCGTGGTCGATGCGCTCTGGGGGCTGAATTTCTGGTGGTTCGTCGTCTTGGGCCTGATGGGAGCCGTTGGCGATGTCCCCGGCATGACCGCGCGCGACGCGTTGCTGCCCGCCGTCGCGAAGCGCGACGGCACCGACCTGCAGCGCTTCATGGGGCTGTCGCAATCGATCGACTCGCTCGTCGCCGTCGTCGGTCCCGCGTTGGCGGCGCTCTTCATCGGCATGGTCGGCGGGGTGCCGTCGCTGTGGTTCACGGCCGCGCTCTCGGCGCTGGCGGCGCTCGTCACCTGCACGCTGCCGCGCGCGGTGGGCGCCGTGGGGCAGCGTGCCGACACGACCGCGGCCACCGAACAAAAGCGCGGCCTCGTGGCGGCCGCCGCAGACGCGCTGCGCACCGGCGTGCGCGTGCTGCTGCGCACCGACGGCGTGCTGACAACCTCCACCCTGCTCACCTTCGGCATCGTCATGGTGATGGGGTCGTTCCAGGGCCTCGTGCTGCCTGTGCACTTCACGCAAAACGGCCACCCCGAGCTGCTCGGCTACGTGCTGTCGGCCATGTCGCTCGGTCTTCTGGTCAGCTCGCTGGCGTACGCCGCGCTCGCGCCGCGGCTCTCAAGGAGGTCGTGGTACGCGCTTTCGCTCGTGGGCATGGCGGCTGGTGTGGCGGTGCTGGGCGCGCTGCCAAGTTTCCCCGTGATGCTGGCGGGCGCGATCCTTCTCGGCGTAAGCGCAGGGCCGGCGTCGGCGCTGCTCGGATTCTTCATGTTCGACCGCATCCCCGAAGCGTCGCGCGGCAGCGCACTGGGCACGCAGAACTCCCTCGTGCTGGCAGCCGCGCCGGTGGCGGTGTTCGCCACGTCAGCCGCCGTCACGGCGTTTGGCGAGGCCGCAGCGGCGCTTGGCCTCGTCGGTTGTTGGCTGGCCATCACGGCGCTCGCGCTTGCCGCACGCAGCATGCGCACCCTCGACGAATCGACAAGCGTGAAAGAGGCAGCCGAACACGACAATCGAGAAGCAGATCCAACGCTCTAGTCCCCTTCCTGCCAAGCAAAGATTGACGCGCATGCACGTTCGTCCAATCCTGAACAGGGCCCTTGCGATCAAACGTCGCGGAAAACCCGTCGAACGAAGGGGTTCTCCGCAGCAGGAGGGGTTTGCACCATAGGCCGACCTTGTCTCTGTCAACGACGGCCCGGCAGGAGCAAACCCTTGCATGAGAAAAAGCGGGGGCTTTTGCCGAAGGGACGCGAGCGAAGCGCACAGCGCAACGACGCGCAGTGCAGCAATGTGAGCGATCCTCGGAAAGCGACCGGCGAAAACCGCGCCGCAAAACGACCCAAGCAAGGTAGCAAGCCCCTTCGCAAAAGGCCCTCGCGCATTGAGCAGCCGACATCGACAAAGAATGCTCGGCAGCGGTCGTGCTTCTACGGCTTTCGGTCATGAAATCGCTCTTAATTTTCGATAGTTTACCGTAATGTTCGCGCATACGCAGAAGATCGCCGTTTCGCGGCATTGAATGCGCCTTTTCTGTTGTATTTGCAACAGAAAAGGCGCGAAAGAGGCTCTTCTAATCGCCCGAGCAGCAATCCGGAACCCAAACCGGTACAATATCGAAGAAAAATCGGGGATCCGTTACCGTAGAACGGCAAGATGCCTTTGACGCGCCCCGCCCGCTCCCCCCCCCCCGCTCTCCTCGCACTCCGCGACCTTTGCACGCACCCGCTCTCTCTTCACACCCTGTGACCCTTGCACGCGCCGTCAGCCTCCTCGCATCCTTATCCCCTTGCAAAGCGAATGCGCTTGCCCGCCCGTCCCGCCATAAAACGCAGCGGCACGTCACGCCCATGGCAAGACGCACCATCCCGTCATTCAACTGAGCGCCTCGCAACGATAGGGGGGCCTCACAACAATGGCGCGCCCAGCTCTCTTCGCAGCCGGCACCCGCTTCGCAGCCGAAGCGCACCCGCATCCCGGCTGCTCAGCACGCTCTTCGCTCGGATGCCCCGCCCCGCCGTCCCCTTCGATCAGGTGCCCCTCCGTCACGCGCCGCTCAGCCGGACGCACCTCGCCCGCCTCGCGCCCCGTCTGGACAAACGCCCTACCCGCCGCCCTTCGATCAGGAGCCCCCCCTTCCGTCACGCGCCGCGCAACCGGCACACCCGCCCACCTTTTCCCCGCCCGACCTGGGCAC
>NZ_PPEL01000036.1 GCF_002899695.1 Rubneribacter badeniensis
TGACCGCGAGGCTCAAGTACGTGGCCGAGAGCGAGTGGGGCTCGAGGCGCTATCTGGACGTGACTCTGCTGGAGGGGTAGCCGCACCGGACGGCGGGCTTATGAGGCTGTCGGAAAAGTGCGCAAGAGTCTGGACAGTACCCAATGGATGCAGGCGATCTACCGCGAGCTCATCCTTGCAAGGCAGGAAAAGCGGATGCTGGGAGAGGATCTCGTATGGATCGCCCGAGCCGTGGCGGAGGAGTACGGCGCGCCCTCGTCCGAGTCTGCCGTCAGAGACGCCAACGAGGCGATGAGGGGTATTCCGAGGCGCTAAGCCTGCACGCGATTTGTGCAGTTTCCTCCACAAGTTCGAGCACCCAGCGCACCCAGTTGATAGGGCTCGCTCGAGCCAACTGCCCCGGCTGTTCCCACGAGCAAGCTCCTCGAAGATATGCGAACATATGGGCCATCAACGGTTGATGCGCAGGTTTCGGAGAGGGCGGGTTCGACATCAAAACGGCATCACGCCCCTGAACTAGTAAAAGGTAGGTCATCAGAGCGAAGTGAAGGCGCAAACTGAACGGGTTCCACGCCGTTAGGAGCCATCCAGAAGGCATGGGATAGTAATGCGGATGCGGAACCATCCCAGTTCAGGGCGCACGTCGGAGCGGCAGTGGTGTCGGTGGCGACGACGTGATGATGCGATGATGCCGAACCCGTCCCAAAGGAAGCGGGAACAAGCGGATAGGAAAGACGGCAATCGAATAGTATCCCCAGTTCAGAACCCTAATCGAGGCAAGGACCTAGATAGTCGCGACTACTCCCACTCAATAGTTAAAAACTATCTCCAGTTTGTTCCAGTTTGCCGCAGTTTGTTCCAGTACGTCCCATTTGCATCCAGTCTCAAAAATTGCCGCGAATCCATGGGGTCAAATCTGGGTCACGGCTTTTCGGGTCATTCGAGTCGTTTTCGTGGGTCACGGTGGGTCACGGCAAACTGCGAGAAGTAGCTAATGATCGCATGGACATTATATTTCAAGGGAGGGTAGGATAGAGGAAACTCCGCAAAGCCCTCCCTTAGCAAGTTAGAACAGAGACCTTAGATTTTCCTTCGCTCATCCTAGAGAAAGCTTATGTTGTTTGGTTTGGTTGCGGTAGTTGCAAAGGCAGTCATAGCAATACGTGTCTCCATCGAACGTGCAGGTCGAAACGATTCCGCTTTCGGTAAGCGGCTCGGGTATCGCGAGCGCGAGGTGGAGAAGCGCGAGGCGGTCGCGGTCGCTGAGCCTGCGACTCCCGTGACAGCGACTGCCCCCGCGACAGCCACTGCGGCACCTGCAGGCGCGGCGAGTGCGGTCGCAAGCGGCGCGGCCATTCGCATCTCCAACAGGAAGAAATAACGAAAGCGATTCCCAAAAAAGAGGGGGCAGAACGTCCAGTGAGCTGCACCCCAATACTTGGACGGCTCAAATAAAGACTACGCCACCAGGGACTGGCTCCGGAACTCCTCCAGGGTCAGTCCCTTCAGTTTAACCCGGCGCCTCCTCGTGTTCCAATGGATGATATAGGCGTCGAGGTCCGCCTTGAAGGACTCGAAGTCGGGCCACGTCCTTCCCCGGAAGAGCTCGTCTTTGATGTGACCGAACACCTGCTCAGTCGCGCCGTTGTCGAAAACCCCGCAAGCGGCGCAAAACCCGCAAAACCAAAGGCAGGCAACGCTCATCGACGCTATTGTTGCTGTTCAACCATTATTTCAAGCGTATGCAGGTATTCCGAATCATCATCTGAAACGTATTCGCTCACGTGCCAAAACTCCAATAATTTGCCGCGAGGGGCAAGCGAGTGACTTTGCATGAAAGCACTCATTTCTTCAAAAGCAGCTGGTGTCAGTTGAGCCGGGCCTCTCACCGTGCGACAAAGATACGTGCCCTCGGGAAGAACAAGGGCATCATGATACTCAGCCTTCTCAATAGCCAACAGTGCTTTTTCGGGAACAAAGCAATCGTCATACCGTAGGCGAGTATAGTCCATGACGAAACACGGGATGCTATGAAGCGAGTCTATATTTATTCCCAGTTCGTGAGCTTTCTTGATTGCGTAGTACGGCAGTGGATCGGCGTCTATGTCCGAATCCTCGCTGATAACGATGTAATGGCGAGCGCCCCTATGTCTCAGCCTCGGCTCGCTGTCGCTACTCGCAAGGACGGCATCGGTCGTACTTCTCAGGCACTGCTCGATTTTTCGACGTCTTAACAAAAGTTTACTTATTGTTTCATCGATTCGATCCATCTCCTTGTTAAAGAGTTCGATGGTCTTTTCGAGGCCGTGCGACGAAAGATAGTCGCGTATGTCGCTCAAGGTGAAATTCATTTCGAGCATCGACATAACGATATTGAGGCGAGCGAACTCAACTTCGCCATATACGCGATAGGAGTTCCGCTCCCTCCTGGGCGTTATCAGTCCAACGCTCTCGTAATACCTTAGCGTGTCGGAACTAACGCCGTAGAGTTGGGCGGTCTGCTTAATATTCAGTGGCAACTTCTCGTTCATCGCCGACCCCGTCGCTCGAAGGATTCGCTACCCGCAACACTATAAACCTTAGACCGACTCCAAAGCCAATTCAAGCTATTTGATGCCATTTGAAGGAATTGGGCCTCATAAAATGACTCGTTTTCACATTATTAATCGCTTGACATTGGAATCCCTCAAGACTTTACCATTCCCTGTGGCGAGCCAAAGAAAACATTGTGCGCATTCATGATTCGAAAGGAATGGAAGTAATTATGCAGGCAGAAACCAGAACGGGAGTGATGCAGAGCGTCACCCTCGAAAGCGGAGTCGAAGCCTTCTTGGGAATCCCCTATGCAAAGCAACCTACTGGCGAGCTACGCTGGAAAGCTCCTGTCAGGTTGGAGGACTCGGACGAGCGTCGGATTTGCGACTCGTTCGGTCACTCGGCATGCCAGTTCAAAGACGAGGTTGAACCAGCCTCCCTGCACGAGCAGGGCGAAGATTGCCTCTCCCTCAATATTTGGGTCAATGGGGCTGGGAAAACCAACCTCCCCGTCATGGTTTACATTCACGGAGGTGCCTACTTTTCCGGCGGATCCGCCGATCCCCTTTACAACGGCGAGCATTTCGCCCAAAGCAAAGACGTGGTGATCGTCTCCATCAACTACCGTCTTAACGTGTTCGCCTCGATTGCACTCGACTGCCTACCCGGTGGCGAAGAGTATGAGGAGTCCGGCTACCTCGCGATTCTCGACCAAATCAAGGCTCTCGAGTGGATTAAGGAGAACATCGCCGCCTTCGGAGGAAATCCGGACTGCATCACGCTGTTCGGCGAATCGGCAGGATCGTCTAGTCAAGCCCTTCTCGCTATCCTTCCCCAGGCGAACACGCTCTTCCAGCGCGCCATCCTTGAATCCGGCCCCATACAGCTTTACAAAACCAAGGAACGCGGCGAAGCGTTCACGAAGGAATTCGCCGAGATCATGAAATGCGAAACCGCGCAACAGCTTTTGGCGAAAACTTCCGACGAGCTCCTTGCTGGAATGCAGGTTTGGTGCGATAGGCACACCTACGAGGTATCCCTCATCTTCTCGCCAACCTGCGATGGGTCGTTCCTTCCCCTCAAGCCGATGAAGGTCTGGAAGGAAGGCGCCGCGAAAAACATCGATATCATGATCGGTTGTACAGAAGACGAGTTCACTTACTTCAAATTCTATTTCGAGGATTTGCCGAGCTTCTGGCATGGCCAATTCCCCATTCATTTCGACGATCAAATCGACACAATCGATTGGGAGGAGAAGTATCGCGAAGCTTACCCCGAAAGAGATTTCGGGGAATACTACACCGACTTCATGAATGTCACGGGCTTCTTCGTCGGCGCAGACCTTATGGCCGAAGAGCAGTCCGAATACAAACCCGTGTACAACTACCTATTCCGCTACAAGTCGCGTATCGAGGGAATGGGGGCATGCCACGCCATCGAGGTTCCCTTCGTCATGAAGAATCTCAACACCCCGAACGGCCTCATGTTCACCGGTCCGAACCCCCCGGCGCATCTCGCCGAGCAGATGAATACGTGCTGGTATAACTTCGCCAAAACCGGCAAGCCTTCTGTCGAGGGAGTGGAGGAATGGCCTGTCTACACCGCAGAAGATCGCGCTCATATGGTCATCGACGAGAATGGGTGGATTGTCAAACATGACATGCGCGCGAAAGACGACGCCGTGTTCCGCCCCATGTATAGCGTTCTGCTGAACGACTAGTGATTCGAGAGAAAAAGGAAAACACCATGGATAAGGAAATGAAACTATCGGGTTATCGATGGGTTGTGCTGCTCACCGTATGCCTTATTTGCTTCATGGCAAACTTCATGCAATACCAGGTTTCAGCATGGGGCGTCGTCGTTATGGACACCCTTGGCATCGATGTCGCGGGGCTTACGAATCTTATGCTGATGCCCATGCTAACCGCAGTGTTTCTGAGCATACCCGCAGGTTCGCTTGCCGACCGTTACGGCGTAAAGATTGTGGTCTCCGTCGGACTTATTTTGTCTGTCATCGGCGGTTTCATTCGCTTCTTCATGATTGCGAACTTCGCCGCCCAGTTGGTTGCCATGTTCTTGATTGGTTGCGGAATCGCTTGCCTCAACGCCAACCTCGCGAAGGTACTGGGAACCTGGTTCAAGCAGCAGACCTCTCTCGCAATGGGCTTCTTTTATGCAGCATCGTGCGTCGCCATCGTCGTCGCCCAGGCATTCAGCACGATGTTCCCGACTCTCGGGATCTCGTACCTAGTTGCAGCGGTTGCCCTTGCCGTCACCGCGCTCTTGTGGATTCTCTTTATGAGCAATGTCCCCAAAGGCGAAAGCCTTCCTGAGCCCGAGCCCGTCATCAAGTACCTCAAGATTGCAATCAAATCGCGCAACGTTTGGTTTATCGCGCTCGCCTATGGCCTGACCCTCGCTTCTACCACCGCTTACTGCTCAATCCTCCCCTCCGCGCTTGAGCTCGCACGCGGCGTCGAAACCTCGGTCGCTGGATCGATGGCGGCAATCATCACCGTTGGCAGCTTCTTCGCCTGCTTCGCCGGCCCCGCCGTCGTACTGAAGCTAGGCAAGAACAAGCCCTTCCTCATCCTCACCACCATCGTCGCTGCAGCGGTCATGATTGTGAACTGGCTCCTTCCCCTGGGAGCCATCATGTGGGTCGTACTCGTCGTCAACGGCTTCATGACCGCCCTCTCCGGCCCTATCATCCAAGCGATGACCCCCGATTTGCCGGAAATCGGTGTGAAGTATGCCGGTTCAGCTGGCGGCATCATCGGCACCGTCGGCCTTTTGTGCTCGTATTTCATTCCCGTTATCGTCTCGACGATCACTGGTGACAATTGGACGATGAACCTTTGTGTCGAGTCTGTCCTGTTCCTCCTGAGCGTAGTGCCAATCGCCCTGTTGCCCGAAACCGGAATCAAAGCTAAGCTGCAGCAAAGCAAGCAATCCGAATAATTTCCCCTGCCGAACCCGCCTCGGCAGACTGCAACCAATCGGAAGGCCCCCTCCTCCCGCATCGCCTTCCGACAATTTATCTTCCTTCGCTGCCCATCGCCATATCCCCACATCAGTGAGCATGGGCAGTGAAGGAAATCGAACGAGAGGACGTCGACATGCCATTGCGGCGTTTTGCAATTCTGCTTTCGGTATGCTGCCTCGCTTTTACGGGCAACTTCATCCAATATCAGGCATCCGCCCTGGCCCTCGATATCATGCCGATGCTGGAAATCAACTCCGTTGGTTTTTCCACCATGTTTCTCGTTCCCATGCTTGCGGCAGTCTTTTTCGGAATCCCCTTTGGACTCGCCGGAGATAAATTCGGTCCCAAACGAGTTGTCGCAACGTGTTTTGCGATTGCTTGCATAGGGGGGTTGCTCAGGATAATCACCCTTTACAGTTACCCCCTTCAATTGGCTTCGCTCTTCCTTATAGGCATCGGAATGGCGGCATTATCGACAAACGTCGTTAAGACCATCGCCCTTTGGTTTGGAAGCAAGACAGACACAGCTGTTGGCGTCTACTATGCAGTATCCTGTCTGGGAATCGTCGCCTCACAAGCAGTGGGGGAACTGTACGACTCGGTCCGCCAAGCATACGTCATCGCAGAAATCGCCCTCGTAGCCGTGACGGCACTTTGGGTTATCGTCGATAAGAACCTTCCAAACGGCGTGAATCCCCCGAGCGAAAAGCCAGCGCTCAACACGTTTCTCGTGGCAGCAAAAAACACCAATGTCTGGCTTATTGCTCTCGCTGTCGGATTCACCCTCTCATCCAGCACAGCTTTCGCTGGACTGCTTCCCCAAGCGCTTGAATCAGGCAAAGGAATGAGCGGATTCGCTGCAGGGAACATGGCAGCCTCGGTAACCATTGCAAGCATTTTCGGATGTATCGCGGGACCTGCACTGTGCGCACATCTTAAAAGCTTTAAGCCCTATCTGATGATTATTAATATTGTCGCAAGCGCAGCAATGCTCTCCGTTTGGTATGTCGAAGGCAATGCTTCCCTACACTTCACTCTGGCAGCAAGTGGCTTTCTTTCAGCCATGACAGGGCCAATCCTTCAAGCTATGCCCGTCATGATGAGGGGAATCGGAAGTCGTTTCGCAGGAAGCGCCAGCGGCATCATCGGCACCGTCAGCCTTGCGATGTCGTTCCTGCTGCCGATATTGATCTCCGCATTACCTAACGAGAATTACGAAATCGATCTCATCATGCAGGCCGCCTGCTTCGCTACCAGCATCCTCCCTATTGCGATGCTCTCGAAGATCGAGAAGGAGCAGCCTGCATAGCCTGTCTTTCAGATCTCCAGGAACCGTGTATACCACCGCGCGACTTGAGGCTGCCGAGGCCGTCCGCAAATAGCACGCCTATACGAAGCGAATTGGCTCATGGCTACGACACGCAGCAGGCTTTATGGGCAGTATCCCAGAGCTAGCGCCTCAAGGGCCATCGCCTAAACCGTCGCCACCCTTCTTCTTGAAAATCGAGAGTCGCGCCCAGCAAGCCCCGAAGACCCGCGCACCCCATACGCTACAGCATCCCGAGCAGCTCCTCGTCGGTCGGGTTGTCGAGCGCGTCAATCAAATCGCGCACCTCCGCAAGCTGGCCTTCCAGCTCGTCGAGCCGCGCCTGGATCCGCTCCTTCTCCGCACGCGCGAACATGCCCAGGCCAGCGAGCTGTTTGCGCAGCTCGTCCTCTTCGGCGCACAGGCGCTTGCCATCTGCCATGAGCTCCGCCCGATCAGCCTCGTGCGCCTCCTGAAACGCCGCCGAAAGCCGCGTACGCTCGGTCTTTAACACGACGCCCGCTCTGGCTGCCACTTCCTGCGTGAACGACTCGGGAAAACGCTGCACAATGCTCTCGGGAATTGAGGCCGCATCGAGGCTGGTGCATCCGCGAAACGCCCGCGGCTCGATTTCCTCCACGCTCTCGGGTATCACGACCTCGCGAAGGGCTTGGCATCCCGAAAAGGCCTCTTCCCCTATCACCTTCAACGTGCCGGGCAGTTCGATCCGCTCAAGTTCGGTGCAGCTTGCGAACGCACGTCGGCCGATTGTCTTCAGGGCACCAAACTGCACGTCAACAAGCGAGGTGCAACGTTGAAAAGCATAGCGGTTGATCTCGGTCACCCCAGGCGCCACGATGCGGGAAAGCGAGGTTGCTCCCTGGAACGTGGCGTCGTCGATGCAGCCGAGCGTTTCAGCGAACGTTATCTCGCGCATGCTCGGAATATCCGCTGTCTCCCTTTGCAAGTACGAGTACGGGGAGCGCACTCCGAAGGACCCCATGATCGCCGAGATCGCCCGCTGCCTCGAAGTGAACCCCTCCTCTCTCAAATCCGACTGGGGAAGCGACGCGAACGATGCGATACACATGCTGTTCGAGCTGGAGGAGGCGTTCTGCCTCGAGCCTACCAAGGTTGGGGAAACCATCGTGCTGGCCCTTCCAGAAGACTTGGGCAGCGAGGACCAGGAGGCTCTGGCAAAGGCGCTTCGCCATTGGTATAGGAACAACAGAGACCTGAAGGACGATGAGCTGACGAGAGACGAGTATGTTGCCTGGAAGGACTCCTTCAAGGCCTAGATTCCCTAAATAGAACCGCAAACGGCCTCGTCAGAGGCTGTATTATGCCGTGACCCGTTTGTGACCCAAACCGCAAAATTCTCTTTTAGGATTGTTGATACGTTGCCGTATCAGTTTTGTGGTTGCAGGTGGCTAGCGGGTCTGCATCACCTTAGGTGGCGTATTACAGCAGGTAGTGATACGGACTCGTATCAACCGTTACTCTTGGTGATTTATTCCGATTCCGTAAAAGTCGCAGGTAGATATTGGTAATTCCACCTGTTAGCCACTTGCGAAGTGGCCTCATTATGACCTAGTTGTCTTAGGTCACGCTGCTACGAGTTTGTATATGAGCTTACGCGATTAGATATAGAAACACCCCTTGAGCAGGTAATTCTCAAGGGGTGCACTAGGTCACATATTGATACGTTATTGTATCAAATACTACTCCCACTCAATCGTCGCGGGCGGCTTGCTTGTGATGTCGTACGCCACGCGGTTCACGCCGGGGACCTCGGCCACGATGCGGCTCGACACGCGGGCAAGCACGTCGTAGGGCAGCTTCGCCCAGTCCGCCGTCATCGCGTCGGAGCTCTCCACGGCGCGCAGGATGATGGGGTAGCCGTACGTGCGCTCGTCGCCCATGACGCCGACGCTCTTCACGTCGGGCAGCACGGCGAAGTACTGCCACACGGGGCGCTCGACCTCGGGCCCGCCGGCCGCCTCGCGCGCAAGCTCGCCGTCGCGTCGCCCGCACGCCTCGAAGAGCCGCTCGTTGTACGCGTCCAACTCCTCGCGCACGATGGCGTCGGCTTCCTTCAGGATGGCCAGCTTGTCGCGCGTCACCGTGCCGATGACGCGGATGGCAAGCCCCGGCCCGGGGAAGGGCTGGCGGTGCACGATGTGGTCGGGAAGCCCGAGTGCCGTCCCCAGCGCGCGCACCTCGTCCTTGAAGAAGTGGTCCAGCGGCTCGATCAGGTCGAAATGCACGCCCTCGGGGAACGGGATCAGATTGTGATGGCTCTTGATGGTGGATGCCTTGCCGCCGGTCTTGCGCGCGCCGCTCTCGATGATGTCGGGGTAGATGGTTCCCTGCGCCAGGTACTTCACCGGGCGGCCGTCCTCGGCCAGCTCCTGCGCCACCGCGAAGAACTCCTGCCAGAACTGCGAGCCGATGATGCGGCGCTTCTCCTCGGGCTCGACGACGTCGGCCAGGAGCGCCGCGTAACGGTCCTCGGCGTGCACATGCACGAAATCCACGTCGAACTGCTGCGTGAACACCGCCTCCACTTCCTCGGGCTCGTTCTTGCGCAAAAGTCCGTGGTTCACGAACACGCAGGTCAGCTGCTTGCCGATGGCGCGGGCGCACAGCGCCGCCACCACGGAGGAGTCCACGCCGCCCGAAAGCCCCAAAATCACGCGGTCATCTCCCACCTGCGCGCGTATCGCCGCCACGGCGTCGTCGATGATCGAGTCCATCTGCCACGACGGCTCAAGGCCGCAGATGCCGAACAGGAAGTTCTTCAGCAGATCGTCGCCGCAGGCGGTGTGGCGCACCTCGGGATGGAACTGCGTCGCGTACAGCCGCCGCTCGGGGCATTCCATCGAGGCCACGGGGCACGTGTCGGTCGCGGCCGTCACCGCGAAGCCCTCCGGCACTCGGCTCACAGCGTCGCGGTGGCTCATCCACACGGTCTGCTCGGCCGGCGTGCCGCCGTACAGCAAGGACGGGGCTGCGCCGTCGCGGCCGTCGAGGCGTGTGAGCGGTGCGGGGCCGTACTCGCCCTTCTCCGTGTGCCCCACCTCGCCGCCCAGCGTGACGGCCATGATCTGCTGTCCGTAGCAAAAGCCCAGAACGGGGATGCCCAGCTCGAATATCTCCGGATCGACAGACGGCGCGTCCTCGGCGTAGACGCTCGCCGGCCCGCCCGACAAGATGATGGCCGCCGGCGCGAGCGCGCGCACTTCCTCGGCAGAGATGTCGCACGGCACGATCTCGGAGTACACGTGCAGATCGCGCACGCGGCGCGCGATGAGCTGCCCGTACTGGGCTCCGAAGTCGACGACGATGACCAGCTGGCCGATGGATGCGGTGTTCACGGATGGCTCCTTCGTGTCGTGTGCCCGCGCAAGGCGCACGGCGTGCGGCGCGGGCACGCAAACGCGGCTCGATGCGCGGGCATCCCTCTCGTATGCTCGTATGGCGGTATCTTACCCGAAAACGCCGATCCCGCCCGCGAAAGCGGACCTGCCTGCACGCGTTTTGCACGAAGCGCCGCGCGATCGCTCGTGCGCAACCGCGTTTCGGGCGATGTCCGAGCGCGTCCGAGCGCATGCTGAAGCGAGGGCGGGTCGAGGCCGAGAAAACGGGAAAGGGCTGGCTCTTGAGAGGAGCGCTAAAAGGCGATGCCTGCAAGAGGCTTTGCAAGGATTCTTGCGAGCGCCCCTGCCCTTGGCATTCTTTAGCGTTTCGTTGACGTGTTTTGGTTGCGTGCCGGGGGGGGGGGCTGTCCTTGGACGCGCCGTCTGTTCACGTTGCCTCTTTGGGAGGGTTCCCGCTTGCGCAGACGAGCTTTTTGCCGAAGCGATCGGCGACAGGCTGCCTTTCGGCGAGGCGGGCCGCAAGCTTCCTTCGCCAAGGGCGCACGCTTCGCTTGGCGACCTTGACTGTCGCGGCGCGGCGTTTTCGCTTGTCGGGTCGAAGGCCGTGCGGACGAAAAGATCGTGGCGGCATCGGCCGTACGAAACCTCTCGGCTCGCCTTGCCAAGTGCGGCATTGCGGCAAGGCCGCGCCTCTGCAACCGATGGCGTCTCGTCGCTCATCGGCTTGCGGGCGGGGTCGCGAACGGGCGTGGCTCCGTCATCGGCATACGCTGTGCGGGCGCGGAAGGAGACGCCTTTCTGAGAGCGGATGGGCGGCCGTGGAAACCGGGAGCTTGCGTCCGTTTGCGTCTGACTTTTCGGCCAATCGATGATTTTGCCTTGCGTCGATGGTACACTAGGCAAAGCGGAAAAGGCTTCGCTAGATCGATGGGGGGGGGTCGTTCATGTCCGATAGCGATGCGCTTGGCCTGTGGCTGTCTTCGATCGGTAAAGAGTCTGTCCAGGCGTTTCAAGACGACTTCTCGGGATTGACCGGCATGTCCCTCTGCCTCGTTCATCTCGACGGCGCTCCGGCGCTCGTCGCTTCGAACCGCTCGCTTCTGTGCTTTCATATCGAGGGTCGCAACGGGGTTCGCTGTCAGATGCAGCATCGCCAGTTCCTTGCGCGCATGATGGAAACGGGCGCGCTTGTCGTGGACTCCTGTTACGCGGGTCTGACGTGCTTTGCCTGCCCGGTGTTCCGCGGCAAGGAGATCGCGGGTGCGTTTTTCGGGGGCATGGTGTCGGTCGACCCGCCCGATTCGACGGTCGCGCTCGACGTGGCGCGCTACGAGGTCAAGTCGATGAGTCGCCTTGACCTGGAGAAGGCGCTGCGACTGCTCCGGTCGACGCTTTCGCTGCTCAAGGGCGTGCGCATCGCCAGCGGTCCGACGATCGACGAGACGGGCCGCGAGCTCATGGACGCCTACGGGCTCTCGTCCCGAGAGATCATGGTCATAGGGCAGATCGTTCGGGGCAAAAGCAATCTCGACATCGCCGAAGCGCTGTTCATCAGCGAGAAGACCGTGAAAACCCACATCACGAACATTTTGAAGAAAACGCCGGCTAAGAACCGTTACGATCTGGCTCTTCTGTGCAAGAAATACTTCGATGCTTAGGGGTCGTTCGTGAAGATCAATCGGCAGTTCACCCTCGTGCTCCTGGGGAGTGTCCTGTTTTTCGCCCTCGTGTCCATGGCGGCCAGCTATCAGGTTCTCGGCGAGATGCAAAGGCACGCCGCGTACAACTTCTTGCAAACGACGAGCGGGTTCGCCGAATCGATGATGCGCGATCAGACGGACGCGTTCGAGGCCGTTGGCGTCTCGGCGGTGCGCGACGCCGCGGATGAGGGCGAGGATGCGGATCGATGGAGGGAATGCGTGGGCTCGACGATCGCGGTGCTGCCGAGCCTGGACTTCGCCTTCGTCGTCGACCGGGGGGGGGGGGTGCTCGCTTCTTCGCCAGGGGTGCGTGAAAAAGTCGGAGAGGCATTTCGCCGCCATCTCGATGCCGTCGTAGGGGAGGGGGCCAAATCTATCGGCTGCTTGGACGTCGTGGACTTGGGCGACGTGCTCGAGGAAGGCGATCCTGCTTACGAACGTCATCTTGTGCGAGCGGCTGACGGGCGAACGGTCACGCGCGCCCTCGTGAACCTCGCTATTGTTGCGTCCGAAGACGGTTCCAAGCTGCTTGTGATGGGCGAGATCGTCAACAGCGACCAGCGCTATCCGGCTGCGTACACTGATCGGGTGGAGGGGTCGTTCCTATCATTCGTCGTAGACGACGTACGCGTGTGTACGAACCTTTCGCGAGGCAAGGACAACTCGTCGCAGCTTGGAACGCCCGCTTCCATTGCGCTTGAAGACGTTCCCGAAGAGGGGTTCTTCGATCGCGAGCTCTCGTCGGCTGGCTACCAGTACTACTATCTTTACACGCCGATCACGAACCACTGGGGCGAGCCAGTCGCCAGCATGGGGGTCGGCATCCGCGAGGCGGTGTATTCGAGCCTCATCCACAACAACACGCTTGTGGTGCTTGCGGTCACCCTCGGCGTGCTCCCGCTCGTGTTCGCGGCGGGGTGGCTGTTCAGCAACCGCATCACCCGATCTTTGAAGACAAGCGAGCGCATGGCGAGAAGCATCATGGAGGGGGATTACGCTGCGGTGGAGCGCTGTCCCGTGCCGGAGGAGTCCATCAACGAGTCGGATCGGCTTGTGCTCAGTTTGCGCACCATGGCGGCCAGCCTCAATGCGAGCCAGCGCGAGATCAGGGAGAATGTGCGGGCGCTCGAAGCGAGCAAAGAGGCCGCGCAGGACTTGTCCGATCAGCTTCTGCGCGCTAACGACAATCTGGAGATCACCGTGCGCGCCCGCACGCTCGAGCTGCAGCAGCTGGCCGCGGGGCTCGCTGTGTCGAACTCCACGAAAACGCGTTTCATCGCCAACATAAGCCATGAGCTGAAGACGCCGTTGACCAGCTGCATCTCGGCATCGGAGCTTTTGCTTTCCGAGATGTTCGGACCTCTCAACGCCAAGCAGCGCGACTATGTGGGCAACATCCATCAGGGCAGCTCGCATCTGCTCGAACTCATCAACGACATTCTGGCGACCGCCAAGATCGACGAGGGCCGCGTGAGCCTTCGCTTCGAAACGTTCGCCGTGGGCGAGGCGCTTGACGAGGTGGCGAGAACGGTAACGGGATCTCGCATGGAGCGCTCCGACGACATTCGCGTGTCGTGCGAGCCGGAAGAGCTTGCCGTGACGGCTGACCGCGTGGTGCTCAAGCAGGTCCTCTACAACCTGCTGTCGAACGCGGCGAAGTTCTCGGAGCCGGGCAGCGAAATACGCGTCGAGGCGTGCGAAAGGGCTCGGGGCGGGCACCGCGTCGTGGAGTTCGCCATCTCGGATCGCGGCATTGGCATCGCGGCTGGCGATCTGGATCGGGTCTTCTACGAGTTCGAGCAGGTGGAGAACTCGTATTCGCGCACATACGAGGGCACGGGGCTCGGTCTGCCTTTGGCTCGTCGCCAAGTGGAGTTGCACGGAGGCAGGCTGTGGCTGGAAAGCGAATTGGGCTTCGGAACGACGGCGCGGTTCTACGTGCCGGCTCGGCCGGAGGCGCCCAGCGACGAGGGAGGAAGGAGCGACGCGTGAACGAGAGGGTGCTCGTCGTTGACGACAACGACGTGAACCGTCGGATGATGGTGGACGTGCTTGAGCAGTGGGGCTACCGGGTGGACGAGGCCGACAACGGCAAGGTGGTCATGAGGATGGTGGAGGAGCTTCTTCCCGATCTCGTCCTTCTCGACGTTATGCTGCCGGGCATGAACGGCTACGAGATATGCCATTGGCTCAAGCAGAATCCCAAGACCGACCATATCCCTGTCATCATGCTCACGGTGCTCAGCGATAGCGAGTCGCGTGCGCGCGGCATCGGCGTGGGGGCCGATCTGTTCGTGAGCCGTCCTCCCAACTATCAGGAGATGCACAGGAACATAGAATCGCTTTTGCGCAACAAGCGCAAGTACCGCTGCATGGAGAGTGCGGAGGCCCTTTGCGGGTTCTTGGAGGGTCTTGTGCGGCGGCTGTCGGCTGTCGAGTACGAGCGGTACCAGGGTGCCTTCGGCTATGCGCTGCGCACGGCGAAAATCCTCGGCATCGACGACGACGGCTGCCATCGCATGATGATGGGCGCCTTGTGCTGCGCGCTGGAGAGGTCTCTTGAGCGGGTGGGCGTCGAAGGGGATTCCGTGGACGACCTCGTGGGGCCGCTCAACGCCGCGCCATGGATGCGGCGGTTCCTCGCATACCAGCGCCATCCGGGATCGCTCGGCGACGAGGGGCCTTCCGCGGCGATCTATTTCGCGTGCGAACGCTACTGGGATCTGCGGGCTCGGGGTTCGTCGGACGAAGCTGCGCTTGAAGAGGTCCGCCGAAGGCTGTCTGGCGTTCCCGCGCGCCTGTCCGTGGTCGATGCGCTCAAACAGGCGGTGAGCGACGAGGCGTTTTTGCGACGCTTCGGCACTGCGGAGGGCGACGCGGGAACGTGACGGGGCGCGGCTATCGAGCGGACATGGCCGCGTTCGCCTCGTCCAGGCTTTCGTATCCGTAAAGGCGTACGAGCTGTTCATAGATGAGCTCGCTGCCGTTGATCCCCTGGTCTGCAAGCCCTTGGAGGTGCCGCGCGTAAAGCCTCAGCGTGCGCGGCGAGTATGTGCGCAGCTCGGCACGCAGGTACGTTTCGAACGAGGTTCCTTGGCGGCTGGCTGCGTCGTCGGACAGATCTCTGCCCCGCTCGACGATGAAGGGGTGCCGGGCTCGCGCATCGGCCTCCCACGACACGATGAGGTCGGCTGCGCCGTCGGCCAATTCGGCCACGCCGTCTTCGAGCGGGGGCAGACGCTCTTCGATGGCGGCGAAGGCGTCGGGATCGGTGTGCTCCATCATGCGCGCGTACTTCTCGGTCATGAGGTTGCGGCCTTCGTCGCTCGCAGCGCGCAGGTCGTCGCGGTAGCTGCACAGCAAGACGGCGGGCCAAGTGAGATACTGACTGCGCCGTTGCAGGTCGAACGTGTCGGGTTGCCGTTGGCACGCCGTCTGCCCGTCGAGGCTTTGGACGGCGGAGAACATGCGCCACTCTCGTTCGATGATTTCGTCGATGATTGGAGACGTCTCTTCTTTCATGATTCCTCCTTGCAGGTTGCGCCAACCGCCGCGCGATCGCGTCGGCTGGCATTCGCGTGGTGCGACGGCCGGATATCAGCAGGGCGCTTCGAGCGGTATCCTCTTCAGCCACCCTTCTTCGATGCCGCGATGCAGCTCAACGGCCAAGGTGTACAGATCCGTGCCCGTGCTTTGGACGAGCCCGCTTTCGCGCACGGCATCCGCAAGACCTGCGCACCAGCGGTTGATTGCGGCCGCCGTGCGCGGCCAGCGGTCGTCGGCGTTGGCGTCGGGGGCGGCGATCTGCTCGGCGGCGAGAAACGAAGCCTCTCCGAGGATCGGCAGCTTGCGCACGAGCGGTTGCAGCCATTTGTAAAAGGGAGGGTAGGCGCCGTTCGCGTAGTAAACGATGCGCAGCGCAGCGGTCATGAACGTCGTCTGCGCGAGCAGCGCCGCGCATCGTCGGCCCCGCCGCATCATGCGGGGGTAGTTGTACTGTCCGGCTTGCGAGGCTAGGTAGCAGCAATAAGCGAGTTTCTTGCGCCGCGCATCGTCCGGATAGCCTTCCGAAAGCTCCTTTCGCCAAGCGCTGAACTCGCCGAGGTTGTCGCAGAACATGACGCCGTTCGTGGCGACGGCCAGATTTGCGTCGGGCAGCGCCCACCATTCCTCGAGCGTGCGCGGCGGGTGGTCGAATCCTATGAAGCGCCGATAGAATCCGTCGACGGAGAACACTCCCACGCGGCTGTCGTTCGTTCCCATCATGCGCGTGAAGCGCGACGGAATGCCGGGATCCGCCCGCAGGCCGCGCAGCGTGCGGGCGATCGCCTTTCCTTCTATGCGATAGACGTTTTCAGGAAGCCAGAGGCAGAATCCTGCGCCCCAGTCGTGGTCGCGCGAATGCTCGTCGTCGATGCCGAAGCATTCCGATCCTTCGCCCACCAGTCCGGCAGCAAGGTGAGGTAGCGCGTCGGCGTGACGTGCTGCGAGCGCCGGCAGGCCGCGTTCGCGAAAGAACGACTCTCCCAGCTCGAGCCCGTTCATGGTCGCGGCGCCTCTTGTTCTCCGAGGGCGGCCTTCGCGCGCTCGAGCAGCTCGTGGCCATCGGGCAAGAGCTGCCGGTAAACTTCGATCGACCTCCTCACCAACTCTTCGCCCAGATCCTCCTCGCCGATTTGCTTGAAGCAGAAACCGGTGTTGTACAGCGAGGTGGCGTACGCCACGGATGCCGTCTCGTGGCGTTCGAGCGTCGAGCACACTCGCACATGGCGGCTCAGGGCCTCTTCGTAGTCCCCCTTGTCCTGATGGCAGAGCGCTTCGTTGTTCAGGGCGGTGAGGTATTCCATCGACGCTTCGCCCAATGCGGCGGCGAACGCCTCTTTCGCGTGCTTGAAAAGCGCGAGGCTTTCGTCGATCCGTCCAAGCAGCCGCACTGCGCCCGCATAGTTCATGAGAGCCATGGCGTATTCGGGGCTTTCGGGTCCCTCCGTGCGAGCGAGCAGGTTGACCGCGCTTTTGAACCGGTTCGCGGCCGATTCGTAGTCCCCGGCCGCGCGCAGACACGACCCCAGCTCGTTCAATGCGGCGGCGTATTCGCAGCTCTCCGGTCCGTATTCCTTGAGAATCCCCTCGAGCGACGCTTCGACGACGGCGGCTTTGTCGCGAGCGTCGTCGTCGGCGGCGTCGATCCGGTCGTAGAGCTCTTGCAGCGCGTTGGCCATCAGTACAGCACCTCCTCGGCCACATAGCAGGCGATGCCCTGCTCGATGAACAGGTCTTGGATGTGCTCGAGCTTGTCCTCGGATGTGGGAGTCTCCTCCGAATACTCGTAGGATTTCCCCAGCTGCTTGTATTTGGAGTCGCCCAGCCGGTGAAACGGCAGGATGTTGACCTCGTAGAGCCCCAGCCCGTTCATGAAGTCGGCGAGAGCGCGGATATTCTCGTCGCCGTCGTTGTAGCCGCGGATCACGGGCATGCGCAGGATGAGCCTTCCCGGCCAATCGGATTGCGCAAGCGCGGAGATGTTGCCGAGGATCGTCTCGTTGCACACGCCGGTCTTCTCCAGATGCCGGTCCGAATCCATGTGCTTGACGTCGATGAACGCGAAATCGATGTGCTGCATCGTGTCCATGAACACCGAGCGATCGGCGAACGCCGTCGTCTCGATGGCCGTGTGGATCCGCTGCTCGCGGCACCATTTCGCCACAGTGCGCACGAACTCGTGCTGCATGAGCGCCTCGCCGCCCGAGAACGTGACGCCGCCTCCGTCCGACCAGTACTTTCGGTCGCGCAGCACCACGTCTTTCACCTCGTCGACCGTCATCCACGTTCCCGAGAGTTTGATGGCTTCTGCGTAGCACGCCTTCGTGCACTCGAACGTGCGGCACGAATCGCACACGTCGTGGTCGAGTATGACCGGCGCCTCCTTCTCGGCATCGTCCACGCTGATCGCTCCGTGAGGGCAGGCGTCCACGCAACGCGCGCACTCGTATTTCGAGCGCTTGCATTTCTTGCCGACGAACATCACCTTCTGCTTGAGCTCAAGCCCTTCGGGATTGGAGCACCATGCGCAGCGCAGGGGGCATCCCGCCAAGAAGATGAGCGTTCGCGATCCCGGTCCGTCATGCACCGAGAATCCTTGGACGTCGAAGATAAGGGCCTTGTCCATCGTCTGCCTCCTTGCAGATCGCGAAAGGGCGGGGGACTTACGCCCCCCGCCCGGTTGCTCGTCAGCCTACTCGCGATAGCCTTCGCACGTGGTCGCCGGCCTGCTGCCGAGCACCCAGTGGGAGCCGTCGCTCAAACCCGTGCAGGTGCCGATGTTGTCTTCGTCCGGGTTGGAGAAGTTCGCGCACGTCTCGCACTTCGGCTTGCGGACGAACGCGGGGCAGGACTCCCCGGCCCAATCCACCATGCCGCCGTGCTTGAGGCAGATGCCCTTCACGACGTCAATCGCCTGGTAGTTCCAACAATCGATATGCTGGCATGTCATAGTTATCTACACTCCTTCGTACTCGGTGCGGGCGATGAGCTCGTCCTGGATGGGCTTGCTGATTTCGACCCAGTACTGGGTGAACCCGGCCACGCGCACCATGAGGTCGCGGTAGTTCTCGGGCTCCTTCTGGGCCTTCACGAGCATCTTGCTGTCCACCACGTTGAACTGGATGTGGAATCCTCCGCTCACCATGTAGGCGCGCACGAGGTCGGCGAGGTGCTTCGTGCCGGCGTCGCCCTTGATGGCGGTCGGGTGGATCTTCATGTTCATCTGGGAGTTCTGGGACTGGCTCTGATCCCAGCAGCAGGCCGACTCGAACAGCGCGTACGGGCCCTTGCGGTCGGTGCCGGGTGCGGCCGACAGCGAAGCGTCGGCGAACGTTACGCCGGCGAGGCGGCCGTCGGGCGTGGCCACTTCGTTGTTGCCGAACGTGCCGTGCGTGGACACGGATATCTGGCACGGATAGAGCGGCTCGTCCATGAAAGAGCGCAGCGCCCGTGGGAACTTGCAGAACCATTCCTCGTACTCGCGCAGGATGCCGTCGGCGTACGGATCGCCCACGCCGTACTTCGGCGCGGCCAAACAATCGCTCAGGATCTCGTCATAGGCGGCTCCGTCGGGCTTTTGCACCTGCTCGGACATCGAGTAGCTGCCGATCTCGGAGGCCAGGTAGAAGCCGAAGTTGTTCTCGATGGCGTCGCGCATGTCGTCGAGGGTGTACTTGCCGTCCTCGTACACGAGCTTCTTCAGGGATGCGAGCGAGTTCACCATGTTCACGGTGCCGGTGGACTCCACGCCGAAGAACGTCGAGTTGTACATCGCCCCCATGTGCTCGATGTCGTGGCCCTTGTCGAGGCAGCCCGGCGTGGTGGCGGAGTTCCACAGCGTCGGCATCATCTTGCGGTGCAGGTCGTGCTGGATGTTGCCGAACTTCAACTGGATGCCCACGATGAACTCGTAGTAGGCCTTGTACTGCTCCCAGAACTCCTCGTACGTTTCCAGCTTCTTGTCGTGTGGCGGCAAAAGCTGGATGCCGGTGCGCATGTCCTTGCCGTTGAACAGCACGAGGTTCACGACGGAGGGGTTCGAGATGAAGTGGACGCCGTTCACCGTGGCGCCGCTCGCGCCGCTGGGGATCTCGTACTCCACGCCGTTCACCGTGACGGTCTTCCACGTGCCGGCGTTCGTTTCCAAGCAGCCGCCGATGGCGAAGGCGCGGGCTTCGTCTACCTTCATGCCCTCGTGCGCGCACTGGTCGAGCACGAAATCCTGCCCCACGCGGCAGTTCATGTACGCAGGGAAGCCGCTTCCCATCTTCACGACCTCGGCCGCCTTGAGGAGGAAGTCCTCGGGAAGCTTCTCGTCCCACAGCACGCTCAGCGTGGGCTGGGTGGTGGGGACGCGCTCGGCCGCTTCGAGGAACATCCAGTCCAGCTTGTTGCTGGCCGGACGGCCGTCGCGGGTGAGGCCGCCGAGGGCCACGTTGTTGAACGTGTTGCCCATGAGCACGCTTGACGAGGCGGTGCTCACGAACAGGTCGATGGCGGTGAACTTCACGCGCATGAGCTCGAGGATCTCCATGACCTCGTCGTCGGTGATGCGGCCGTTTTTGATGTCCTGGTCGTACCAGGGGAAGAGGACCTGACCGAGGCGTCCGGGAGACATGCCGGAAGCCACTTCCTCGTTGACGAGCGCAAGCTGCGTGAACCACATGATCTGCACTGCCTCGCGGAACGTGCGCGGAGGCTTGTGCTGAATCCAGGCCAGCGTCTCGCGGATCTGCTCGTATTCGGATTTCTGCTTCGCGTCGTCGGTGAGGGGGATACGGCGGTCGAGCTCTTTGACGTAGTTGCCGATCCAATCCCGGATGCCCTTGATGACGATGCCCACGGCCTGGTAGAAGTACATGCGGTCGAGGCCGCCGTAACCGTCGCCATCGGCCTGGCCGGCCACTTCGAGGTACTTCTGGTCGCAGATCTCGATCATTCCGTCGAGGCCGTACTGCAACGGGTAGTAGTAGGACACCACCTGGCGGCCGACGGGAATGGTGTAGGCCGAGTCGGCGCGCGACGTGGCGGTGCGCAGCAGGTTGTTCTTCACGTCGAAGCCGGGCACGGTGGAGCTGATGCGCTCGCCGACCTCCTCGAGGGTCTTGCCGGCCCAGTACTCGGTGATCTTGTTGAGGGCGGGAACCTCCTCGGTGCGCAGGCCGAACTTGCCGGCCAGCGAGATGGCGCCGGGCAGGTCGTGCGTCACGTTGCCGCCGCCGGTGCCGATCTGAACCTGCTTGTCCATATCGCTGCGGGCGTTGCTGTCGGACTTGTACTTCTCGTACAGCTCGGAGCCCTTGGCCACGAAGAACGACTGGATGAGCCACGGGTTGCCGAACGAGCCGCGCAGGTAGTTCGTCTTGGCGCCCACGATGAGCTCGCCGGGGTAGATGGTGGGCTCGAGGTGCGCGAACGCGTAGGCTTGGGCCTTGGCGCGCCGCAGGATGGTCAGGTCGCCTTCGAGCTCTTCCCATTTGCGGGTGAAGTTGTACTGCCACTCGGTGGTGGTGGAGGCGAGCGCCTGGTAGTAGTCGTCGAGCAGGGCTTTCGCGCGCTCGGACGCGTCGTAGCCAAGATCCTCGCGCTCGGCGATGACGTCCTGGTCGATGGAGCCGTCGCCGCCGTACTTGAAGTTCAGGCCCTGGCCTTTCTCCTCAAGTATCTCGGTGAGCTTTCTCGTCTTCTCAGCTGTGGTCATCTTCCTTCCTTTCTGCTTTGAGTGCGGTGCACTATCCTGGGACGGGCCTTTGGCGCGCCCCTTCTCCTCATCACGCGGTCTTCTTGTTGCGCAGGATGATCATGCCGATGACCAGGCAAATGAAGATGCAGACCGCGTAGATGACGAACGCCGGCGTGTACGTTCCCGTAATGTCGAAGATGGCGCCTGTCAGCGGGTTGCAGATGATGGGGCCGAGGTAGAAGAAGAACTGCATGGTGCCGTAGATGCTCGTGTACTCCTTCTCGCCGAATGCCGTGTTGACGAGCAGGGCTGCGAACATGCTGGGAGTCGCGTAGAACAGGCCGAACATGACCGCCTGCACGTAGCACAGCGCGGGGTTCATGCTGACGAACAGAAGCAGGATGTACTGCACGACGGAGATGACCAGCGCGAGGACGAACGTCGCCTTCATGCCGATGCGGTCGCGGAGGAATCCCCAGATGAACTTCCCAAGCATGAGGAAGAGGCTCACGGTGCTCACGACGGTTGCCGCGAACACGGCCTCGTAGCCCGTTCCCACCAAGTAGGCGGAAAGCTGCTGGAACGTGCCCACCGACATGCCGGAGAGGCAGATGACGACGAACGCCAGCACGTAGAACTTAGGCGAGCGGATGGCTTCCTTGTAGGTGTAGCCCTCGAGCACGACCTCTTTCTTCTCGTCGGAGCCTTCGGCCTCTGCCTTGGCGGCGAGCTCGGCCTGCTTCTCCTCGTAACCCAGCGCATGCAGGCCCTTGTCCTCGGGCTTGTAGACGTAGATGACGAGCACGGGGATGAAGCACACGAACATGATGGCCGCAAGGACCATGTAGGCGGTCTGGTAGCTCATGGTGCTGATGAGCTGCTGCGCGATGGGGTTGAAGATCATGCTGCCGAAGCCCGATCCGGCCATCGCGATGCCGAGCACGGTGCCTTTGTTCTTGATGAACCAGTTGTTGATCAAGACGCCCACCGTGGTGGTGCTCACGAACGCCAGTCCGAAGCCGATGCAGATGCCGCACGCGTAGAACTGCCAAGCTTCGCGGCACTGCGAAAGCAGGCAGAAAGCGGCGCACATGATCAAAAACCCGATGACGGTCATGATCTTCGGCTTGATCTTGGAATAGATCTTGTTCAGGAACGGCACGGTGAGCATGAGCGCGAAGTTCTGGAACGACGTGTAGAGCGTGAAGGCCGAGCGCGACAGCCCCGTCGCCTCGGTGACGGGCAGCACGAACTGGTTCACCGTGTTGACGATGATGCCCGTGCCGACGATCAGCATGATGATGCACGCCACGAGAATCGCGTACCCGTAGAAAAACCTGCCTTTCGTCTGCGTCATGATCCCTCCTTTATCGATGGTCTCGCCTGCTCGCTTGGGGCGAGAGGCTGGTGTACGATGCGTGCGACGTTCTCGGCGGCATTACGAGCCTTTTGAACGCTTCATGCCGTGTCACCTCCTTCGCGGTCGAATACGGCGAGCGCTTCCGCTTTCATGCGGTGGCTTTGTTCTTGTCTTTTCCCGAGAGCATGATCGAGCCTGCGATCAGGCAGATGAATATGGCGATGCCGTAGACGATCCAGGCGATGCTGTAGGCGCCCGTCCCGTCAAAGATGGCTCCGGACAGCGGGTTGGCGATGATGGGGCCCAGGTAGAAGAAGATCTGCACCGATCCGTAGATGGAGCTGAACTCCTTCTCGCCGAACGACGCGATGGTCAAAAGCGGGGAGAACACGGTGGGCGTGGCGTAGGCCAGGCCGAACACGGCGGCGTACACGTAGCACAGGGCCGTGTTGAGCGGCACGAGCAAGACGAGCACGTAGGACAGCACGAAGAAGCTCAGCGCGACGATGAGCGTCGGGCGCGGGCCGAACTGGTCGCGCACGCGGCCCCAGACGACCTTGCCCACCATGAGAAACGCGCTCGTGATGCCGATGATCGATGCGGCGAACATGGGATCGAATCCCACGCCGGTGAAGTACGCTTGCAGGTGCGTGAACGTTCCCTGACCGCAGCCGCTCAGGCACAAGACGATGAACGCGAGCAGGTAGAACTTTGGCGAGCGAATGGCCTCTTTGTAGGACGTGCCTGTGCGAACCACCTCGTTCGCGTTCGAGCCGGACGCGGACGCCTGCTCGTCGTAGCCCAAGGGCTTGAGCCCGATGTCCTCGGGCTTGAAGCGGTAGACGATCATGACGGGGATGAACACGACGAAGATGATCGCCGCCAGCATGAGGTAGGCGGTTTGGTAGCCGTACGTGGCTATGAGGTTTTGCCCCAAGGGGTTGAATATCATGCTGCCGAAGCCCGATCCGGCCATCGCGATGCCGATGACGAGCCCCTTGTTCTTGATGAACCAGTTGTTCATGAGCATGGACACCGTCGAGGTGCTGACCGTGGCCAGGCCCGCGCCGATGACGAACCCGCAGATCCAGAACTGCCAGGCTTCGCGGCATTGCGACAGCGCGGCGAACGAGAGGATCATCACTGCCGCGCCCGTGATGGTGAACAGCTTCGGCTTGATCTTCTTGTAAATGACGCCCAGAAACGGCACGAAGATCATGAGCGCCGTGTTCTGGAACGAGAGGTACAGCGTCATGCTGCTGCGCGGCAAGCCGAGCTCGTCGCATACGGGCGTGATGAACTGCCCCGCGCAATTGTTGACGATGCCGGTGCCCACGATCAGCATCACCAAGCATGTCGCCAGCATGTAGTACCCGTAGAAGATCCGTCGCTTCCCTCGCGTCATGCGGCACCACTTCCTCTCGATGGGATCTTGGTTGAAGCGCGTTCCCGGGGCGGCGACCGGCCTATGGCGATCTCTTGCGCCCGCTTGTAACGATACGGAACCGGAATGCGGGTTTGAATCGGTCGCCGGTCGTAAAGTCGGAGTTTCGCCGAGGCGGGGAAGGGGTCGAATGCGACCTTCTGCGACCTGTTGGATGCGGGATCGTACGTTTTCGGCGCGAAACGGCGATGTGCTTCCTCTGTTTTCTTTCCGTCGTCGAGCGAACCTCGTGTACCATGCCGAGCGTGAAGAACGCGCCGGGCGATATCGGCGCGCCGCATGCTCCGGGCGGCTTCGATGCGTCGGAGGCCCTGGTGCGTTCGCGTCTGCCGCAGACGACCTGCATGCGGCGATGCGTTGCCGGGTCGTCGGAGGAGGAACAGCGCGATACGCGCGCCGCTGTCCGGATGCGCTCCCCATCGGGGTGGGCGGCGGTGTTCGCAGCGACGGGCCGTCGTCAGGGCAGACAGTAACCGCGTCGAGTCAACCAAGGAAACCTGCATATGATCTTTGAAGCTTTGAAGGCGCTCCTCGTCGGCATCGTCGAGGGCATCACCGAATGGCTGCCCATCTCGTCCACCGGGCACATGATCCTCGTCGACGAGTTCGTGAAGCTGCAAGTGTCGGACGACTTCCTGGCCCTGTTCCTCGTCGTCATCCAGCTGGGCGCCATCATGGCGGTGCTCATCCTGTACTTCCACAAGCTCAATCCCTTCTCGCCGCGCAAGACGCAGGTGGAGAAGCGCAGCACGTGGCGTCTGTGGGGCATGGTGGCCATCGGCTGCATCCCGGCGGCCATCATCGGCCTCGCGTTCGACGACTGGGTGAACGAGCATTTCTACAACAAGGTGACCGTGGCGGCGATGCTCATCCTCTACGGCATCGCGTTCATCGTGATCGAGCGGCGCAACCGTCGGCGCCTGCGCGAAGCGGAGGCGGCCCTCGCCGCGCCGCGCGGTCGGCACGCCCGCCCCTCGTACGGCGATGCGGCCGACGAGGCCGAGGCGCAGCTGTTCAAGATCACCGATGTGGACGAAGTCGACTGGAAGACGGCGCTCAAGATCGGCTGCTTCCAGGTGCTCGCCATCATCCCCGGCACCTCGCGTTCCGGCTCCACCATCATCGGCGGCATGCTGTGCGGCTGCTCGCGTACGGCGGCGGCCGAGTTCACGTTCTTTTTGGCCATCCCCATCATGTTCGGATGGGGGCTGGTGAAGTGCGTCAAGTTCTTCGCGGCCGGGCTCGTCATGACGAACGTCGAGATCGTCGTGCTCGTGGTGGGAATCGTGTCGGCGTTCGTGATGTCGGTCATCGCCATTAAGTTCCTCATGGGCTACATCAAGAAGAACGACTTCACCGTGTTCGGCTGGTATCGCATCGTCGTGGGCGTCCTCGTGCTGGCCTACTTCGCCTTCGAGAGCATGGGCATGCTGCCGTAAGGGCAGGGGCGGGGAGGAAGGGGCCGGACGCTCCGGACATCTCCGTTTTTTTGGTGGGGCTCCGTTTTTCCCGCCTCTGGTGTTTCCGCTTCGTAAAACTTCGCTTTTGATTCGCGCGGCGCGCCTTCGGGTGTGCCGCTTTTGCTATCATGGTGGGCACACGAGGGCCGGCCGGCGTTTGCGGCGCCGCGGCCACGCTCGTTACCGCTTTTGAGAGTTGAGAGGAAGTGCCGATGTCTGACGAAAGCAGCTCCCTTGCGGAGATCCAAGAACATCGCGCCAAGATCGACGAGATCGATCGACAGATTGTCGCGCTGCTGAACAAGCGCGCCGGTCATTCGCTGGTCATCCGCGGCTTGAAGCCCGGTGCCCACCTGGGCCTGTACGACCCGAAGCGCGAGGAGGAAATCTTCGCGAAGCTGAACGGCTACAACGAGGGTCCCCTTTACAACGAGAACCTGCGCGAGATATACGCCAGCATTCTGAAGGTGATGAAGGAGACGCCGTCGGTATGAGCGATCAGATAGCAACCAAGCTGCCGGATTACGGCACTCGCACCGACGAGATCACCCTGTTCGCCGGCCCCTGTTCGGTGGAAAGCGCCGAGCAGTTCAACGAAGTGGCTGAGTGCATCGCGGGCCTCGGCCTCACGTGGATCCGCGGCGGCGCGTTCAAGCCGCGCACAAACCCGCACTCGTTCCAGGGCCTTGGCGAAGAGGCGCTGAAGATCATGGCGGATGCCGGTCAGAAATACGGCCTGAAAACGCTCACCGAGGTCATGGACTCGGCGCACTGCGAGATGGTGCATTCCTACGTGGATGGTCTGCAGGTGGGCGCGCGCAACTTCCAGAACTTCAGCCTGTTGAAGAACATCGGTCACGTCACGCGCGATTCGCATAAGATGGTGCTGTTCAAGCGCGGCTTCGCGGGCACCATCTCCGAATGGCTGTCGGCGTGCGACTACATCACGATGGAGGGCAACGACAACGTGGTGCTGTGCGAGCGCGGCCTGCGCACGTTCGAGACGGCCACGCGCTTCACGCTGGACATCTCGGCCGTGCCCGTGGTGCACAAGCAGAGCCTGTACCCCATCTGCGTGGACGTCTCGCATCCGGCCGGCGTGCGCGACCTCGTGCCGCCGCTCGCGAAGGCCGCCGTGGCCGTGGGCTGCGACTCCATCATGATCGAGGTGCATCCGAACCCGCCGGCGGCCCTGTCCGACGGCCCGCAGCAGCTCACGCCCGCCCAGTTCGCCGAGCTGGTGGGCCAGCTGCGCGAGATCGCCGCGGTGTTCGGCAAGAAGATCGTGTAGGCCCGCCGTCGCGCGACGCGCTGCGAGGGGGATTTGCGTTTCTCGGGGCCGCCTTCGGGCGGCCCTTTTCGTGTTCGAGTGCGGAGGGGGGCGGG
>NZ_PPEL01000037.1 GCF_002899695.1 Rubneribacter badeniensis
CCCCCTCCCCAATTCGCCCCTGCGTTTCGCCCCTTCCCGCCGCGAACCCGAAGCTTCGCTTCCAACCTGCGAAAAGGGCAAGGTGACGATTTCGTAATGCGAGGTTCACCCCCTTGCAAGGCCAAGGTGGCAGACTTGTCCCATGGCTTTCACGAGAAAGGAGACGCCATGGACATCCTCGCCATCGAGCACCTCACCAAGGTGTACGGAAGCGGGCCCACCGCCCTCAAGGCACTCGACGACGTGTCGCTTTCCATCGCCCAGGGCGAGTTCGTCGCCATCGTCGGCTCGTCCGGATCGGGCAAGTCCACGCTTCTGCACCTCATGGGCGGCGTCGACCGCCCCACGTCGGGCACCGTGCGGCTCGCCGGATGCGATGTTTACGCGCGCTCCGACGAGGAGCTGGCGGTGCTCAGGCGGCGCGAGGTGGGCATCGTCTACCAGTTCTACAACCTCATCCCCGTGCTCAACGTGGTGGAGAACATGGCGCTGCCCGTGCTTTTGGACGGGCGCGCGGTGAACGAGGAGCGTCTGGGGTCGCTGCTCGACGCTCTCGGGCTGCGCGGCTGCGAACGGCTTTTGCCCAACCAGCTGTCGGGAGGCCAGCAGCAGCGCGCCGCCATCGGGCGGGCGCTCATGAACGCGCCGGCCGTCCTGTTGGCCGACGAGCCCACCGGCAACCTCGACTCGCGCAACTCATGCGAGGTCATGGCGCTTCTGCGCGAGTCCAACCGGCGCTTCGGCCAGACGCTCGTGGTCATCACGCACGACGAGGACATCGCCCGCACGGCCGACCGCGTCATCGCCATCGAGGACGGACGCGTGGCCTCGGACGAGAGGAGGCGCTGATGAAAGGGGTGTCGGCCCGCTTCACCCTGCGCACGCTCGCGCGAAACCGCGTGCGCACCGCCGTCACCGTGGCGGGCGTCGCGCTGTCCGCGGCGCTTCTGGCCGCCGTGCTGACCAGCGTGGCGAGCGTGCAGGCGGGCATGGCCGAGCGCACGCGCGCCACCGAGGGGTCGTGGCACGCGTTCTCCTCCGAGGTTTCCGCCTCCGCCGTCGATGCGCTCGCGGACAGCGGGTGGGTGAGCGACCTTGCGGCGTTCTCGAACGGCGGCGCGGCGGCCCTGTCGGACGCGGACGCGCTCAGCCTGGGCGATTTCCTCGCGCTGAAGAGCCTGCCGGAAACGGTCAAGGGATCGTCCGAGCCCGACGGCGCGCCGCTTTCCCTCATGCCCGAGCTTTCAGAGGGGCGCATGCCCGAGACGGCCGACGAAGTCGTGCTGCCCGACTACTACCAGGGCGAGACGCTCGGGGCGGACGGCGAGGGCGGCGTCTCCTCGGACGGGCCGCTGGAAGTGGGCAGCGTGCTCAAGGCCAAGCTGGGCGCGCGCACGACGCTCGAGGACGGAGAGGAGGCGGTCGTCGACGCGCGCCCCCGCACGCTCACAGTGACGGGGTTCTACGAGCGTCAGCCGCCTTTCGTCGGGAACAACTACACCGCCGAAAACTCCTCGGCGGTCGCGCTGAACGCCGCCGGGTCCCCCGCGGGCGTCTCCGACGCCGACGGAGAGCCGTCGATGGGCGTGTACGCGACGACGCAGGGCGTGGGCAGCGTCGGCGAGATGGCAAGGCTTTTCCAAGAGGCGACGGGGTCGCAGGATGCGGACGCGCTCTTCCACGGCAGCCTGCTCCAATACCTCGGCGTCTCCGACGGGCGCCCCATCTGGGGGACGCTCTGGATGCTGGCGGGCGTGTTGGCGGCGGTCATCGTGGCGGCGTCGGTGTCGCTCATCTACAACGCGTTCTCCATCTCGGTGGCCGAGCGCACGCGGCAGTTCGGGCTGCTGGCCTCGGTGGGCGCGTCGAAGCGGCAGCTGCGGCGCATGGTGCTCTTCGAGGCGCTGCTGATCGGCGCGGTCGGCGTGCCCCTCGGCCTGGCCGTCGGCGTGGCGGGGACGGCGGGCGTGTTCGCGGCATCGCAAGGGGCGTTCGCCGCGCTTCTGGGCGAGGGCTTCACGGGCCTTGCGGTGCGCGCGGACGCGGGAGCGCTCGCAGCGGCGGCGGCGCTGTCGTTCGCGACGCTCGCGATAAGCGCGTGGGCGCCGTCGGCCCGTGCAGCGCGCGTCTCGGCCGTCGAGGCCATCCGTCAGACGCAGGACGTGCGCCTTTCACGCCGCGGAGCGCGCGAGGCGTCCTCGAAGCGCCGCGACGCGGGTCCGTCCGTGCGAATCGGCCTCGCCGGAAGGCTGTTCGGAGCCTCCGGGTTCGTCGCGCACCGCAATCTCTCGCGCGCGGCGGCGCGCGGGCGCACCGTGGTGGCCTCGCTTGCCGTGAGCGTGGCGCTCGTGGTGGTCTCCGGCAGCGTGGCGCTGTACCTCTCGCCGCTCTCCGACCGCGCAAGCAGCAGAAACGCGGCCGGAAGCGAGGCCGACATCGTGGTGTCGGCCTATCCCGAGCGCACCGGCTCGCGAGAGGGCTCCGAGCTCTCCGACCACGCCGCCGAGTTCGACGGGTTCCTGGCGCGGGCGGCCGAGCTGGACGGCGTGCGGCTTTCGGGGACATGCCGTCAGGGCCAGGCCGAAAGCGTCGTCGGCGCGGATATGCTCTCCGAAGAGGCGCGCGCGGCGCGCGAATCCTTCGACGAGCAGACGAGCGAGGAGTGGGTGCCTTCGAGCTTCGGCGCGGACGGGACGTTCTACGGGTCGCTGTGCATCTTCTACCTCGACGACGCCTCGTGGCGCGCGCTCGTGGGCGGCCTGGGCCTTGACGAGGCCGCCTACACCGACCCCGACCATCCGCGCGCCATCGGGCTGAACACCTACCAGGCGACGATGCCCGACGGCACCTACATCTCCGCGAAGCCCTTCGCCCGCACCGGCTCCGTCGACCTGTACGCTATCGAGGGACGCGAGGGCTTCTCCCACATGGGAGTGCAGGAAGGTCCAAACGGCCAGGTCCTCGTGGGGTATCTCGACCAGGAGGCGGCTTCGGAGGGCGACCCCTCCATCGTCACCGCGCCGGCCGCAGAAGCCGCCCAGGTCTTGAGCATCGAGATCGGAGCGCTGTGCGACGAGGAGCCGGCCGTCGTCAACGCCATCTCGGGGAGTTTTCAGTTCCCCGCCGTCATCCTGCCGGAAAGCGTCGCGGCGAGCGCGGCGGGCGCGGGCCAGTATCCCGAGAACCCCTTCGCCTACTCGTTCGCCGGAGCCTCGTTCACGGCAGACGACCACGCGAAGGCGGCCAAGGCGCTCGAGGAGCTCGCAAGCGGCTGCGAAGGCCTCGTGATCAACGTGACCGACGTCGAGGCGTCCGCGCAGCAGGGCCGCCTCGTCGCGCAGGCCGTGCAGCTGTTCGCGCTGTGCTTCTCGGCCATCACGGCGCTCATCGCGGTGGCCAACGTGTTCAACACGCTGGCGAACGGGATCATCCTGCGCACGCGCGAGTTCGCGGTGCTGCGCTCCGTAGGGATGGGCGGGCGCGCCTTCGCCCGGATGATGGGCTACGAGTGCGCGAGCTACGCCGTGCGGGGCCTCGGGATAGGGCTTCTCGTCGCGCTCGCCGCCACCTGGGGGCTGCACGCCGCCGTGGGCATGGCGTTCGCCGGCGTGGCCTTCGACCTGCCGTGGGAGTACCTGGCCGCCGCCGTGGTCCTCGTGCTGGCCGTGCTCGCGCTGAGCGTGGCCTACGCCCTGCGCCGCACCCGCGCCGGCAGCATCGCGGAGGCGCTGCGGGCCGATGCGCTCTAAAGGCGTTCGTCGCTCCGCCGCCGCGCTTCGGCATCGCGGCGGCGGGCGCGCACGCGCATCGTGGGCGCTTGGGCGATCGCGACGCCGGCCAGGATGGCGACCACGCCCGCCGTTTGCACGGCGTCGATGCCCTCCCCCAGCACGAGGAACGACAAGAGGATGCCGCAGGGAAGCTCGGAGGCGGCGAGGATGGTGGACGCGCCCACCGGCAGCTTCGGCGTCCCGATGCCGAACAGCAGCACGGGAACGAACAGCACCGTCACCGCCAACAGCGCGCCATAGCCCGCGACGCCCTGGAAGAGCACGCCCGAGGGGAAGTAGCCCGGGCACACGACGACGCCCACAGCAAGCGATCCCAAGCAGATGAAGAACCCGCGCTGGAAAGGCGGCATGTCGCTTCCCACGCGGCCCGACAGGTACATGAACGCCGCGCACGACACCGCCGAGAGCAGCGCGCACGCGATGCCCACCGGGTCGAACGACGCGAAGTCGACGTCGGAGGAAAGCAGGCCGCTCGCGAGCACGGTGCCCGCCATGATGACGGCTGCGGCGGCCACCTGGGCCGCATGGGGCGGCTTGCGCGTCGCGACCACTTGGATGACGATGCCGATCCACGTGAACTGGAACAAAAGCGTGATGGCCACCGCCACCGGCAGCCTCGAGAGCGCGATGCTGTAGAGCACGCCCGTGGTGGCCGTGACCATGCCGGTGCCCGCGAGCCTGAGCAGCTTGCGGGCGTCCATCGGCGCGGCTTTCCGGTTGCGCAGCGCCTCGACGGCGAATGCGAGGCCGAAGAGAAACGTGCCGAACAGCGCCTGGCTCATGACCGTCTGGGGCCACGCGAAGCCGGCGGCGAAGGCGCTTTTCGCCACCGTGCCCATGGCACCGTAGCTGGCCCCGCCGAGGAAGACGGCCAGCGCGTATTTCAACAGGGGGAATCGCATGGCGCCTATGGTAGCACAGGCGAGGGGAAGCGGAAGGGCGCGGTTTTCGAGGCTTTCGATGCTTCTTCCCGCCCCTTCCCGAAAGCTGCGCCCTTCCGGCTGACGCTTTTGGCTGGCGAACGCCGCTTCGTCCGGTATAATCCTTTCGAGACGAAACCGAGAGCGAGGAGGCCCCATGGACACCAACAAGCGTCCCGACGACATGCAGCGCATCGTTGCGCCCGAACAGGCGCGCGCGTTCATCGACGAGCAGGTGGAGGCCGTGCGCGTCCAAGTGGGCGACGGCAAGGTGCTTCTGGCGCTCTCCGGCGGCGTGGACTCGTCGGTGGTGGCGGCGCTCTTGATCAAGGCCATCGGCAAGCAGCTCGTCTGCGTGCACGTGAACCACGGCCTCATGCGCAAGGGCGAGAGCGAGCAGGTGGTGGACGTGTTCCAGAACCAGCTGGACGCGAACCTCGTGTACGTGGACGCCACCGACCGCTTCCTCGGCCTGCTCGACGGCGTGGCCGAGCCCGAAGCCAAGCGCAAGATCATCGGCGCCGAGTTCATCCGCGTCTTCGAGGAAGAGGCCCGCAAGGTGGCGGGCGAGGTGGGCTTCCTCGCGCAGGGCACCATCTATCCCGACATCCTGGAGTCCGACGGCGTGAAGGCGCATCACAACGTGGGCGGTCTGCCCGACGACCTTGAGTTCGAGCTCGTCGAGCCGGTGAAGCTCCTGTACAAGGACGAGGTGCGCGTCGTCGGGCGGGAGCTTGGGCTGCCTGAGAGCATGGTGGAGCGCCAACCGTTCCCCGGCCCCGGCTTGGGCGTGCGCTGCCTCGGCGCCATCACGCGCGACCGCTTGGAGGCGCTGCGCGAGGCCGACGCCATCCTGCGCGAGGAGTTCGCCGCGGCAGGGCTTGAGGGCAAGGTGTGGCAGTACTTCGTGAGCGTCCCCGACTTCCGCGCCACCGGCGTGCGCGACGGCGTGCGCGCCTACGAGTGGCCCGCCGTCATCCGCGCGGTGAACACCGTGGACGCCATGACCGCCGAGGTGCCGGAGCTCGATTGGGCGCTGCTGAAGAAGATCACCGCCCGCATTCTGGCCGAAGTGCCGGGGATTTGCCGCGTGGTGTACGATCTCACGCCGAAGCCCATCGGGACGATCGAATGGGAGTAGGTCGAACATATATATTCATAAAATCATGCCGAAAGGGCCGCCGAGCGTCTCGGCGGCCCTTCCCGTTTCTCGCGCTCGGCAAGGGCGTTCTTGCGCCCCGCCTCGCTCCCTAGATCCGACCGAACTTCGAGAGCAACTCCACTGCGGCGGTGCAGGCGGCGCAGTCGCAATACTTCTCGCCCCGCTCCTTGCGCGCGGTCTGCTCGGCGAGGATCTGATCGGCGGCCTCTTTGCCGAACAGCTCGACGGCGGGGCCTTGGGCGAAGGCGATGACGCCATCAACGGTGTTCGGCCTGCCCTCGAGGAAGTCGATGAACGCAGCCGTGGCCGCCTCGACGGCCTCGTCGTCCGCGCCCTCGACGGCGCTCTTCCATGCGAGCGCGGCATCCTTCGTCTCCTGCTTGCTCGTGTCCGCGGTCGCGAGGACGTCGGCACGCTCGGCGACGAAATCGAACAACTCCTTCTCCATTGCGCCTCCTATCGGATCGGTTTCCTACGGGCATATGGTAGCATCGATCGCCTTCCGCACCAACCGGAAGGCTGAAAGAGGCCTACCGAAAGGTCATGCGGTACGAGAGGGTGGCGCGCTCGCCAGGGGCAAGGGTGCGCACGCCGGGCTTCTCGGCCAGCTCGCGCGGGGAGAAATGCGCGTCGGGCAGCGCCGACCACGGCTCGATGCACAGGTAGCGCGCGTCGCCTTGGCCGGCTTTCGTCCATATGCCCAGATAAGGGAAGTCCGGAAACTCCACCCGCACCTCGTAGGGGTTCGCGGCGCTCGCCAACGCGACCGCGCTGCCGGGGACGTTCTCCAGCACAACGGTGTCGATGCCCAGCTGCTCGGGCGTTCTCGCCAAGCAGCCGTCCTCGAGCGGCACGATTGTCTTCGGCAGCGTGAGGATGCCCGCCTCGTCCATGCCGAACATCTCGATGGCGTCGAGCCCTTCGAAGCGCACGAAGCAATCGGCCATGCGCTCGTTCGGCAAAAGCCGCGTCGCGTACGCCTCGTGACCGCCCAACTCGAAGGGCATGGGCGCGCTGCCCAGATTCTCGATCTCGTGGGTCTTCACGAGGGTCGAACCCTCCAGCGCGAAGCGGACGGTCAAACGGAAGTCGAACGGGTACACGGCCCTCGTCTGCTCGTCGGCGACCGTCGTGAAGCGCGCCTCCGTGTCCGACACCTGCTCGGCGTCGAACGCCCGGTCGCGGCAAAACCCGTGCGTCGGCGCGTCGATGCGCCTTCCATCGAGCGCGTACCATCCGTCGCGCAGCCGTCCGATCAGCGGGAACAGAAGCGGCGCCCGCCGTCCCCACACCGCAGGATCCCCGCACCACATGCGCTCGACGCCGTCGCGCACGACGCTCTGCAGCTCCGCGCCCATGTTCGACACGCGCACCGCAAGCACATCGTTTCCCAACGTGAACATGCCGGCATTCCGCATGGCGTCCTACTCCCTCTCGGCGATGTCGCCGGCGCGGTAGGCCGCCAGAAGCTCCTCCAGGTCGGCGATCTGGCGCTTGAGCTCGGAGCCCGTGTCGGTGTCGGCCACGAGGGTGCGCTTCTCCACGCGCTCCACCACCCGCCGCGACGAGTGGATGTCGATCTCGCGCTCGACGGCGGCGCGGGCAGACTCCAAAGGCTCGTGGGCGGCCAGCACGAAGCCGTACGAGTTCGAGATGAGCGTGTAGCCGGCGATGCCCGTGGTGGGCTGGTAGGCCCGCGAGAAGCCGCCGTCGATGGTGAGCACGTGCCCGCCGCATTTGACCGGGTCCTCGCCGTCCTTCACCTTCACGGGCACGTGCCCGCACACGATGCGCGACGTCTCGAAGTCCAGCCCGAAGTCCTCGAAGACGCCGCGCATCGCGCGCTCGTCGTCGAGGTGGGTGTAGAAGGGGTTCTTGACCTCCTTGCGCGCCTCCTTCTCGGCGACGAGGTACAGCTCGAACGTGGCCATCTTGCTCTTCGCGAACAAAGGCGACCCCTCCCCTAGCCACATATACCACATGAGGTCGCGCCCGCGCTTGCGCTTTTCGGGATCGGGAGAGTTGAAGGCGGCGCGCACCCAGCGCTCCATGGCGTCGTAGAGCGCGCGCCCCTTGCACGTCTCGCCGAACACGTCCACCTCTTTGAGCGAGCCGTCGGCGTTGAGCGGCACGCATGCGTGGAACAGCAGGTTGTTGTTGCTCACCTTGTAAAGGCTGCCCGCCTCCAGAAAGAAGCGCATGTGGCGCTGCAGCTTGTCGCAGCTGGTGAACGCCTGCTCAAGGCGCTGCATGACCTCTTCCTCCTCAGGGGTGAGGCGATAGGGGTCGGCCGGGTCCACCGTGGGGAACACCGTGTCGGTGAGCGCGTGCTCCACGCCGTCCACCACCACGGTGCCGCGCTCGAAGTCGATCTTGTCCAAAAGCTTGCGGCTCTCAAGCCCGAATCCCGGATACTCGTCGATAAGCCGGGCCTCCACCTTGAACTGGATGATCGCCATAGCCTTCTGGATTTTGACGTTCATCTCGAGCTCTTGCGGCGGCAGATCCGGGTTGCCCTTGAGCCCGAACGCCACGCACGGGTCATCGGCGTAGGCGTCGAGAGCGAACGACGCGAGCGGCAGGATGTTGATGCCGTAGGCGTCCTCCAAGATGGACAGGTTGCCGTAGCGCGCGCAGTTGCGCACGACGTGCGCGATGCAGCCGCGCTGCCCGAGCGCGGCGCCCATCCACACGATGTCGTGGTTGCCCCACTGGATGTCGATCGAGTGATGGCCCATGAGCGCGTCCATGATGACGTGCGGGTAGGGGCCTCGGTCGTAGATGTCGCCCACGATGTGCAAACGGTCGATGGCGAGGCGCTGGATGAGCAGGCACAAAGCCTCGATGAACTCCCCTCCGCGCCCCGTGCGGATGATCGCGTCGACGATGGCCGCGTAATAGGCCCGCTTGTCCACGCCGTCGCTCTTCTCGGTCATGAGCTCTTCGATGACATAGGCGAAGTCCACCGGCAGCGCACGCCGCACGCGCGAGCGCGTGTACTTGCGCGCCGCGCGCTTGCACACGGCCACGAGCCGCGGCAGCGTGACGGCGTACCATTCCTGGGCGTCGTCGGTCTTCGACAGCACGAGCTCCATCTTCTCGCGCGGATAGTAGATGAGCGTGGCGAGCGAGCGCTTCTCCTCGGGCGCGAGCCCGTCGCCGAACACGTCGTCGATCTTGAGCCGAATGGATCCGGAGGCGTTGCGCAGGATGTGCGAGAACGCCTCGTACTCCCCGTGGATGTCCGAAGCGAAGAACTCAGTGCCCTTCGGCAGGTTCAGGATGGCGCTCAGGTTGATGATCTCTGCCGACGCCTTGGCGGCGGTGGGAAACGAACGGGAGAGAAGCTCGAGGTAGCGCCGCTGCGCTTCGTCCATGTCAGGCCTCCTTACGGGATGCTCCTGTGCGGTCGCGTCCATTGTAGCCCACGGATACGCCCGGCCGGGCGGGCGGATGGCAAGCGGCGGGCGCTTTGCGGGAAAGTGCACGGATCGCCCGCGCCCGCCAAGCGGCGCCCTTGCGGGCGCGCGGCCTACTCCCAGCCCTTCCAGACCTCGGGCGCGTAGCCCACGGTGGCCTGACGGCCGTTGCGCACCACGGGCTCGGCCAAGACGTGCTGGTTCTCCAAGAGCTTGTCGAACTTCTGGTCGGGCGCGAGGTGGGCGAGAAGCGCCACGAGGTCTTGGTCTTTCGCCTTGGGGTCGACGAGCGCGTCCACGCCGCCCACCGCGCGGGCGACCGATTCGAGCTCGCCTCTGCTCATCCCCTTCTCCTTGAGGTCCACGAACTGGAACCTCACGCGCCGCTCCTTGAAGTAGCGCTGCGCCTTCTTCGTGTCGAAGCTCTTCTTCGTGCCGAACACCTGGATGTTCATACGCCTCCTGTCGCACCGGTTCTCGTTTCGCCAAGCCAATCATACCGCGCAGAAGATGCCGCTTGAAAGCCCGGACGCGAAAAAGCCCCGAAAGCTTGCAGCGGCTCCGGGGCTTGGGAAGGGCGCGTCTCTGCGGCTACGCCGTCGGCGGGGTGCCTTCGGCGTTGCCGAAGATGGCGTCGATCTGCACGAGCGCGTCTTTCGGAAGGTTCCGCACGCCCACGAAGCGGCGCGCGGGAACGCCCTCGGGGAAGAAGTCGGCGTACGCCTCGTTCACGGCGTCCATATCGGCGAGATCCTTCAAGAACACGTTCACCTTCACGGCGTCGTCCATGGAGTGGCCGACGCTCTCGATGACGGCCTTGATGTTGCGCAGGCACTGCGCGGCCTGCTCGCGCGCGCCGCCCGCCACGAGGCCGCCCGTGGCCGGATCGATGCCGAGTTGCGCCGACACGTTGTTGTAGTGCGAGAACGCCACCGATTGCGTCGCCAAGGGGTCGCGCGGGGCAGCGTCGGTGTTGGAGGCCTCGATGATGAGGCCGTGGCGCGCCTCGACCTCCTGGGGAGGCGTGCCGTCGCCATGCGACACCACGGCCTCCACCTGCACGAGCGCGCCCATCTCGAGGTCGGCCACCTCGACCACCGTGCGCGCGGGCACGTAGCCCGCGGCGCGGGCGATGCCCGAATCCGGGAAGAACGTCGAATACGCCTCGTTCACGACGTCGAGGTCGCCAAGGTCCTTCAAGAAGACGTTCACCTTGACGATGTCGTCGAAGGGCACGTCGATGCTCGCCAGGATGGCTTTGACGTTTCTCAGGCACTGGGCCGTCTGCTCGCGCGCGCCGCCCTCCACCAAACGGCCGGTCTTCGGGTCGATGCCGAGCTGCGCCGACACGTTGTTGTAGTGCGAGAACGCCACCGTCTGGGAGGAGAGGCGGCTGACGGGCGCCTCGCTCGTGCTGTTCGTCAGCTTGACGAGGTCTCCCGCCTGGGGAGCGCCCGGGATGGTGCCCTCGCCGTTGGAGAGAAGGGCCTCCATCTGCACGAGCGCGCCCATGGGCAGGTCGTTCGCCACGACGTTCGTGCGCGCCGGCACGTACGCCGGGAAGTACGCGGAGACCACCTCGTCGACGGCGGCGATGTCGCGCACGTCCTTCACGAACACCGTGAGGCGCACGACGTCGGAAAGCGCGTGATCGATGCCGCACGCGATGGCCTCGATGTTGTCGAGGCACTGCGCAGCCTGGTCCTGCACGCCGCCTTCCACCAGTTCGCCCGTCTCCGGGTCGACGGGCAGCTGCGCCGAGAAGTTGTTGTAATGGGAGAACGCGACCGTCTGAGACTGCATCGGATCGATCGGGGCTCCCTCGATGTTCCTACCTACCACCACGTTGTCGCCGCTCATGCAATGCCCTCCTTCAAGAGTGCTCGTTTACGGTGCGCGCGATCCGGAAGGATCGTCTTCCCGACAGGCCGCCTTCGACCTGCCCGCGCATTCGGGAGGTCCGCAGTATACCTTTTTGTGCATGCGCACAAAAAGCTTTTCCCGCCTTTTTCCGACCAGCGGAAAGGAGGCGTTTCGACCGCTTGCGGCAGAATATGCAACTAAGGGCGCGAACATGCGGAAAACGTAAGGCGAGCAAGTCGTTTCATGCGGGATTATCGATGCGACCGCTCACCGATTCGTCTCCCTTCGACGGCTCGTTCCGTCGAGGGACGAGGCCTGGGAGGGGCGGTTCCGCGCCGCGAACGTCGGCGAGCAGGGTCCGTTTCGCTGCGGAGCCCCGCCGCGCGTTTCGCGATGGGCGGCACGTGACGGTTCCGCATCCCCTCGTGACGCGACGGGCGCGCTGCGCTACGATGGAAGGAGAGCCGCCCACGACCGCAAGGAGCGCCACATGCCTTCCATCGACCCCTCCCCCGCGCCCGCCGATCCCGCACCCGACCGCATCCGGGTGCGCGGCGCGCGCGTGCACAACCTCAAAGGCATCGACGTCGACATCCCCTTGAACCGCCTCGTGGGAATCGCGGGCGTGTCAGGATCAGGCAAGTCGTCGCTCGCTCTCGGCGTGCTGTACGCGGAAGGCTCCCGGCGCTACCTCGAGGCGCTCTCCACCTACACGCGCCGCCGCCTCTCCCAGGCGGGACGCGCGGACGTGGACGAAGTGCTGCATGCGCCCGCAGCGCTCGCGCTGCACCAACGCCCCGCTGCGGGCGGCGTGCGCAGCACGTTCGGCACGTCCACCGAGCTTCTGAACAGCCTACGCCTCCTGTTCTCGCGCGTAGGCAGCCACGTGTGCCCAAACGGCCACCGCGTGCCGCCCACGCTCGCCGTGGCGGCCGAGATCCCCATCGTCTGCCCCGTGTGCAAAGCGGAGTTCTACGGGCCGGGCGCGGAGGAGCTGGCCTTCAACAGCGACGGAGCGTGCCCCGAATGCGACGGCACCGGCGTCGTGCGTACGGTGGACCGCTCGGCGCTCGTGCCCGACGAGACGCTCACTATCGACGAAGGAGCCGTCGCGCCGTGGGGAACGCTCATGTGGGACCTCATGAAGCAAGTCGCTCGCGAGATGGGCGTGCGCACCGACGTGCCCTTCAACGAGCTTTCGCCGGAAGAGCGCGACATCGTGTTCGACGGCCCCGCCGAGAAGAGGCACATCCTCTATCAGGCGAAGAAGACCGACACGTTCGCCGAGCTCGACTTCACCTATTACAACGCCGTGCGCACCGTAGAGAACGCGCTTTCGAAGGTGAAGGACGAGAAAGGGCTCGCGCGCGTGGCCCGGTTCTTGAAAGAGGGCCCCTGCCCGCTGTGCCGCGGCACGCGCCTGTCCGAAGACGCGCGCAAGCCCGAGGTGGCGGGCATCAACCTGGCCGCGGCCACCGAGAAGACGCTCGGCGAGCTTGTGAGCTGGGTGGAGGGCGTGCCCGCAGGGCTTCCGGCCGAGATGCGGCCGATGGCCCAAAGCATCTGCGAGTCGTTTTTGCACACGGCCGCGCGCCTCGTGGATCTGGGGCTGTCCTACCTCTCGCTCGACCGCGCGAGCGCCACGCTCTCCACGGGCGAGCGCCAGCGCGTGCAGCTGGCCCGCGCCGTGCGCAACCGCACGACCGGCGTGCTCTACGTGCTGGACGAGCCGTCCATCGGCCTGCACCCCTCGAACATCGACGGGCTTCTGGACGTCATGCGCGACCTTCTGGCCGACGGCAACTCGGTGGTGATGGTTGACCACGACACGCACATCCTCAGGCACGCGGACTGGATCGTGGAGCTGGGCCCGGTGGCGGGTGCGGGCGGCGGCCATGTGATCGCGCAGGGGACGGTGCCCCAAGTGGAGGCTGAACCTGCCTCGCGTATCGGGGGCTTTTTGTCGGGAGCCGAGTCCGTGCGCGTGCGCGAGCCCGTTGCGGCCGCGCACATGTTCGACGAGGGTCGCATACACCTGGAAACAGCGGCGCTCCATACGGTGAAGCCGCTTTCCGTGGACGTGCCGCGCGGGCGTCTCACCGCGGTCACCGGCGTGTCCGGCTCGGGCAAGACCACGCTCGTGCTGGAGAGCCTCGTGCCCGCGCTCGCAGCGCTCGTCTCGGGCGCGCCCTTGCCCGCGCACGTGAAACACCTCGAGGCCCCGGGCATCGAGCGCGCGAACCTCATCGACGCCTCCCCCATCGGCATCAACGTGCGTTCCACCGTGGCCACGTACTCGGGCGTGCACGACGAGCTGCGCCGCGCCTATGCGCGCACGCCTGACGCCAAGGCCGCGGATCTCAAGGCGGGCGACTTCTCATACAACACGGGCAGGCTCCGTTGCCCCGTGTGCGACGGCACGGGTTCCATCAGCCTGGACGTGCAGTTCCTGCCCGACGTGGACATCACCTGCCCCTCCTGCCACGGCTCGCGCTACGGCGAGGCGGCCGACCACGTCCGTCGCCCGAGCGCCGCCGACCCGGTCGACCTCGTATCCCTGCCCGAGCTCATGGCGATGAGCGTCGAGGAGGCCCTTGCGGCCGCGGGCGACCTCAAGCGCGTGCGCTCCAAGCTGCAGACGCTCTGCGACCTGGGGCTCGGCTACCTCTCGCTCGGCGAGGCCACGCCGGCGCTCTCCGGTGGCGAGGCGCAGCGCCTCAAGCTGGCGAGCGAGATGGGCCGCTCTCAAACGGACGCTGTGTTCGTGTTCGACGAGCCCACCATCGGTCTGCACCCGCTCGACGTGCGCACGCTTCTGCAGGTGTTCCAGCGCCTTGTGGAGCAGGGCGCCACCGTCGTCGTCATCGAGCACGACCTTGACGTCATCGCCAACGCCGACTATGTGATCGACCTGGGCCCCGGCGGCGGCGAGGAGGGCGGCCGCATCGTGGCGACCGGCATCCCCGAAGAGATCGCGCGCAACCCTGAAAGCATCACCGGAAGGTACCTGACCCATGACTGAGAGCATCCATACCGTACAGAATCCGCAGAACACGCCCACGCTCGAAACCGAAAGGCTGCGTCTGCGGCGCTTCGCCCCCGACGACCTCGACGCCCTTTTGGCCATCTACGGCGACGAGGAGGCGAACACCTTCCTGCCCTGGTTTCCCGTGCGTTCGAAAGACGAGGCGCGCGCCCTCTTCGAGGAGCGCTACGCACGCACCTACCGCAAGCCACGGGGCTACGCATGGGCCGTCTGCCTGAAAAGCGACGACGTGCCCATCGGCTACGTGAACGCGGAAGCGGACGGAGCACACGATCTGGGCTACGGGCTGCGCACGGAGTTCTGGCATCGCGGCATCGTCACCGAGGCGTGCTGCGCCGTCATCGAGCGGCTGCGCGCGGACGGCATCCCCTTCGTCACCGCGACCCACGACGTGCAAAATCCCCGCAGCGGCGGCGTCATGCGAAACCTCGGCATGCGCTACCGCTACTCCTACGAGGAGCGATGGCAGCCGAAGGACCGCCTGGTCACGTTTCGCCTTTACCAGCTCAACCTGGACGGCGACGAGGATCGCACGTTCATGAAGTACTGGGACGCCTCGTCCGTGCGCTTCGTGGAAGAGGGCGTCTGACCTGCCGCAAGCCGCGCCGTCATCCGCTGCCGACGAGCCGTCGAGCGCGGAGCCCGTCGGCAGAACGTACGGGAACCGCCGCTCCGTGGGCGGCGCCTTCCTTGGATCGCGTGCAGCATCCGCGATCGGAGGGAACGATGCAAGCCGCGTTCGCAACCCTTCCCGGCAGCCCTGAAACAACGGGGCGCGGCTCCGAGGTGTTCGAACGTCCTTCGACGCGAAGGGCCGCCTTCGCGGGCGGCCCTTCTGTTCGCGCCGTTCTCGCCGGCCCCTCCTTGCGCAGTCGGGCTTTACGCCTCCAAGCGCTTGGCGATGGCGAGGATGAAGTCGCGGGTGGAAAGCGTCACGGGGTTCGGCAGCGTCGTGATGCGCGCGAGGTCGCCCGTCATCTCGCCGGCCTCGATGGTGTCGAGCGTGGCCTTCTCCAGACGGTTCGCGAACGCCACGAGGTCGTCGAGCCCATCGAGTTCGCCGCGCTTGCGCAGCGCGCCCGTCCACGCGAAGATGGTGGCCACCGAGTTCGTGGACGTCTCCTTGCCCTCGAGGTGCTTGTAGTAGTGGCGCTGCACCGTGCCGTGCGCGGCCTCGTACTCGTACACGCCCGTCGGCGACACGAGCACCGACGTCATCATGGCGAGCGACCCGAACGCTGAGGACACCATGTCGCTCATCACGTCGCCGTCGTAGTTCTTGCACGCCCAGATGAAGCCGCCGTCGGCCTTCATCACGCGCGCCACGGCGTCGTCGATGAGCGTGTAGAAGTACTCGATGCCGGCCGCTTCGAAGCGCTCCGCGTACTCGGCGTCGTAGATCTCCTGGAATACGTCCTTGAAGCGGTGGTCGTACTTCTTGGAGATGGTGTCCTTCGTGGCGAACCAGATGTCCTGCTTCACGTCGAGCGCGTACTCGAAGCAGCTGCGCGCGAAGCTCTCGATGGACGCGTCGAGGTTGTGCATGCCCTGGGCGATGCCGGGGCCGTCGAACTTCTGCACGAGCTCGCGCGTCTCAGTGCCATCGGCTGCGGTGTACACAAGCTCCACCGTGCCGGGGCCGGGCACGCGCAGCTCGGTGTTCTTGTACACGTCGCCGTACGCGTGGCGGGCGATGGTGATGGGCTTCGTCCAGTTGCGCACGCAGGGCTCGATGCCCGCGACCGTGATGGGCGTGCGGAACACGGTGCCGTCGAGCAGGGCGCGGATGGTGCCGTTCGGGCTCTTCCACATCTGCTTCAAGTCGTACTCGTCCATGCGCGCGGCGTTCGGCGTGATGGTGGCGCACTTCACGGCCACGCCGAGGCGCTTGGTGGCCTCGGCAGAGTCGAACGTCACCTTGTCGTCGGTGGCGTTGCGGTGCTCGAGGCCCAGGTCGTAGTACTCGGTTTTAAGGTCGACGTAGGGGCAGATCAGCTCGTCCTTGATCATCTGCCAGATGATGCGCGTCATCTCGTCGCCGTCCATCTCCACCAAAGGCGTGGTCATTGGTATCTTCGTCATGGGGCTCCTCCGTGTTCGCCTGGATGCCGTACTCTCGCTTATCTATGATACCTTAGGGTGCGACGATTCGCGCTCTTGTTAACGTCACTTTAACGAAAGCGCCGCAACCGCCTTCGAAGGCTTCGAAGATCGCGCCGCGTCGCGACGGCGCGCAGACGAAAGGAACGAACATGGGCGAACTCGAAACGATGGAAGGCGCCTCCTGCGCCGCGGCAAAAGCGGCGGCGCTGCGCGTGCTGCGCGTGCCGGAGCTTGCCGGCAAGGTGTTCCTCGAAGGCGGGCTGGTGCCTTGGGTCCTGGGCGGGAGGGAATCGGGACGTCTGCACGGCGACATCGACTTCTCCGTGCGACTTGAGGACATGTCGGTCGTGCGCGCATGGCTCGCACGGGAAGGCCGGTATGATCGCGATCTCGACTCGCGCCGCATGCCCTGCAACGCTGACGGCGAGGAGTACGGCGCGCACGCTCGCATAAACGGCGTCCTCGCAAGCTTCTGCCCCTTCTTCCTTCGCGACGGCGCGCTCGTGCAGCGAAACGCCGAGCAGACGGCTTTCGCCGGATACGACGCACTGCTCGAGGCGGTCATCCCCGGCCTTGCCGAGGTCGATTTCGTGGAGATGCGCGAGCTTCCCGACGGCGGGCGCGCCGGGTTCGCCACGTTGGAAGTCTGCCGTGCCGCCAAAGCTGCGAGCAACCGCCCCAAAGACCTTGCCGACATCGCCGAGCTCGATCGTCTCGGCTGCGACGAAGAACGCATGGGGCGCGTCGCGCGCGCCTTCGCCGCCATGGAGGTCGCCTGCACCACCCACGGCGAGTAAGGCGCCTCTGTCTGCTCGAACCGCCGCGTCCGCTCCAGAGCGCCCCTCCCCTTCTCGGAACGGCCTCGGTCTGCGCGCGAACCGCCCCCTACTCCAAATACGCGCCCGTCTGACGGCTCCAGAGGCGCGCGTACTCGCCGCCGGCCTCGATGAGCTGGGCGTGGGGGCCGTCCTCCACCACCTTGCCGTCCGCCAGCACCACGATGCGGTCCAAGCTGGCCACCGTGGACAGCCGGTGCGCCACCACAATGGCCGTGCGGCCCTTCATGAGCGTGGCGAGCGCGTCCTGCACCAAGTGCTCGCTTTCGGAATCGAGCGCGCTCGTGGCCTCGTCCAGCACGAGCACCGGGCAGTCGGCCAGAAGCGCCCGCGCGATGGCGATGCGCTGGCGCTGCCCGCCCGAGAGCTTCACGCCGCGCTCGCCCGTGATCGTGTCGAAGCCCTGCGGCAGCCGCTCGATGAACTCGAGCGCGTTCGCCCGCCGCGCCGCTTCGCGGATCTGCTCCATCGTGGCGTCGGGCCGGCCGTAGGCGATGTTCTCCGCGATGGTGCGGTGGAACAAAAGCGACTCCTGCGGCACGTAGGCGATCTGGCGGCGCAGGCTCTGCTGCGTGGTGTCGGCCACGTTCTGCCCGTCCACGAGGATGCGCCCCTCTTGGATGTCGGACAGGCGCAGCAGAAGCTTCGTGAGCGTGGTCTTGCCCGCCCCGCTCATGCCCACGAGCCCCACGCGCTGACCGGCGGGGATGTGCAGGTTGAAGCCGTCGAACACCTGCGTGCGGGTGTCGCCGTCGGTGTACCAGAAGCTTATGTCCTGAAAATCGATGGCGCCCTCGCGCACCTGAAGCGGCGGCGCGCCCGGCTTGTCGGCCACGAGGCGCGGCTCGTCCAGGATGACGGTCATGCCGCTGGCATCGCCGAACGCGCGGTTGAAGCGCTGCAAGCCGTTGTTGATGAAGTTGAACTGGTTCGTCACCGTGTAGGTGTAGGTGAACATCACCACGAGCGTGCCCGGCGTGATGCCGTACCACGCGTTGCCGCCCGCGATGAACACCGTCACCACCGCCATGATGGCCACCGTGATGCACGCCGTGATGATGCCGCGCGCGAGCGACGCCCACATGCGCTTGGAATCGCGCGCCACCACCTCGCGGTTCGCCTGATCGAACAGCCCCCGCTCGTAGTCCTCGCGCCCGTAGGTTTTCACGGCCAGGATGTTCGCCACCGAATCGGACAACTCGCCGGAGAGCTGGTTCTGCGCGCTGGCGGCCTGCTCGTTCAGATGCAGGATGCGCTTGTACATGTAGTACGACACGCCCGCGTACACCGCCAGCAGCACCATGAGGATGACCACATACACCGGCACGCGCGGTGCGAGGATGCCGCACGTGAAGATGATCGAGCAGATGACCGGCAGAAACGGAAAGGTGATGGTTTCCAGCAGCAGCTGGTAGGCACTCATGAACTTCGTGGTTTGGCTGACGAGCGTGCCGCCGAAGCGGTTGGAGTGGAACGACATCGACTGGTTGCACAGCGCGTCGAAGCTCATGGTGGCCAGATCGTACGCCGCGGCGATCTCCAGCTTGTACATGGTGTAGTCCTGCAGCTTGCTGGCCGTCTGGCCCAACACGTTGATGGCGATGAGCGCCGCGATGTAGGGGCCGAACACCTCGAGTACCTGGTCGGCCGCCACCGGCTCGGCGCTCACGCGGTCCACCACGAGGCTCATCACGTAGGGGTTGCCGTACGACAGCAGCGCCGTGAAGCAGAACGTCGCCAGCATCAGCCCCGCGAACAGCCCGAAGTGCCTGCGCGTGACCAGCCAGAAGTAATGCAGCGTCCGCCGCGTGGTGGAGTCGCCGCGCGAGCGCGCGGGTGCGGCACCGCGGCGCGCCTTGTCGTCATGGGGCATGCAGGGTTCCCTTCTCTTCGCACGCTCCCGATTATGCCATATGCGTCAAGGGCGCCCGTCGCCCGCTTCGGGACGAGGCGCGCCGCTACCGCGCGACGAGGGCCAAGTAGCCGTCCTCCAGCGTGGGTTCCGCAGGTTGGGCACCGGCGGGCGGGATATCGGCCACCACGCGGTAGCGGGTGCCTTCGGGGGTGGCGGCGGCGTTGGCTACGACGGCCCCTGTGGGCGGGGCGGGAAGCGGCGGCGTGATCCAGGTGCGGCCGCGCGCCGCATCGACGAGGCCCGAAGTGGCGCCGTCGTAGCGCAGCCGCCCGCCGCGCAGCACGCACACGTAGGGGCAGGTCTGGGCCACGTCGTCCAAAATATGCGTGGACAGGATCACCGTGCGCTCGCCGCCGAGCGATGCCAGGAGCGCGCGGAATCGCATGCGCTCCTCGGGGTCCAGCCCGGCCGTGGGCTCGTCCACCACGAGCAGCCGCGGGCTGCCCATGAGCGCCTGCGCGATGCCCACGCGCCGCCGCATGCCGCCAGAGAACCCGCCGATGCGCCGCCGCGCGACATCGGCCAGCCCCACGCGCTCCAAAAGCCCGCCCGCTTGGCGGCGACGCTCGCGCGCGTCGCCCATGCCTTTGAGCACGCCCATGTAATCCAGGAATTCGAGCGGCGTGAGGTTGGGGTACGGCTCGATGTCCTGCGGCAGGTAGCCGAGCGTCTGCTTGAGCGCGCGGCGCGTGCGCGCGTCGGACAGGTCGCGCCCGTCCGCCAGCACGCGGCCGCGCGTGGGCGCCACGATGCCGCAGAGGATGCGCATGAGCGTGGTTTTGCCCGCGCCGTTCGGCCCCACGAGGCCGATCATGCCGGAGGGCAAATCCAGCGTGAGGTCGTCGAGGGCGCGCGGCTTCTTACGGAAGTCCTTGCCCAGATGATCGAGGGAGATGAACATGGGTGATCCTTTCTCGGAAACGAGGCTCGTCGGGAAGGGATGCGGCCGACAGGATGTCGAAGCCGCGTCAGCGCCGTCTGCCGCGCGCACGGGAAAGCGCGCCTGCGGCGGCGAGCAAGACGACCGCAAACGCGACCCTGCCCGCCACGGACGCGAACGCGGCCAGAGGCGAAGCCGGGGCCACCGTCCAGGCAACGTTCTCGTTGAGCACAGGGGGAAGCCCGAACAGCGCTTGGAGCGCAGGGTCGGACGCGATCTCGAGATGCACTCCTCCTCCCGCCTCCGGCACTCCGACAAACGAGGTGAGCGCGAGCACGACGAGCCACGCGGCTGCGGCGGCGATGCGCGCGAACGCCCGGGGCAGCGCCGCACCCGCGAGCGCCGACATAGCCGCCGCGAGCAGCGCCGCTGGCGCGACGACCAGCACGAACATAGCCAGCGCCTGAAGCGGGCCGAGTAAGTTGCCGTGTGCGAGCTGCCCGAATCCGCAGAACAGCAAAAGCGCGAGCGACGGCAGCAAGACGACGGCGAGCGTGCCCGTCACACGCGCCGCGGCGAGGACGACCGAGGCGACGGGGGCGGCTTTCTCCACCTCGCCGATGCCCAGCCGCGCAGGCGACGACGCGAGGTCGGTGCAAGCGGCGGCATAGGCGATGGGCGGCAGCATCGCCAGCACCTGCGCGAAGAACGCCAAGTCGAACACGTCCCCCGACTCGAACGGCATCCCCCCGTTCACCATGACCGCAAGCGAGAGCAGGCACAGCGCAGCCGACGCCGCCCACAGCGCACGCTGCCTGGCCGCGATGCGGGCATGCACGAGCGCCATCCGCAGAAACCTCATCGCGCACCCACCGCCTTGGCGCACGCCCGCTCCGGGCTGCCCAGCGAAAGCCACGCTCCGGCGGCGGCCGTCAGCGCGACGGCCAGCGGCACGGCGCGCTGCAGGACGGGATCGCCCGCAAGGTTGGGATCCCAGAAAAACGACAGAACCATCCATGCGAACACGACGAAAAACGCCGCCGCGCGCGGGCTTTCCAGAACCGCGACGGCCGCATAGGCCGCAAGCGCCAGCGCCACCGCGCCGCCGACGGGCGAAAGGGCGCTCGCCCAGCCGATGTCGCCGTAAACGACGCCGAGCGCATGCAGCGGCGCGAACATGACGAGCGCCCCCGCCGCTGCGGCAAGCGCAAGCAGCGCGAGGCGCGTCGTCCAGACGGCGCGCACGCCGATGGGCGTCGAACCGTGCAGCTCGACGAGCGCGTCGCCCGAAAGGAGCGCGACCGCGCCCATGCCGACGGCCAGGGAGTAAAGCGGCATGAACGCGACCGAAGCGACCCGCGTCCACGGCACGCCCGCGACAGCCGACGCCGCCGCGCCCGCAAGCGCTATCAAAGCCCCGAGCGCCACGGGGAACGCCACCCCAGCACTGTGGACGCGCATCAGCTGAGCGGCCGCGAGGGCCGGCGCCATGCGGGGGAGCATCCTGTTCACCGAAACCTCCTTCATCGAAATTCCTCTCACCGAAACCTTCCTCATCGCGGGTGCGACTCCCGCGCCATCGTCACAGCGCCTGCAAGCGCGCGAGCGCCGCGCGGTGCGACGAGCACACGACCGCCGCGAGCAGCGCCGCACCGACCGCGAGCATGCCGACGGAGCCGAGCGCGCCCTGCACGCTGCCGATAAGCGCCGCGATGCCGCCTGCCGGAGCCGTCTCCGTCGCGGGCAGCACGAGAGGGACGAATACGGCGCCCGCCAGCGCACCCGGCCACGAAGCCTCCGACCACACGGTTGCGAGCGCCGCAACACCGGCCACGAGCGCAAGCGGCGCGAGCCACGATTCCACAACCGCGCCCACGCCGAACTCGACACCGGGCACCCACCAGGCAAACAGGGCCGACGCGGCGAGGCCCGCGAGCGCGTCCGCGCCCAGCACGAGCGAAAGCCGCGCCAACACGACGGCTTGCGGGCCGATCGGCGTGGCGAGCGAGAGCGCGTCCGCGCGCCCCGACGACAACGCCAGCGTGATGGTGAGGGCCACGCCGAACAGCAAAAACGCGGCGAACCACCAGTCGGCGGCAGCTTCGACCGCAGGAACGGAGCCGATCAGGCACGCCGCGCCCACCGCCGCCGCAGCCACCGTAAGCGCGGCTGGCAGCACGGCATGCGGGACGACCCGAAGCTGCGCGACGGCCAGCGTCCCGGCGAGGCGCACGGCTTCGGCGGCCGACCGGCGCGGGACGTCGAGCGGGGAGGGCCTTGCCGCCACGCGCGCTGCGATGCGCGCGAAGTCGGGCACGTCGCCCGCGCGGGACGCCTCCTGCCGTCGCAACGCGGCGCGCAGGTTCGCGGATGCGGACGCAGACGGACAACCGGACGCGGGCTCGGCTACGCACACCCGCCCAACCTCGCTCGCAGCGCCGCCCTCAAGCCGCGAAACACTTGCGTCGCCCTTCGCGCGCCCCTTCGCCTCCTTCGCTTCCCGCCAGCTTCGCTCGCTCATAACCGCCTCCTCAGCATCTTCCGCACCAGCTGCCGCGCGCGGGACACGCGCGACTTCACCGTGCCCACCGGCACCTCCGTCACGGCGGCGATCTCCGCATACGGCAGTTCGTGGAGCCACGCCAGCCGCACCGTCTCCGCCAACTCCTCCGGCAGCGCGTCGAGCGCAGCCAGTATCTCGGACACCCCGGCCTCCTCCATGAGCGCGCCCGCCGGATCGCCGTCCGCGCCCGTATCGGCCACAGCCTCGGCCGCCGCCTCGTCGAGCGCGCACTCCGTCGGCCGCGGCCGCCGCATCCGCGCGCACGCTTGCCGCTTCGCGATGCCCAGAAGCCACGTGAGCACTCGGCTGTCGCCGCGAAACGCCCGCGCCGAACGCCAGCATCCCAGCCACGTGTCCGCAGCCACCTCCTCGGCCGCCTCGCGGCTGTCCACGCGCGCGAGGACGAACGCCAGCACGGCCGGAGCGAAGGCGCGGTACAGCTCCTCGAGTGCGGCCTCGTCGCCGCGCGCCACGCGCGCGAGCGCCTCTGCCGCCCTCTGCTCGTCCATGCCGTCATCCTCTCTCGCCGTCGCCGCCAACACCCCTTTAGTAGCACCCCTTCCGCTCCCGGTTCGCGCTTTCTTGAAACATCCAAAGAAACGAAGCTCCCTCGCACCGCAAGCGCGCTGCGGCACCGAGAGAGACGCCCCGCCTCGCGATGCCGGCTGCCGTCGAAGACGGCCAGCGCACCCTCTGCTGCTTCGCGCGTCAGAGCATAGGCAACCGCAATCTCGCCGCCACTCGCCTTCCCCTGTCGAAAACTTACGATTGGCGAACACTTTGAGCCCCCCCCCCCCCGGTAAGCGCAATGGGGAAAGCCAAGATCGAAACCCCGCTACGCTCATCTCGCATGATCGCAGCGAAGTTCGAAACGCCGCTGAAGCGTCCCCAAGCGTTCGCCGATCGCGAATTTTCGACAGAGAAATGGGAGTTTGCCGCCAAATCAAAGCGGCAAGGCTCGCTGACTAAATCAAACAGATAGAGGCCGCCCGCCAGACCAAGGCCAGCGAAAGCCGCCCGCCGACCGCAGCCTTTCTACAGCTCTTCGAAGAACCCCGCGCGCAGGCCCTTGAACACGGCCTCGCCCTCCTCCTGGGTGGCGTCGAGGTCGACGTCGGCGACGATGGCGAAGTCGTGGTCGCCCTCCGGGTCGCTGAACACCTGGCGAACATGCCACACGTGATCCGTCCGCTCGTCGGACTCGTCGATGTCGAGGTAGGCCGACGAGCGCGCGTCGGCGTCCACCAGCACCTCCCCGTGCGCCTCGAAGTACGCGTCGAGCGCCCGCCGCCAGCGCGCCTCGCCGAAGCCCCCTTCCTCGTCGAGGCGGCCCAGCTCCTCGACCTGCCCGCGCGAAGCCAGCCGCACGCGCAGGAAGAGGGCGTTGCGCACGAGCACCGTAAGCCCGCGACGGTCGGCCACCATGGCGTCGGCGGACGCGGGCGGCGCGGCGTCCTCCGTCTCGCCCGCGCTCTCCCATTCGTCCACGAGGCTCGAGTCCACCGACCGCACGAGGAAGCCGAGCCACGACACGATGTCCTCCAGCCGCTCGTCGCGCCTGTTCGCGGGCACCGTGCGCTCGAGCACGCGGTAGGCGTCGGCCAGATAGCGCAGAAGCGTCCCCTCCGAGCGCGCGATCTTGTAGCGCTGCACGTAGGTTTTGAAGTCCGACGCCGTCTCCACCATGTCGCGCACCACCGACTTCGGCGACAGCTCGAAGTCGCGCGCCCACGGCACGCCCTCGCAGTAGCGCTCGAACGCGGCCGCCAGCACGTCCTCCAAGGGCTTCGGATAGGTGACGTCGGCAAGGCGCTCCATCCGCTCCTCGTACTCGATGCCGTCGGCCTTCATCTCCGCCACCGCCTTCTCGCGCGCGGCGCGTTCCTGCGCCCGCAGCACCTGGCGCGGATCCTCCAGCGTGGCCTCCGCGAGCGAGACGACGTCGAGCGCGTAGCCTTCGTCCTCGGGGTCGAAGAGGTCGAGCGCCGCCAGCAGAAACGGCGAGAGGGGCTGGTCGAGCGCGAAGTCCTCCGGCACGTCCACGGTGGTCGCGTACGACGCCGAGCCGTCCTCGCCCTCGGCGCGCTCCACCACGCCCGCCTCGATAAGCGTCTGGAACACCTCGTCGGCGCGTGCGGCGAGCGCCGCCTTCTCCTCATCGGTCTGCAGCGAGTCGGCGATGAGCCGCCGCACGCGCGCGTAGGCGTCGCCGCCTTGGACCACCTCGGAAAGCGCCATCGAATGCGTGACGCGCAGGCGTGGCTTGAGCGTCTCGGGGGCGGCCTCGATCAGGCGCCGGTACGTCGGCTCGTTCCAGGTGACGAAGCCCTCGGGAGGCCGCTTCTTCTTGACCTTGCGCAGCTTCTTCGGATCGCCCCCCGCCTTCGCGACGAGCTTCGCGTTCTCGATCTCGTGCTCGGGCGCGAGGGCCACCACCACGCCCTCGGTGTCGAAGCCGCTCCTGCCCGCCCGCCCTGCGATCTGGTGGAACTCGCGAGCGCGCAGGCGGCGCATCCTGCGGCCGTCGAACTTCGAGAGCGCGGTGAGCACCACGGTGTGGATGGGCACGTTGATGCCCACGCCGAGCGTGTCCGTGCCGCAGATGACGGGCAGAAGCCCCTGCTGGGCAAGCTTCTCCACGAGCAGCCGGTAGCGTGGCAGCATCCCCGCGTGATGCACGCCCACCCCGCTTTGCAGAAGCCGCTTGAGCGTCTTGCCGAACGCCGTGGTGAAGCGGGTGCCGCGAAGCGCCTCCTTCACCTGGTCGCGCTGCTCTTTCGTGGCCACTCCGTAGCTCGAGAGCGCCTGCGCCGAGGCCAGCGCCGCGTCCTGAGAGAAATGCACGAGGTACAGCGGCGCCTCCCCCTTGCGCAGGGCCAGCTCCACCGTGGCCTCGAGGGGCGTCTCGGCGTACTCGTAGGACAGGGGCACCGGGCGCGGCGCGTCCGCGATCACGTCCACGTCCGCGCCCGTGCGCTCCTTGAGCGCGCCCGCGACGGCGCCCATGTCGCCGAGGGTCGCGCTCATGAGCAGAAACTGCGTCTTCGGCAGCGTGAGCAGCGGCACCTGCCACGCCCAGCCGCGGTCGTAGTCGCCGAAGAAATGGAACTCGTCCATGGCGACGCACCCCACGTCGGCCCCCTCGCCCTCACGCAGCGCCTGGTTCGCAAGGATCTCGGCCGTGCAGCACACCACGGGCGCGCCCGCGTTGATGTGCGCGTCCCCCGTGACCATCCCCACGTTCTCGCGGCCGAGGACGTCCACGAGGTCGAAGAACTTCTCGCTCACGAGCGCCTTGATGGGGGCGGTGTAGTACGAGCGCCTTCCCGTGGCCATGGCCATGAAGCACAGGCCCAGGGCCACGAGCGACTTGCCCGAGCCGGTGGGCGTGCCCAAGATCACGTGGTCGCCCATCATGAGCGCCATGAGCGCCTCCTCCTGATGGGGCCACAGCTCGATGCCGCGTGCGGCCGTCCAGCTAAGGAAGCGGTCGAGGGCGGCTTCGGCATCGAGCCAGGGCTCGGGCGCGGGCTCGCCCTCCTCGGGCTCCCACCAGGTGGGAGACAGGCGGCCGAGCGAGCTGTGCGAGAAGGCGTCGCCTTCGGGGTCGAGGGGTGCGGGCGCGTCCGTCGCGTTATGGGCGTGTTCGACCATGAAGGGGCCTCCGTGGATCGGGAACGGGCATCGGGGAAGCATTCTACCAGAGGCCCGGAAGATGCGGAGCGGGACGCGGCTTCCGGGCAGCGGAAGCGCCCGCAGCGCGCGGCCTGCGCGCCTTCGCGTCGCGAGGGGGCCTGGCCCCGAGGCTTCTCCGCGAGCGGGTCGGGCGAAGGGGCTTCCTTGCGATTCGCGATGCGGCCTCCAAGCGGTTCCGCCTGCGCGTCTGCGCAAGGGCGCCCGATGGGGTCCTTGCGGCCATTCCCCCTCGTCAGCCCCGTCCCTCGCTCCCGGCGCTTGTCCGACGCTTGCTTCGCGCCCGTTTCGCTTTGCTGCTTGGCAGGCCCCCCTCTTCCGTTCCTCGTCGGCAAGCGCGCCGACCGCATGGCCCATATGCGAGAAAGCCGCCCT